>JAKBTP010000101.1 GCA_021844355.1 bacterium | reverse complement strand
TGCTGAAGTGCTGCCACTGGCCCAAGAGGTCGCTGAAGCGGAAGTCGACGATCTTGACGCCCTGGTCCCTGGCGAAGGCGATCACCGCCTTGGGGTCAGTCCCCGCCTCCACCCCCAGCTGCCGGTCCACGGTCATAGCCATCTGGCTCCTCCATGCCCAAAGCCGCCTGCTCCCCAGACGATAGCGCCGGTGGCGGCGCCGGGCATCGGGATAGTCACACCAAGAATAGCGGGCAGAGCTTGTGGTAATGACCCTAATCGCCGACGAGGAGGAGCTCAGTCGAGCTGAGCCGGGGTGACCTCCTTGACCGCCACCTTGGCCCGGGCCGCCTCCCGGTCCTGGAAGTACTCCCGGTTGATCTCGACGTACTCCCCCCACTCCGGGGGAAGGTCCTCCTCGGCGTAGATGGCGTCCACCGGGCAGGGGTCGACGCAGGCCCCGCAGTCGATGCACTCGGCGGGGTCGATGAAGAGCATCCGGTCCTCGTCGCCGCCGATGATGCAGTCCACCGGACACACTTCTACGCAGGACTTGTCCTTGACGTCGATGCAGGTCTCGCCGATCACGTAGGTCATGTGCGCGGGTACTCCTCAGAATCGGTTCCGGCCGGAGGCGGCCGGCGGCTCCGAAGTCGAGGATAGCAGAGGCCCGGAGGGCCCCCCGGTCGGGTCAGCTGCTGGCGCGCGCAACTCCATTGGAGATGTTGGAATACATGTTCGTCACATGCCCTCCCAGCACTCCGACGATGACGATGAGAACCATGGCCACCAGCATCAGGATGAGCGCGTACTCAACCATCCCCTGCCCCGGGGAGCCGCTCCGAAGGTGCTCCGCCCAGCCCCGCAGACGAGCCGAGATGAGCACTCTCGTAGAGCCCCGGTTGGGCTTCTGCATGCCCCTGACTGTATTGGTGAGGTGCGCCGTTCCGATCCGCCGTGCATCAATCGTTACGGCTTCGGCGGGTGCCCTGCTCCCATCCGTGGTTCCCGTTTTCCGAGGCGGCACTCGCCCAAGGTGCTTAGAATCAAGTTCGCGACGCCTTGAGACCATGAGACCGGGATCCGAGGCGGGCCGAGAGGGAGCCAGTGTTGCGGCAGACCCCGGACGGCGCCGACCGGGCCAACTCGAACTGGGGCCACCCCCCACTTCCCCGTGGACCCCGCTTCCTTGCCGGGGTGATCGACTTCTTCGCCCTCCTGATCCCTGAGGTGGTGGCATACGAGCTCATCGCCGCCGGGGAGGTGAACCGCTGGTCTGCCTACTACCAGAGCCACCCCAAGGCGGGGCTGAGCGCCTCCCTCGCCAAGTACCCGGACGTCAACGCCACGGTGTTCCACTTCTACATCGCCATCGAGGTGCTCACCGCCGCCTATCTCATAGCCAGCTACCTCATCTGGGGGGCCACGCCGGGCAAGCTCGCCCTCGGCCTGCGGATCACCAGGCTGGACGGGTCCCCGCTCAGCGTGCGCGCCGCGGTGCTCCGCTCGATCCCCTTCTGGCTGCCCCTGCTGGTGACCCCGATCAGCCTTCCGCTGCTGTTCTTCGAGTACGTGGGCAGCCCGATCCTGATCATCTCCCGTCCTGACCGCCGGGCCCTGGAGGACCTGCTGGCTGGCACCATGGTGGTGCGGCGGGAGCTGGCGGGCACCCCGCTGTCCCAGCTGGTGGCACCACCCGCCCCCCGGCGCCCCCCGAGCTCACCCCCCGCGCCTCGCGGCCGACACCTCCCGGGCTGGGAGCCCGCCGCGCCGCCGCCTCCGGAGGGCGCCAGTGGCGGCAGTGGAGATGAGGAGGGCCGGTCATGACCTACATCGAAGAGATCCGGCTGGCGGCCGCCCCGGAGAGGGTGTGGAGCCTTCTGGTGCTGGAGGGTGGGGCGGCTGAGCTCCTGCCCGGCCTGCGCCGGTCGGAGGCCGGCCGGGGAACTGTGCGAGCGACGATCGGGGGTCACGCCGTGACCTACCGAGGGTACGGCCGCCAGCACATCGAGGAGCCGGGGAAACGGGTCACCTGGACGCTGAGCGGTCGCGAGGTGCGCGGCGAGGGGAGGGCCCACGTCGAGGTCCGCGCCCGCGTCCGGGAGGCGCCGGACGGAGGATCGGACCTCCGCCTCACCGTCCTGGTGGACGGGCGGGGACGGATAGACGAGGCCGGTGCCGCGGCCCAGGAGCGGGCCGTCTCCCAGGGGGTGGCCAGGTTCCGCCGGGCGCTGGAGACGCGCTTACGCCAGGAGTCGGCCCCGGTGGCCGCGGCCCCGGCGGCCGGGCCCCCACCTCAGCTCGAGATCCTGCCGCCGGTGCAGCCGAGGGCTCAGCTGAGGGACCGCCGACTGGCAGGCGCCTTGGGGCTGGCCGCCCTGGCCGCCAGCGCCTGGGTTGCCTGGAGGTATCTGCGCCGGCGCTGACCGCCTCGGGTCAGCCCTCCGGCTCCCTCGCGGGGCCGCTGCGGCGGCCCTTCCGCCTGCCGGCCGCCGGGGACTCCACCTCGGCTGCCGGCACCGCCATCACGGTGCCACTCTCGGTCATGGTGACCAGCACCTGCTCACGGACCACGTCGACCTCGGACACCACCGCGGCACCCTGGTCCAGTTGGAGCTGCTGGCCGGGGCGGGGCAGACGGCGCTTCACCTCGACGTACTGCTCGTTCTCGTACTGGAGGCAGCACTTGAGCTTGCCGCACATGCCGTTGAGGCGGGTGGGGTTGAGGGGTAGCCCCTGCTCCTTGGCCATCTTGATGGTGACCGGCACGAACTCCTTGAGCCAGGAGGAGCAGCAGAGGCGGCGCCCGCACGGCCCGTAGCCGTCCTGGATTCGCGCCTCGTCCCGGGCTCCGATCTGGCGGATCTCCACCCGGCAGCGAAGCTCGGTGGCCAGCTCCCGGGCCAGGTCCTGGTAGGCGGTCTGGCGCTCGGCGGTGAGGTCGAAGAGGATGCGGCTGCCCTCGAAGTTGATCTCCGCCCGCGCCACCTTGACGGGCAGGTCGCGGCGCGCCACCAGCTCTCGGGCGGCGGCCATCGCGGCCGGCAGCCTCTCGTCCATCGCCTGGCGCTGGCGCAGGTCCTCCTCCGTGGCCCGCCGTATCACCGGCTCAAGCCTTCTGGGAAGCAGCTCCGGGGCCAGCTCCGTGGCGCCCATCACCACCTCACCGATCTCCGGGCCGCGGGCGGTCTCGGCCAGCACCCGGCAGCCCGGGGCCAGCTCCTCGTCGGCGGGGGGCGCGTAGTAGTTGAGGGGGCCGTGGCGGCGGAACTTGACCCCCACCGCGAGTGGCATCAGGATCTCCTCAAGGACGCACCCGGCCGGCAGGGGCCGTGGGTTGGGAATCGAAGGCTCCGAAGGTCAGCAACAGAAGACGGTCCAAGACCAGCCTAGCGGTGGCCGCCTCGGCGAGGCGCGAAAGGCCCTCCACCGCCAGATCGTAGCGCCTCAGGCACTCTTGGAGCCCCAGCTCTCGCGCCCACGCCTCGCCTCCCGCCCGGAACGAAGGGGGCCCGGGGGGCGGCTCGGCCCCGGCCGCCAGGGTGCAGCACGTCCTGAGGAAGGCCGCCCAGGTGCGGAGCGCCTCCCAGGCCAGCTCCCGTTCCCGGCCGCGCTCGGCCAGCTCCCGGCTGAGCTCGAGCCAACCCGCCGGGCCGAGGTTGGAGCAGCCCAGGTAGGAGTCCAGCAGGCCGGCGGTCCGAGAGGCCAGCTCGGGGTCCGATACCAGTTCCAGGGCCAGCCCGGGCCGCCCTTCGGAGATCGCGGCCGCCGTCTCGCACTCCAGCTTCGGTCGGCCCCGAGCCGCCAGCCAGCTGGAGATCAGGGGGGTCGCGACCGGGCCCAGGCCGAGTTGCTGACAGCGGCTGCGCAGGGTCCCCGGAAGATGCTCCGAGTCTGGTCTGGACGTCGTGAGGATGAGGATGGACTCCCGGGGAGGCTCCTCCAGGAGGCGCAGCAGGCTGTTGGCCGCCGGGAGGGTGAGCCGGTCGGCGTTGGCCAGCACCGCCACCTTGGGCCCGGAGGCGTAGGCCGAGAGGCTGAGGAAGTGCTGCAGGGACGGCCCCAACTCTCCCTCCGGGCCCCTCACGCGATCCACCCCCAGGCTCTCCTGGCGGTCGTCCAGCCAGAAGTCGGGGTGGGCCGCCAGCCCTCCCGGCCAGCTCTCCGCCTGGAGCAGCTCGGAAGCCAGTGCCAGAGCCAGGGTGGTCTTCCCCACTCGCGCCGGGCCGGCGATCCAGTAGGCGTGGGCGAGAGCGCCCCCACGGACCTGCCTCTCAAGCTGCTGGCGCTGCATCCCGTGGCCGACCACCTCGGCGAGGCGGCCCGGGGGATGGTCGGGCTGTCCCCCGTCGCCGATCCGGGCCGGGGCCGGCGGCGGGGTCATCCGGCGGTGGCCGCGGGCGGAACTCGGATGCCCGGCAGGCGCCCGAGCGCCATTACGCCCCCCCAATCTGGGGCGGGGCTGACGGTGACGTGGCCCAGCTTGCGGCCCGCCCGGGGCTCTTTGCCATACAGGTGCAGGTGGCTTCCCGGGACCGCAAGCACACCGGGGGCTGGGGGAAGCTCGCCGAGGATGTTGAGCATCACCGAACGGCCGCGGGCCGACGTCTCCCCCAGCGGCCACCCCAGACCGGCCCGGAGGTGGTTCTCGAACTGAGAGGTGACGGCCCCCTCGATGGTCCAGTGGCCGGAGTTGTGCACCCGCGGCGCGATCTCGTTGGCCACCAGCTCCCCCTCCTGGTCGAAGAGCTCGATGGCCATCACCCCGACGTACTCCAGCTCCTCCATGACCGCAGCGCAGATCTCCTCCGCGCGTCGCTGGAGTGTGGCCTCAAGGCGCGGCGCCGGAGCGACCGAGAGGCGCAGCACCGACCCCTCGTGGTGGTTCTCCGTGAGGGGATAGAAGGCCAGCTCCCCACGGCCCGAGCGCACCCCCAGGACCGAGAGCTCCCGGCTGAAATGCTGCTCCCGCTCCAGGATGGACGGGACGGCCTGGACGGCCTCGAACGCCCGGCGCAGCGACTCCAGACCGTCCACCCTGACCTGGCCATGGCCGTCATAGCCCAGGGTCCTGGTCTTGAGCCGTGCCGGTGGCGGCACCGCCTCCAGCGCCGGCGGCAGATCCGCGGGGCCGGCGACCGGGTGGTAGGGAGCGCTGGGGATCCCGAGCCGGGCGAAGATCTCCTTCTCCCGGAGCCGGTCCTGGGCCACCGCCAGCGCCCTCGGCGGGGGGAAGACGGGGCACCGACCGGCCAGCTCTGTGGCCGCCCGCTCGGGAACGGACTCGAACTCAAAGGTCACCAGGTCGCTAGACTCCGCCAGCTCGCGCAGCCTCCCGGGGTCGTCGTAGGCCCCTTGGAGCTGTGAGCCCACCTGGCCCGCCGAGGAATCGGGCTGAGGCTCCAGGAAGGTGAAGCTCAGCCCCAGGGGCCTTCCGGCCAGGGCCAACATCCGCCCCAGCTGGCCACCTCCCAGGCAGCCCACCCGCACCACCGGCTAGCCCGCCTGCCGGGGGTCGCCGGTGGCGAGCACCTCCTCGGTCTGATGGCGGCGGTACTCCAGGAGCCTTGACTGAACGCCGGCATCCGAGAGGGCCAGGACGGCGGCCGCCAGCAAGGCTGCGTTCACCGCGCCGGCTTTCCCCACCGCCAGGGTGCCCACGGGGACCCCGGCTGGCATCTGGACTATGGCCAGGAGGGAGTCGAGCCCGCCCAGCGCCTTCGTCTCCACCGGCACCCCCAGGACCGGAAGGTGGGTTCCGGCAGCCAGCATCCCCGGCAGGTGGGCGGCTCCCCCGGCGCCGGCGATCAACACCCTGAGCCCCCTGCCCTGCGCCTCGGCGGCGTACCGGCTGAGCAGCTCGGGGGTCCGGTGGGCGGACACCACCCGCACCTCATGGGGGACTCCGAGACGCTCCAGGGTCTCCGCGGCGTGGCGCATCGTCTCCCAGTCCGAGCGAGACCCCATCACCACCCCCACCAGGGGCGCATCGGCAGCCTGGGAGTCCGGGTCCGCTTCCATGGGGATAGGGTAGCGGGGAGGGTCAGCTGGCCCGGCGGGCACCGCTGGCATCGAGGGGCACGGCCTCCTCGGCGGCGAGCTCCTGACCGGTCAGCGCCTGGATCGAGGCCATGATCCCCTCGGTGGCTGACCTGAGCCCGGCCGGGCCAGGTTGGGGCCGCTCCTGGGCGTTGCGGAACATCGGCTTGCCAAAGCGCACCTCGAGCTGGCTACGGCGCGGCCAGTGGTACCCCGCCGGCAGAGCGGCGAAGGTGCCGACGATCCCCACCGGCACCACCGGTACTCCGGCCGCCGCCGCCAGATGGGCGATCCCCCGCTTGCCCCGGTGCAGGCGGCCGTCGTGGCTTCGCCCCCCCTCCGGGAAGACCACCAGGTTCCAGCCCTCCTGGAGCAGGCGGCGCACCAGCTTGACCGACTGGCGGGGCGGGCGCTCCCGCTCGACGGCGATCGCCCCCACCGCCAGCGCCACCAACGCCCCCTTCCAGGGCTCGTCGAAGAAGTAGTCGGCGGCCGCCGCCACCAGGGTCCGGCGCCTCAGGCGGGGCGGCAGGGCCAGCAGGATGGCCGGGGTGTCCAGGTGGCTGGAGTGATTGGCGGCCAGGAGGAAGGGGGGCCGCAGCCCGCGCAGGTTCTCCAGCCCCCGCACCCGGGGATGGCCGTAGTGGTGTACCACCGGCCCGATCACGAAGTTGAGCAGGGCTCCTCGGACCGCTCGTGCGGCGGGGCTGCGCGCCCAGGGCAGGTCGCGGTCACGGCGGTAGGCTCGGCGCCAGGGCCTGGGCCGCTCGCCTTGCTCCAAAATCCGCATCTCCCCGCAGGGCCGCTGCCTCACCGTCCGGGCCCCGACCAGGCCGGCCAACTTGGAGTATAGGCCGGGAGACATGGGACCGCCCTAGCTCAGAGCAGCCTCTGTGAGCGGTACCAGGCGAAGGTCTGGCGAAGGAGGTCCTCGGCTGAGGTGTAGCTGAGGCCGAGCTCCCGAGCCGCCTGAGCGCCGTCGTAGGCGTGGCCGTGCAGGAGGGTCCGCACCATCTCCCCGCACACGGGCGCCCGGCGGCCGGTCATCGCGGCCAGGCGCCCCACGGCCACCGCGCCGGCCACGGCAAGCCGCGGTGGCAGGAAGTGAAGCCGGTGCTGCACGCCGGAGATCCGACCCGCCAGCTCCAGCAATTCCTCAATCGGCATGGTGAACGAGTTGAGCAGGTAGCGCCGCCCCGGGCGGCCCCGCTCGGCAGCCAGCCGGTGGGCGGCGACGCAGTCGCCGACCGCCAGCAGGCTCACCCGGGTCCGGACCATCCAGCGCAACCTGCCCTGGGCGTAACGGATGAGGAACCGGGCCGTCCCTCCGGTGCGGCCGGGGCCCTGGACCGAGGAGGGGTTCAGGCAGACGACCTCCACTCCGAGCTCCCGGCCGAGCTCCAGGACCCGGCGCTCGGCGAGGTACTTGGAGCGCTCGTAGGTGGAGAGGAACCACCCGCGGTGCGCCGACTCCTCGGTGGCGACCACCCCGGCCGGCTCACCGATGGTGGCGGCGGAGGAGGTGTAGACCACCCGGCGCACGCCCACGGCCGCGGCCGCCTGGATCAGGTTGGCAGACCCGCGCACGTTGACCTCGAATAGACGGCCCGGGTCTCGGGGACACAGGCTGTTCAGCCCGCCCAGGTGGTAGGCGAGGGAGGAGCCGTCCAGGGCCCGGCGAAGGCTCGCGGGATCCAGGAGGTCGGCCGGGACCGGCAGCCCCCCCAGTCTGGCGACGGCGGCCTCGCCACCGGGGGAGCGGAAGGTGCCGCGCGGCTCCACCCCGGCGGCCACGAGGTCGGCGAGGAGGGCCGAGCCGAGGAACCCGGTGGCCCCGACCACCACCACCGCGCCGGAGCTCATCGGGGCGCCTCGGCGCGCCCGGTGGCCACCCCGGAGAAACGGCGGAGGTAGTCAGCGGCGGAGAGGAGGGTGAGCGCCACCGCCAGCCACATCAGCCACTGGTAGAGGGGCAGGGGGCCGAGGGCGGGGCCCACGGCGTACAGGGACGCGGCCACCGCCACGAACTGCACGGTGGCCTTGACCCGCCCCAGCTGCGAGGCGACCACCACCACCCCGTGGGAGGCCGCGGCCGCTCTCAGGCCGAGGATCATCACCTCCCGACCCACGATGGCGGCGGCCGCCCAGGGGGAGGCGCGGTCCACCGCGACCAGCGCCACCAGGGCGGCGGTCACCAGCAGCTTGTCGGCGGTGGTGTCGAGGAAGCTGCCCGTGGCGGTGGTCACCCGCCAGCGACGGGCCAGGTACCCGTCCAGGTAGTCGGTCGCGGCGGCGAGCGCGAAGACCAGCAGTGCCGCCAGGTAGTCGGCGGCCAGGCAGAGCGCCATGACGGCAGGGGCGGCCGCGAGGCGCAGTCCGGTGGCCCCGGCCACCGCCCCGGTCTGCCAGGGGCCGCCCCGGGCCGGCGCGGCCGGCGCCGCTGCCCCGGCTCCGGAGGGGCTGGGTGCGGTCCCGCGAGCTCCCATCAGCGACCCGAGCGCATGCGGCGCCGCGTGGCTCTCGCTTGCGGCTCCACCTCGCCGCAGATCGTAGCAGGGAGATGCGCGACGGTCAGCGGCGAGGCTCTTTGAGCAGCTCCCGAACCGCATCGGCGTCGGGCAGCTGAAGTGCCCGCTCGGCCAGCCGCCGGGCCCGCGCGAGGGTGCAGGCACGAACCGCCTCCTTGACCCCCGGCACCAGCCGCGGCGCGGCGGACAGCTCCCTCACCCCCAGCCCGATCAGCAGCTCGGTGGCCAGTGGGTCCCCCGCCAGCTCGCCGCAGACCCCCGCCCAGCGCGCCCCCGTGGCGGCCGCCGCGGTCAGCTGGATGAGGCGGAGGACCGCCGGGTGGAGGGGGTCGGCCAGTCCCCGCAGCCCGCCGTTTCCCCGGTCGGCGGCCATGGTGTACTGGGAGAGGTCATTGGTGCCGATCGACAGGAAGTCGACCAGCTCGGCCAGCCGGTCCGCGGCCAGCGCAGCCGCCGGAACCTCGACCATGATCCCCACCTCCAGCGGTGGGACCCCTGGCCTCTGGTCGGGCGCGGGGAGCGCCGCCAAGAGCTCGCGCGCGCTGCGCACCTCGCCCACCGTGGCCACCATGGGGAACATGACCCGGACCCGGTGCTCGGCCGCCACCCGGGCCACCGCCGCCAGCTGGGTCCTAAGGAGGTCTCGCCGGGCGAGGCCCAGGCGCAGGCCGCGCACCCCGAGGGCCGGATTGGGCTCGGGGTCCCGGGGCAGCGACGCAAGGGGCTTGTCCGCGCCCACGTCCAGCGTGCGAATGGTGAGTGGCCGGCCCTGAAGGGCCACGGCGATCTCGCTGTACTCGCGAAACTGCGCCTCCTCGTCGGGCAGGACCGGTCGGTCCTGAAAGAGGAACTCGGTCCGCAGGAGCCCCACCCCGTCGGCGCCGGCCAGGACCGCGGCACGGGCGTCCGCCACCGACCCGATGTTGGCCGCCACCTCCACCGCCGTCCCGTCCCGGGTCCGAGCCGGGCGGCTCGCCTTCTTAGAGGCGGCGCGGCTGGCCTCGGCCCGCCGGGCCGCCTCCTTCCCCACGGCCTCCCTCTCCTCCTCCGTCGGGTCGAGCCGGACCACTCCCCGGTCACCGTCCAGGAGCACCGTCCGGCCGGCGGGAAGCTCGAGCAGCCCCTTCCCCACCCCTACCACCGCCGGGATGCCCAGGGTCCGCGCCAGGATGGCACTGTGCGAGGTCGGGCCCCCGGCCGCGGTGGCGATCCCGAGGACAGACGCCGGGTCGAGCTGGGCGGTGTCCGCGGGGGTCAGATCCTCGGCGACCAGCACGCCTGTCCCGGTCGGCACCACCTCAGGTGACCCCAGCAGGTGGGCCAGCACCCTCCGGGCCACCCCGTCCAGGTCGGCGGCCCGGAGACGCAGCCGGGCGTCGGCGACCCTCTCCCAGCTGGCGCGGGCGGCCTCCGCGGCAGCCTGCCAGGCGGCCTCCGCGGTCACTCCTCCGGCGGAGATCGCCTCCCGCGCCCGCCCGGAGAGCTCCGGGTCGTCCAGGAAGAGGAGGTCGGCGTCCAGGATGGCGGCGGCATAGTTGCCCGATCGCCCGGCCGTCCGCTCGCGCAGCTCCCTCAGCTCCTCCCGGACGGCCCCCAGGGCGCCCTCCAGGGAGCCCAGCTCCCGCTGCGGAGGCCCGGGCAACCGGTCGTGGACCACCAGCTCAGCCTGTACCAGGTGGACCACCTCACCCACCGCGGCGCCGGGGGAAGCCGGCAGACCCACGAGGACCCCGGGGGCGAGAGGCGTCCCGGCGACCTCCGTTGGGGCCGCCGGGGCGGCCTCCTCCAGGTCGTCGAAGGCTCGGCCGGCCAGCTCGCCGAGCCGGCCGAGCACCTGCTCCGCGTCCGCCCCTCGGGCCTCGAACAGGAGGAGCTGGGATGGCGCCACCTGCAGGGTGGCGAGGGCGTTGAGGCTGCGGGCGCTGACCGGTCCCTCACCGGTGGTGACGTTGGTGGCCCGGACCTCCGCGTCCAGCCCCGCCAGCTGCTGGACCACCCGGGCCGCCGGCCGGGCGTGGAGCCCCATGGGAAGGTCCACCCGCACCGTCAGCCCCCTCCACCCGGCGTTCTCCTCGCCGCGGGGTCCGGTCTGGGGAGTGGTGGGGGCGTCGCCCAGCTGGGAACGCTTCCCGGCGAGCCCCGCCTCCGCCTCCCGGACCACCTGGGCGACGTCCGCTCCCCCCTGGGCGGCCACCGCCGCAGCCACCGCCCCTTCGACCAGCGGGGCGGAGCTGAGGCGGACCCCCTGGCGCCGCCCCTCGGGGAGCAGCTCCAGCGCCAGCTCGGCCGAGAGGACGGCACTGCCCAGGTCCATGAGGACGACCACTCCGGCAGGGGACCAGGCGCGTTGGATGGACTCCGCCACCCGCTTGGCGTCCGTCCCCAGCACGGCCGGGTCCTCCCCCACCCCGCCGGCCGGCAGCACCAGCACCTCCGGTGCCATGGCCGCGGCCAGAGCGGCAGCGCTGGCCGCCAGCTGGGAGCTGTGGGAGACCAGGACCAGGCGGACGTGGTCCGGGGGCGACTCAGCTGCCGCCATAGGCCCGGTGGAGGATCTCGAGCGGATGGACCGAGGTGGCTCCGGTGGCCGCCGAGATCTGCCAGCGGCAGGTCTCGCTGTCACAGGCCACGAGGTCCGGCCCCTCGGCCTGGATGTCGGTGAAGAGCGGCTTCCCCACCCGCATGGCGATCTCGTACTTCTCCCTCTTGACCCCGTAGGTCCCGGCGATGCCGCAGCAGGAGCGATCGAGCTCGACCAGCCTCAGCCCCGGTATGAGCCGGAGGATCTCCAGCGCCGGCTTACCGATCAACTGGTTCTGCTGCTGGCAGGGAGCGTGGTACGCCACGGTGAGCGGCACCGGCTTGAAGTCGGTTCGGAGTTCGCCCCGCTGGTGGAGTTCCCGCAGGAACTCGAAGATGTCATAGGTGCGCGCGCTCACCGAGCGCAGCTCGGGGGAGTCCGCACCCAGGATCTCGCGGGCTTCCCGCTTGAGCATCAGGCCACAGCTGGTGGAGGAGGAGATCACCGGAAGGTCGCCGGTGGCGTCCGGGACCAGCTGCCGCGCCAGCCTGGTCACCGCCTTGCGGGCGGCGGGGAAGAGCCCATTGGACTGCAACGGCAGCCCGCAGCAGTCCTGCTTGGGGATGATCACCTGGTAGCCGTTGTGCTCCAGGATGGCCGTGACCTTCTGGCCGACGTGGGGCTCGTACCACTGGGTGCTGCAGCCATGGAAGTAGACCACCCGGCGAGCCGACTTGGTGCCCGCGTGGTGCCCTACCCAGTGGGAGAAGGTGCGGGTGGTGGAGCGGGGCACGGGCGCCCTGCGGTGAATGCCGATGGTGCGCTCGCCCGCCCAGCGGACCAGGGAGTTGGCCATGGCCCGGTTGAAGAGCGGGGCGACAGGACGCCCGAACCGCCCCAGCAGCCCTGGGCGCGCCACCAGCTGGTCACGAAGGGGCACCCCCCGCTCCCGCTTGAGCTCGGAGCGGGCCCTTGAGTTGAGCTCGGCGATCCGGACCCCCTGGGGGCACACCCGGCTGCATATACCGCAGCCGGAGCAGTAGTCCACCGAGAGGTCCGGCGAGTGGCCACCGGTGCGGAAGCGCTCGGCCTGGGGGCCGACGGTCTTGGGGCCGGGGAAGAGTTCGGTGACCGCGGCCACCGGACAGGCGGTCTCGCACACGGTGCACTTGATGCAGCGGTCCAGCGAGGCCCGGACCTCGGACCACGCCTCCGCCCCCCAGGCCAGCTCGGTCATGCCCGCGCCCCCCCGGCCAGTCGAGCGGCCCGGAATCCGGTCGCCAGGCTGATCCCCTCCCCGGACTTCTCGCGCCAGGGCTCCGCGCCCGCCAGCGCCGCCCCCGCCGCCCAGAGGTTCTCGAAGAGCGCCCCGCCGCCCCCTCCCAGGGGCCTCTGCTCTTCGTCGACCTCCACCCCGACCCGGTCCAGCGGCTGGGTCGCCATGTACTCGACCAGCGGCTGCTCCGGCGCCCCTCCCCGGGAGACCCGGGCGCCGAACACCTCCTCACGCAGCTCCCCGTCGGGGCCGGCGGTGATTCCCCCGGTGCCGATGCCCCCCGTGGCCAGGACGAAGTGGTCGGCCGGTATCTCCACCTCCCGCGCCGCCGTCACCACCTTGACCGCCACCAACCGATCGCCACGGGCCCGATACCCGGCGGCCCGGGCCCCCAGCCGCACCTCGCCGCCGAGCCGGCGCAGCGCGCGGAAGAGGTGCTGCTGCAGCCGCTGACCGGGCTGGGAGGGTGGCGGGGTGGGGATCTCGAAGACCGGCCTGCCGACCAGCTCCTGGAGCCCCTGCCAGACCTCGTGGGAGCTCTCCAGCCCCAGGACCGCGGGCACACCCACCAGGTCCTCCTGCTCCAGGCGGGAGCGGATCTCCCGCCCCAGTTCCGCCAGCACCCCCCGCTCCTCTAGGCGCCGCACCAGCAGCTGGGGCCTGAGGTCCCGGGGATCCCCAGGTAGGCTCACCTCCACCGCCCGGGCGCGGACCTCTGCCCCCGAGGGCGGGTGCGCGAGGGCCAGGTTCTCGGCCAGCAGCGGAGCGTGGAAGTCGCGGAATCCTCTGAGCCCCACCACCAGCACCGACCCGCCGTCGCTGAGGTCCCCGGCCGCCATGGTCTCGGGCACCAGGCAGGTGGGGCGAAGCGCCCCCAGGCCGGTGGGCTGCAGCCGGTTGAGGCGGGGGCTTCCCGTGTACCCCAGGGGCGCCGACAGCTCCAGGAACCAGTCCAGGCTGGCCCCAACCTCGCCCGCCTCGACCAGCTGGTAGGGATGGTCGGGCCGGGACTCCAGGAAGCCCGCCAGCTCGCCCAGGGGATCCAGGACCAGCTGTGGCCGGTAGCCGAGCACATCGATCTGCGCCGGCGCCAGCGGCAGCCCGCCCTCGCCCTCGGCCAGGACCAGGACCGACGCCCCAGCGGCCGCCAGCCGCAGCGCCGCCACCATCCCCGCCGTCCCGGCGCCGAGCACCACCGCGTCCGTCCCCATCACCTTCTCCTCCAGGGACCGCGCCGCCCTGCCGTCACTCGGGAAGATGCTCCAGGTCGTACAGCCCCTCGAAGATCCAACGGTCCAGCCGGGTCTGCCGCGCCTGGGCGCCCCAGGAGATCACCTTGACCCCCTTCCAGCGCTCCTGGACGAACTCCCGGAGCGCCGAGTTCGCCTCGGCCCGGCCGTACCTGCCCTCCTGATGCAGCATGCCGGCCACCCGGAAGGCGCAGAAGCCGCCCTGGCAGGGGCCCATCCCCACCCGCAGGGCTCGGCGGATGTCATCCAGCCGCCAGGTGGGGCGCCGGGCCACGACGGTGTCCAGGTCATGCTGGGACACGAGTTCACACTCGCAGATGAGAGGGTCATCGGGCGGATCGGTCTCCGCCTCCTGCTGGCGGTTCCCGATCCAGTAGAAGTGACGGGACTCGCTCCCGGGGAGAACCTCGGTGCGGGTGCGGCACTCCGACCCTCGCCCGAGCTTGCGCACCACCACATCCACGGTGTCCTCGGCCATGAGGCGCAGGGTGGTGAACTTCCCCCCGGCGATGGTCACCAGCCCCTCCAGCCCGTCCCGGGCCCCATGGTCCAGCACGGTGTGGGAGCGGCTCACCTCTCGGTCGCCCGCCCCCGCGGAGCCCCCGGTCTTGGGGAGGAGTGGCCGGGAGCCGGCCCAGACCCTCAGCGCCCGGGCTTCCCTGAACCCTGGCACCAGAAGCTCGCCCGCCTCGATCATCTGGTGCACCTCCTCCGGGCTGCACTCCGTGTCGTCCGGGTCGGCCACCGGGTGGTCGGTGGTCCCGATCACGCTGACGGTGCGGACGGGGACGATGATGTCGCCGTCCGAGGGCAGGTGGCAGCGGTTGAGGACCGCCCGCGCCAGCCGGTGGTTGATCGCCACCATCACCCCCTTGCCCGGACGCACCCCGACCTCGCAGCCGGCCAGGCGGGCCACCTGTCCGCTCCAGGCGCCGGCGGCGTTGACGACGCACCCGGCGTGGACCCGCACCTCCTGCCCGGTGCGCTGGTCCTCCATCACCGCCCCCTCGACGCGGTCGCCGTGGCGCAGCACCTCGACGACCTTGTGATACGGGAGGACGGTGGCCGCGTGGGCCTCGGCCCCCCGGAGAAGGGCAGAGACCATCTTCCAGGAGTCGATCGAGCCGTCCTGGACCCGGAAGGCCCGCCGGATCTTGGGGTTGAGGCGGGGCTCGTCCCGTAGCGCGGTGCCCACCGGGACCTCCTCGACCTCCATCCCCGCAGCCCTGGCCGCGGCGAGGAAACGGTCGGCGTACTCCAGATCATCCTCGGGGGTGCTGACGAACAGCCCCCCGGTGTCCTCGATGCAGTCGGCGGCTACCTGGCGGAGGATCCGGTTCTCGGCCGCGCACTCGCGGGCCGAGCCCGGGTCCTTGACCGCGTACCGCCCCCCGGAGTGCAGCAGGCCGTGGAAGCGGCCGCTGGTCCCGGTGGCGAAGTCCTGCCGGTCCACCAGGGTGACGTGGAGACCCCGCAGCGCGGAGTCCCACGCCACCCCCGCCCCGGTGGAGCCTCCCCCGATCACCAGGACGTCGGTGTCCAGCGTGTTCACCTCTAGGGCCCGGTGGGGGACCTCACTCCACCCAGTCGAAGGTGCGGGTGACGGCCTTCTTCCAGAGCTTGTACTCCTTCTCCCGGAGCTCGGAGTCCATCCGGGGCTCCCAGGTCCGGTCCACCCCCCAGTTGGCCCGGAGCTCGTCCAGCTGGGTCCAGAAGCCCACCGCCAGCCCGGCGGCGTAGGCGGCGCCCAGCGAGGTGGTCTCGGCCACCTTGGGCCGGATCACCGGAACTCCGAGGACATCCGCCTGGAACTGCATGAGGAGCTCGTCGTGGACCATGCCCCCGTCCACCCGGAGGGAGGTCAGGGCGACGCCCGAGTCCTGGTTCATGGCGTCCACCACCTCGCGGGTCTGCCAGGCGGTCGCCTCCAGGACGGCTCTGGCGATGTGCCCCTTGTTGACGTAGCGGGTGAGGCCGGCGATCACGCCCCGGGCGTCGCTGCGCCAGTAGGGGGCGAAGAGGCCGGAGAAGGCGGGCACGAAGTAGACCCCGCCGTTGTCCTCCACCGTGGCCGCCAGCTTCTCAATGTCCGAGGACTGGCTGATCATCCCCAGGTTGTCCCTCAGCCACTGCACCAGGGCACCGGTGATCGCGATCGAGCCCTCGAGGCAGTAGACCGCCGGCTGGTCGCCGATCTTGTAGCCGAGGGTGGTCAGAAGACCGTTCTTGGACTGGATCGGGCTGGTGCCGGTGTTGAGCAGAAGGAAGTTCCCGGTCCCGTAGGTGTTCTTGGCCTCCCCCACCGAGTAGCAGGTCTGCCCGAAGATGGCCGCCTGCTGGTCGCCCAGGTCACCGGCCACCGGAACCCCGGGCACCCCCTCCTTGCACTCCCCGTACATCTGGCTGGACGGCCGGATCTCGGGCAGCATCGCCCGCGGCACCCCCATGATCGCGAGGATCTCGGGGTCCCAGTCCAGGGTCTTGAGGTTCATCAGCATGGTGCGGCTGGCGTTGGTGACGTCGGTGAGGTGCAGTCCACCGTTCACCCCGCCGGTGAGGTTCCAGATGCACCAGCTGTCGATGTTGCCGAAGACCACCTCGCCCCTCTCGGCCCGCTCCCGCACCCCGGGGACGTTGTCCAAGACCCAGCGGATCTTGGGGCCGGAGAAGTAGGTGGCCAGCGGCAGGCCCACCTTCTCCCGAAAGCGGTCCTGGCCCCCGTCCTTGGCCAGGTCGTTGCAGATGGTGTCGGTCCTGGTGTCCTGCCAGACGATGGCGTTGTGCACCGGCCGACCGGTGGTCCTGTCCCAGATCACCGTGGTCTCACGCTGGTTGGTCACCCCGACGGCGGCCAGGTCGGAGGGCTGGATGCCGGCCTTGGCCAGCGCCCCCGATATCACCTCCTTGCTGCGGGTCCAGATCTCCATGGCGTCGTGCTCGACCCACCCCGGCTTGGGGTAGATCTGCTCGTGCTCCTTCTGGTCCACCGCGATCACGTTCCCGGAATGATCGAAGATCATGAACCGGGTGCTGGTGGTGCCCTGGTCCAGGGCACCCACGTACTTGGCCATCACGCCACCTCCGCTAGCTTTCCTCCGCCGCGCCCCCCGCGGCGCTCCGCCCGCCTACTTCCCCTTCGCGAACGCGGCCTCCGCCGCCTCCATCAGGAGCCAGGAGGATGTCGCCCCCGGATCCTGATGCCCCGCACTCCGCTCTCCGAGGTAACTGGCCCGTCCCCGGCGGGCCACCAGCGGGATGGTGGCCTCCATGCCCCCGTGGGCCGCCTTGGTGGCTCGGGCGAGCCCCTCGGAGAAGGGCACCCCCTCCGCCTGCGCCGCCTGGAGCGCCTCCGCGGCCGGCAGCAGGGCGTCCACCATGGTCTTGTCCCCGGGCTGCGCCTTCCCCCGTGACTGGACCGCGGCCACCGCGGCCGAGACCGCCTCCGCCCACTCCCCCAGCCCGACCTCCGACCTTCCCTTGAGGCTGGAGGCGAGCTGGAGGAAGACGGTGCCGTACAGGGGGCCGCTGGCCCCGCCCACCGTGGAGATGAGGGTCATGGCCACGGTCCGGAAGAGGCCGGAGATGTCGTGGTCGGTCAGGGCCTCCACCTTGGGAACGACGGCGCTCATCCCCCGGTCCATGTTGATCCCGTGATCGGCGTCCCCGATCTCGGCGTCCAGCTGAGTCAGGTACTCGCGATTGGCGGCGACAGCCTGGGCGAAGCCGCGCACCATAGAGAGGCTCTCGGGGTATCCCGCCCCCATCTCAGAACCCCTCCCCGGGGCCGCCCGCTCGTGCCGCCGCCGCCCCCATCGCTCAGGCCCCCCAGCGCAGGCCGGGGGTGTTGACCGGCGCGTCCCAGAGCCGCACCAGCTCGTCGTCGAGCCGGAGCAGGGTGATCGAGGTGCCGGCCATCTCCAACGACGTTATGTAGGGTCCCACCAGGTTCCGCTCGATGGCGATCCCCCGCCCCTTGAGGAAGCGGTCCAGCGCGCGGTAGACCACGTAGAGTTCGATCAGCGGGGTCCCGCCCATGCCGTTCACGAAGGCCAGGACCCTGTCGCCCGACTTGAAGGGCAGGTCATCCACGACGGTGGTGGCCAGCACCTCCACGATCTCGTCGGCCGTCGCCAGCTGGCGCCGCTCCCGGCCGGGCTCCCCGTGGATCCCGATCCCGAGCTCCATCTCGTCCTCGCCCAGCTCGAAGGTGGGCTTGCCCGCCGCCGGCACCGTGCAGGAGGTGAGGGCCATGCCCATGGTGCGGCCGTTGGCGTTGACCTTGCGGCAGAGCTCGGCCACCTCGCTGAGGGACCGGCCGCCCTCGGCAGCCGCACCGCAGATCTTCTCGGCCAGGACGGTGACCCCGACCCCGCGGCGGCCCGCGGTGTAGAGGCTGTCCTGGACGGCGACGTCGTCGTTGGTCACCACCGCCTCCACCAGGATCCCGTCCTCCTTGGCCAGGTCGGCGGCCATCTCGAAGTTGAGGATGTCCCCGGTGTAGTTCTTGACGATGTGGAGCACCCCGGCCCCCCCGCTGACCGCCTTGGTGGCGGCCAGTATCTGGTCCGGGGTCGGGGAGGTGAAGACCTCCCCGGGGCAGGCCGCGTCCAGCATGCCCATGCCCACGAAGCCTCCGTGCATCGGCTCGTGGCCCGAGCCCCCGCCGGAGACCACCGCCACCTTGCCCTGGACGGGGGCGTCCGCCCTCATCACGTAGTAGGGGTCGAGGGAGACCCTGACCCGGTCGGAGTGGGCGGCGGCGATCCCCTCCAGCTCCTCCCGGACCACGTCCTCAGGTCGGTTGATCAGCTTCTTCACGGCGCTAGCCCGCCACCTACGACTGCTGGCTTTCGCTGGTCACCCGTCCCTGCGGGGGCTCGCCCTCGCCCTTCTTGAGCCGGGAGGCCAGTACATCGCCGATGAAGTAGTCGTAGAGCAGGACCCCGATTACCCCGCCGACCAGCGGCCCCACTATCGGGATCCAGAAGTAGTTGGAGAAGTGGAACGCCCCCGCGCTGTAGGTCCCGGGGAAGGCCACCTTGCCCCAGCCGAAGAGCCAGGCCACAAAGCGCGGCCCGAAGTCACGGGCGGGGTTGATGGCGTATCCGGCGTTGGGGCCAAACGACATGCCGATGGCGCCCACCGCGGCGCCCACCAGCCAGGGGCCCATGTTCCCCGCCGGCGCCAGGTTGCGGCCGTCGGTGATCGCCAGCACCAGGATGAGAAGGAACGCCGTGCCCACTATCTGGTCCACCAGCGGCCCCACCACGCTGCCGTGGAAGTAGGGGGCCGGGAAGGTCGCGAAGATCGAGTAGCTGGCCAGAGCGTTGCCCGCCGCCGGCACCGTCTTGGCCGCCAGGTCCCAGGCCTGGATGGCGGGCCCGTACACCATGTAGACGATGAGGGCGCCGAAGATCGCCCCCACCAGCTCCGCCCCCATGTAGGGGAGGACCTTGTTCCAGGGGAACTTGCGGCGCACCGCCAGCCCCAGGGTCACGGCCGGGTTGAGGTGGGCGCCGGTGATTCCACCCGCCACGTAGATGCCCATGACCACCGCGAACATCCACCCGAAGGTGATGAGCAGCCAGTCGCCGCCCGCCTGGAAGATCACCGTGGGCCCGGCGGTGCGCCCGGATTCGGGGAGGCCCGCCACCGCCACCGCCACCACGCCGTCCCCAAAGGCGATCAGCGTCAGGGTGCCGAAGACCTCGGCCATGAGTTCGCCAAACAGGCCGCTCAGCCCGGCGAAGGATCTCCCCTCCCCGTGCAGCGGCGTGTACTCCATCGCCATGCTACCTGTCCCTCCTCTGATCGGCTCTCGACCGAGCGACGTGGCTGACGGCAGCCCACGGGTCGGCAGGCAGAGAGTAGACCCGGGACCAGTGAATAGTCAACCAAGTGGGGATTACACCTGCTTTCCACTAGGTGGAAACCCCCGGTTGGTCGGAGATCCGAAGTTCGAAAGGGTCCGCTGGTCAGGGAGAGCTGGGAGCGGCGCCGCGGCGCCGCCTGGGGTCCGGCGCGGGCTCCGGGATCCCCTCAGCGGGGGCCGCGGGAGCCGCCTGATCCTGAGCCTTTCGGTACTGCCGGTAAACGGCGTGGATCCGCTGCAGGGCGGTGAGGTTGGTGGCGACCGCCAGGATCCAGAGGACCGGCACCATCAGCCCCAGCATCAGCCCGAGGGCCGTGATCACCACACGCTCCGGGCGGGCGAACCAGCCCACGTCGCAGGTGTACCCCAGGGACTGCGCCCTGGCCCGCACGTAGCTCACCAGGAGGGAGCCGAAGAGCGCTGCCACGATCAGAAAAACCGGGACCTCTTGGTGGAGGTGGGCGAGGAAGAGGTAGGCCAGGCCGGCGTAGAGCACCCCCTCCCCGTACCTGTCGGCGGTGCTGTCCAGGAAGGCGCCGAACGGGTGGACCCGGCCGGACTCGCGGGCCACGGCCCCGTCGAGGATGTCGAAGGCCCCCGCCAGGAGCAGAACGATCCCTGCCCACAGCTGGAGGTCCAGGGCCGCGAGGGCCGCCGCGCCGCCGGCGATGGCGAGCCCGATCAGGGTTATGGCGTTGGGGCTGAGGCCCACCAGCCGGCTGGCGGCGGCCAGCCGCTGGGCGGCCGCCCTAACGGAGGCCTGGAGCAGTCTGCTGAACACTTGGTTGCACCTCTTGGGAGGAGCGCTGGCGCAGCGCCCTACGGTAAACCTGAAGCACCCGGTCCGCGACCAGCGGCCAGGCGTAACGCTCGGCTGTCATCCGGCCTCGCCGCCCCATCTCGAGGCGAAGCTCCGGATGATCGAGCAGCTGGGCGAGGGCGCGGGCCATCTGCCCCTCATCCCCCTTGGGGACCAGCAGCCCTTCCTGGCCGTCGGTGAGAACCTGGCGGAACCCATCTATAGCGGTCGCCACCACCGGGCGGCCGCTGGCCATGGCCTCCAGCAGGATCACCCCGAAGGACTCCTTGCCCGTGTTGGGGGCGCAATAGATGTCGCAGGCGGTCAGGTGGGCGGGCTTCTCCTCCTCGGGGACGAACCCGAGGAACCGGACGTCCGGGATCCCCTCCTCCTCGACCCGCCTCTCGTACCCCCGGCGCAGCGGGCCGTCCCCGATGACCACCAGCTGGCAGTCGGTGCGCACCTGGCGGAGCAGCTGGTAGGCGTCGAGAAGGGTGGACAGCCCCTTTCGCTCCTCGAGGCGGCCCAGGAAGAGGATCGTCGTGCGCCGCGGGTCTCTGATGCCAGACTTGGGGGCCACCTCCGGGTGGAACCGCTGAGGGTCGATCCCGTTGGGGATCACCGTGTAGTCGCCGGGGAAGTAGCGGGCCACGAAGCGCCGTGCCGGCTCCGACACCGCGATGCAGGCGTCCAGATGGCGAAACTGCCGACGCAGGAGCGGACGGCCGTAGTAGTACCCGAGGTTCTGGCGGGCGTACGCATGGAAGGTGCCAACCGCGGCGCTGGCCTGGTTCAGCCGGAGGACGGTGATCGGCAGAGCCGGCATGAGGGGCTCATGGATGTGGATGACGTCGAAGGCCTCCTCGGCGAGGACCGAACGGATCCGGCGGGTGAGATGGAACGAGAGAGAGATCCTGGCCACCGAGCCGTTGGCGGGGAAGGGAATGGGCCGCCCGAGCGGGATCAACCCCTCCACATCCAACCGTTCGCCGCCGGCAGCCGGGGCCAGCACCTTGACCAGATGCCCGCGCCGCCGCAGCTCCTCGGCGAGGTGGCGGACATGCTCGCCAACCCCGCCAGGCCGCTGGTAGTCATAGGGCGAGACCATCCCCACCCGGATCACGAAGCCACCTCACGCAGCCCCGGTGGCTCCGGCTCCTCGGCCGCCATCGGAGGGCCGAAGATCGGGTTCATCACATGCCACTGGTCGGGGTGAGCCCGGAGCTCCGGCTCCAGGGTGCGCAGGATGCGGCGGGCGGCCGCCTCCAGATCCGCGCGGGGCTCGTCGCCCAGCGTGACCGTGAAGGGTGCGAAGCCGCGGCAGTGATAGTTGTCCTGCGCATCGCGGGTGAGGGAGACGGGCAGCACCGCCGCCCCGGTCCGGGCGGCGATCTCGACGGCCCCGAGCGGGATCGAGGCGCGGTGCCCCAGGAACGGCATCACCGCACCGGTGCCCAGAAGGTCACGGTCGACGGCGATCACCACCACGCCTCCGGCCCCCAGGATCCGGTAGATCTGCCGCACCGCCGCGGCCCCGGAACGGTGGACCGCCGCCTGGTCCCCGCGGCGCACCGCGTCCACGTTGAGCGGAACCACCTGGCAGCCCACCCGAGCGCGGTTGCGCACCAGCCAGTTGAAGCAGCGGATGGGCCGAACCTGTTCGGCCAGCAGCGCCAGCCCGACCCCGTCGAAGTTCTCGCGGAGCGCGGCGATGGCGGCCTCCCAGGAGCCCAGGTGCAGACTGACGATGATCACCCCCCGGCCCAGCCGGCGCGCCTCCTCCAGAAGGTGGGCGTCCTCGGTGCGCACCCAGGGGGTCCAGGCTTCGAGGGGCCGGTGGCTCATCTGCAGCACGTCGACCCAGGCCTTGAGGAAGTTGCTCACGTTGGCTCGAAGAAGGCGGCGCATCTCCCTCCGGCCCAGGCCGGGGCAGACCACCTGGAGATTGGCCCGCAGCCCCCGCCAGTGGGCGGGCCAGCAGAGGGTGAGGGCCGCTGCCAGGGGCCCCGCGAACCAGTAGGCCACCCGGCGGTCCACTGAGCGCATCACCACCTCCGCGGTCCGCAACCCGAGGTAGGGCAGCCAGGGCTCGTCGGGGTCGGGGCGCGGCAGGCTGGACGGCAGGGCGACCTGACGCACCCGCCCGAGCGCGGCGCGCGGGCTGGGGACCACCCGGACCTTCATCTCCCGCCGCCCGGAACTGGCGCCGGGTGGTGGTGGGAGGCGGACCACTGCGTGCACGCCCGGGACCGCTCTCCGGCGCTCCCGGTGGGTGGCCCGGGGAGGGGCTCGAGGAGTCTGGCGCCGTGCGCACCCCGGCAGACCCACTCAGAGGTGGTCTGGACGGGCGACGACAGGAGCCGGCCGGTCCCCCTGCCCGCCGCCGTCGCGGTCGCCATCCGATTCCCCGGGGCCCCAGCCCGTCCCCTGGCGCCCTACCCTTCCGCTGGGCGGACGGCGAGAGGCTGGGTATCCGCGGTCCCATCCTGGCTCGCCCGGGGAGCGTGGTCCGCCTCAGGGTCGCTGATGCACTTGGCCCCGACCCGGCCGGCGATGAAGAGCTCGGTCAGTTCGTGAGCGCGCTCGTCCGAGACCTGGAATGGCGGTGACTTCATGAAGTAGGAGGAGGGACCCTCGAGCGCCCCGGACAGCCCCCGCTCCAGGCCGAGCTTGCAGCAGCGGACGGCGTCGATGACGATCCCGGCCGAGTTGGGGGAGTCGTGGACCTCGAGCTTCAGGTCCACGGTGAGGGGCACCTCCCCGAAGGCCTTGCCCTCCATCCGGATGTGCGCCCACTTGCGGTCCTTCAGCCAGGGCACGTAGTCGCTGGGGCCGATGTGCACGTCATCCCGCCCGATCTCGTGCTCCATCTGGGAGAGGACGGAGTTGGTCTTGGAGATCTTCTTGCTGACCAGCCGCTCGCGCTCCAGCATGTTGAGGAAGTCGGTGTTGCCTCCGAAGTTGAGCTGATAGGTGTGCTCCAACTTGACCCCGCGCTCCTGGAAGAGCCGGGTCAGCACCCGGTGGATGATGGTCGAGCCCACCTGGGACTTGATGTCATCCCCGATGATCGGCAGCCCGCGCTCCTCGAAGCGCTGCCGCCAGTACTGCTCGCGGGCGATGAACACCGGCATGCAGTTGACCATGGCGCAGCCGGCCTCCAGGATCTGCTCGGTGTACCACTTGGTGGCCATCTCGGAGCCCACCGGCAGGTAGTTGACCACCACGTCGGTGCCGGTGTCCTTGAGGATCTTGACGATGTCGGCGGTGGGGCCAGGGGCCTTCTCGATGACCTCGGAGAGGTACTTGCCCAGGCCGTCGTGGGTCATCCCGCGATGCACGGGCACCCCGAGCGGCCCCACCTTGGCGAAGGCCACCGTGTTGTTCTGTCCCCTCCAGATCGCCTCGCCGAGGTCGTATCCCACCTTCTCCTTGTCGATGTCGAAGGCGGCGGAGAACTCGATGTCCCCCACGTGATACCCCCCGAGGTCCACGTGCATCAGCCCGGGCACGAACTGGGAAGGCTCGGTGTGGCGGTAGAACTCCACCCCCTGGACGAGGGAGGAGGCGCAATTCCCCACTCCGATGATGGCCACGCGGACTTTCTTGCTCACCTCAGATCACCTCCGGAAGCGACCGCTCCACGCCATGACGTGGGGACGGCGGATTGATGGTCTCGGCCGGGCCGAGCCTGGATTCGGCCAGCCCGGGCTGACCGTCACCGGCCAGCAGGGCCGTGAACGCGGAGAGGTTCTCCGCGATCGACGTGCGATCTAGCCGGCAGAAGACCTCGCGGCCCTCCCGGCGGGTCAGGACCAGGCCCGCGCGGCGCAGCAGGCGCAGGTGCCAGGACATCCGCGGCTGGCTGATCCCGAGGAGCATCGCCACGTCCGAGACCCGGGCCTCCTTCACCTGCGCCAGCCGCTCCACTATGTGCAGCCGGGTGGGGTTGGCCAGCCCCTCGAAGTAGGTGGCGAGGTCTCCCTCCACCAGGGGGGTGAGAGCCAGCGGGAGGATCTGGCGGGTGGGGCGGGCACGGTCCGAGCCGACTCTGCTCACTTAAAGACTTCTTTCATAAAGGTGACGTTATGTATGTTACCCCCACGGGGTCAAGGGAGTCAAGGCACGAGCTCAGGCCGCCAGCTTCCGCTCCAGGAACTCCACTTCACGCTCCCTCTGGTCCAGCTCGGCCACCGCCCGGGCCCACGCCTCGGCCCCCTCGGAGCGCGCCGTCTCCGCCAGCTCACCGGCCCGCCGGACGGTCGCCTCCAGGCGCTCCAGCGTCCCGCGGAGCTGGCGGCGCCACTCCGCTTCCTTGCGACCCAACCGTGTGGCGATGTCGTAGCGCAGCCGGCCACAGTGGCGGTCGACGGCCCCCTCCACCCGGGATAGCGCCTCCCGCTCCACCAGCCGCCGGCCCAGGCGGCCCGGAGCGAGCTGGCGCAGGCCGGACGCGGCGGCCTCCAGGGCGAGCGGCTGATCGTCGAGGAGCACCAGTCGCGAGCTGGCCGCTCCCATCTCCTCTCCTAGGGACACGGGGGCTAGGTCGACCTCGAAGAGCGCCGCGATCTGGGCGGAAGCCGAAGCCAGCATCCGGTTCGCCCTCTGCGAGTGGCGCTCGGCGACCGGTTCCAGCGCGCCGGTCACCTCCTCCTCGATGCGGCCCATCCAGTCCCGGACCAGGCCGGCGAGCCGCTCGCCGACCTCGGCCTGCAGCTGGCGGGGGGAGCTTCCCGACCCCGCCAGCTCTCGTACCCGCGCGGCCAGGGTCGCGAGCGCCGCCGCCCGGAACTCCTCGATGGCCGGCTTGGCCACCTCGGGCACCAGCCGGTCCACGTCGGAGTGCAGCAGCTGCTCCACCTCGACCGCGGCCCGCCGCACCTCGCCGAGCAGGCGCTCCAGCCCCTCGGCGCGCTGGTGCGCCTCCTCGGTGGAGAGACGCATCGCCGACCGCTGGAGCGCCACCATCCGACGCTCCTCCGCCAGCGCCTCTCGGCCCAGGCCGCGCATCCGCCCCAGGAGCAGTGAGGCCCGGCCCCCGGTGAGGGCAGCCTCCAGGTGGGCGCGGAACGCCGCGAAGCCGGCATCTCCCTCCCGCGCCGACAGCGGGAAGAGGTCGGTCGGCAGGCCATCGGCGTCGGAGCTGAGCGTCCGGCGCACAAACTGGGCAGCCTCCTCGAGCTCGGGCGCACTGACCAGGTCCACCTTGTTCAAAACGAAGATCAGACGCCCCACCCGCTCCCGGACTGAGCGGAGGAAGTCCAGCTCGGCCCGGCTGGCCGGGCTGTCGACCGAGAGCACGAAGACGGCAGCGTCGGCCTCGGCCAGCGCCCGGTGCGCCACCTCCGTGTTGTGATCGTGCGCCGAGCCGATCCCGGGTGTGTCGACCAGCACCACCCCGGCCGCCAGGATCGGGGCCGGATGGCGGACGACCACCCGGGTCACCTGGCGACGATTCACCGGATTGCCCGACTCGGTGGCGTACTCCCGCAGAGCTTCCGGCCCGAGTCGGAGCTGCTCGCCGGTGGCCAGCTCGACCGCGAGCTCCGGACGGGCCCCATGCTCGACCAGGATGGGGAGGGAGGTCATCGGAACGACTCCCACCGGCAGCACCGGAGCGCCCAGCAGCCGGTTTATGAGCGTGCTCTTGCCGCGCTTGAACTCGCCCAGGACGGCCAGGTTCAGCCGCCCGGCGCCCAGTCGCTCCCGGGCCGCACGGAGCCTCTCCGCCCCGGCGCTGTCACCTCGCCACTCCGCCATCTCCGCCAGCCGGTCCAGGACCTGGAGGGCCTGATCTCGTGACTGGCTCCACCCGGCCAGCGAAGATCCGGGCGCCGCCTCGGGGACCGTCTCCACAACCACCTCCTGCCTGCGGGGAAAGAGGTAGAAGCCATCATCCGGCGGCAGCCGGCGCAGGCGGGCCCCATCGCCGCCCTGGACTCTACCAGGCGCAGCTGGACCTCTCCCAGGACGGGCGCTGGGTCAGGTGCCGGAGACGACCAGCTTCCCGATGGCCGATCCGGAATCCAGCTTGGCGAAGGCGGACACGGCCCCGGCCAGGGGCACGACCTCGTCGATGAGCGGGTGGATCCCGGCGGCCTCGGTGAACCCCAGGAGGGCTCGGAACTCGGCCCTGGTCCCCATGGTCGAACCGAGAACCCGGAGCTGGCGCCAGAAGACGCGCCGCAGGTCGGCCGGCGGGTCAGCCCCTCCCGTGGCCCCGGCGACCACCACCGCACCGCCCCGGCGCAGAGAGCGGAGGCTGGTGGCCCAGGTCGGCTCCCCGACGGACTCGATCACCGCGTCGACCCCCTCTCCGCCGGTCAGGTCCATGATTGCCGAGACCGCCTCCCGGCCGGGGGGCAACGCCTGGTGAGCGCCCCGGGCCAGAGCGCGAAGCCGTTTCTCCTCCGAGCGGCTGCTGACCAGGACCCGGAGGCCAGCTGCCAGCGCCAGAGCCTGGGCCGCCGTGGCCAGCCCCCCGCCGGCACCCTGGATCAGAACCGTGGCCCCCGGTTGCAGCCGCGCCTTGGTGAACAGCATGCGGTAGGCGGTGAGGTAGGCCGTGGGAAGGCAGGCGGCCTCCGGCGCCGAGAGGCCGGCCGGCATGGGGAAGAGGTTGGTCGCGGGCACCAGGCAGTATTCCGCGAGCGTGCCCTCGTACGGGCCCTCACTGAGCATGGCGAAGTGGCGGCAGGAGGTCTCGTCGGGGCCCAGACAGGCGTCGCAGGCCCCACAGGTGATCACCGCGTGGGCCACGGTGGAAGAGCCCAAGGGCAGCGCCTCTTCGGTGTCCGGCCCATACGCCTCCACCCTCCCGGCCACGTCGCAGCCCAGGATCCGGGGCAGGCTCCCGGGCGGCGCGCCCACCCCCCTCAGCGTCCAGAGGTCGTGGTGGTTGAGCGAGACCGCCTCGGTGCGCAGCAGCGCCCACCCAGGGCCCGGCTGCGGCCGCGGCCTCTCCCCCACCTCGAGGTTGGCCAGCGGGTCCTCACCACCCACCCTGGTCGCGTAGGCGGCTAGCATCCGCGAGCCTCAGAGCCCCACATCTCCTCTCGAGTCTAACCCGGAGGGGCCCGGAGCGAGCAGGGGCGCCCACAGCGGAAGCCGCGACCTCTGCGGCCCTCCCCGAGGATCGGCATATGCTGGATGGGCTGTGGCCGTAGCCCTGCTCCGCCCCCGCCGCCCGCGCCGCACCTACGAGGGGATGCCCTCGGTCAGCCCGGTGATCATCGACTCCCTCCGTCAGCGGATGGAGCGGGTGGCCCGGCGGATGGCGATCGAGATGGCCCGGACGATTCCCCTCGCCGAGGGGGTGGCCGGTGGGTCCGCCTTCTCCAGCGAGGTGCTGGCGGCCTGTCGGGAGGGGGTGGCGACGCTCCTCTCCCTGTGGGCGGAATCTCGGCCCCCTTCGGGCCCGGAGCTGCAACAGCTCTCGCGCATGGGCGGACGGCTCGCCACCACCGGGGTGCCCTTGGACGCCATCCTGCGGGCGTACCGAGTGGCCGCCCTGGTCATCTGGCAGCACGTGATCGAGTTGGTGCGCAACCATCCGGAGATCGACGCGCAGTCGGTTCTGACCGCGGTGGGACCGCTCTTCGACTACCTGGACAGCATCAGCGCCGCGGTGAGCACCAGCTACCTGGAGACGCGCGAGCGCACCCGGCGGGAGCAGGACCGGCAGTACGACCAGTTCTTCGCCGAGGTGATCCAGGGGACGGCCGACCAGGAGGCGCTGGCCCGGGCCGCGGCCGGCGGCACGGTGCTCAACTTCCCGTACCAGGTGGTGGTGGTGGGGGCCGAGGACACCAGCGCGGAAGCCTCGGTGGCCACCTCGTGGATGCCGCTGGGAGCGCACGTCGCCCTCTACCAGTCCGCGGTGGTGGCGCTGGTCCCGACCTCGGTTCGGATCGCCACCCTGCGACGGTCGCTGCGCAACGCCACCGAAGCCGAGCAGCTGCCCTGGAGGATCGCCCGGGGCCCTGTGGCCCAGGACCTCGCCGACGTTCCCCAGGCGGTGCGGGCCGCCCGCGACGCCCTCACGGTGGGGGCCATCTTGCGGCCTGAGGAGGCGGTCCACGACTGGAGCCGGCTCCACCCCTACCTCGGATGGCTCCACGACCTCCCCGGCCTGGAAGGCTTCGTGGCCGCCAGCCTCGGCCCTCTTTTGGAGCGGGAGTCGCGCCGCCGTCCTCCCCTGCGCCAGACCCTGGAGGTGGTGCTCTCGGCAGGGGGTCTCAGTGAGGCGGCTCGGGAACTCCATGTTCACCGCCACACTCTCCTGTACCGACTCGAGAGGATCCGCGAGCTGGTCGGGGACTGGAAGGACCCCGACGACCGCCTCCGCCTGGAGCTGGCTCTGCGCGGATACCGGATCCTGCAGGGCACCGCGGAGCCGGGGGCGGAGGCGCCCCACCTCACCCGCGCCCCGGGCGGTGGTGGTCGCGAGCGCACGGTGACGGCGGGATGAGGTCGCCGTCGCCTGGCGAGGTGACGGGGCTCGCCGTCGTCGGGTGGCTGGGGGCCGCGGACGTCGCCCACTTCGTGTGGGTCCGCCGACGGTCACTGTTCCGACAGTCGCCGGGACGCGCAGTGGGCTCGATCGCCGGCCTGGGGATGTGGCTGGCCCTGGGCGGGGCCGCCAGCGCCGCTCCACGCAGTGGCCCAGCAAGGGTGCTGGCCCGAGGGTGCGGAGTGGGGAACCTCATCCTGTACGCCATCCATCTCCGGGTGGGGAAGGGGCGGCTGCGGGCCCTGCCGGGAGCCGTCCTCGGCGCCGCGGCACTGCTCAGCTCGCGCGACTAGGGGGTTGGGGAGGCCCGCAACCTCCGTGTGAGGACGACTGCCCACGGTTCACCCCGGAGCGGCGCACGCCGCGCCCCGGCTGGCCGCGACATTCGACGTCAGCTTCCCACGCCGGCCCGGATCGTGACCTCCGGCTGGCATAGCACCTCGAAGTTGACGGAACGGGCGATGAAACAGAGGCGGTGAGCCTCGCGGTGCAGCTCCAGCGCCAGGTCGAGGTCGGCGGGGGGCGCCAGCTCGACCCGGGGGCGCAATGTCACGCGCCGGAACTCCCCGCTCCCGTCCTGGTGCTCTGTCATCTCACCGACGACCTCATCTGTGTACGCGGTGGCGGAGAGGCCCGCCGTGGCGCAGAGGTGGAGGTACCAGAGCATGTGGCAGGCGCTGACGGCCGCGACCAGGAGGTCCTCTGGTGAGTACCGGAAGGGGTCGCCCCGAAAGGCGGCATCGGAGGACCCGAGGATCGGCGGCCGGTTGGGCGCGCGCACCTCGTGGTCCCGACCGTATGAGGTGTAGGAAGTGGTACCCGAGTCGGTGTTCCCGGTCCAGGTGACCGTGGCCCGATACTCATGGGTCCGCACGGCAGCAAACTACCAGCACCGACGTGGGGGATGGGGGATCCCGCCCCGTCTGCTCCGGGGAGTGACCCAGGGCGGGCCCGCGGTCAGCTGCGGGGCCCCGGCCCAGGAGGGCTCGGGCGGGACCTGTGCACGCACGCGGCGGATGTCGGCACACAAGGTCGGGGAGATCTCGCGAGCCCACCTAACCTGCGACCCGGTGGTAACTACCTTGGCGTGCCCCGGAGCAAAGTCGGCACCGCCGCCGATCTTCCCGGCGGCTTCGCCTTTCTTTGAGCTCAGCCGCTCCGCCGCCGCCGGCCCATGGCGCCGGGAGCGCCGCAGCATTCCAGACTCACCCGCCGCCTCTCGCGAACCCACCCCGAGCGCACCTACCAGCCGCCTCTTGAGCTCACCGGGCACGGGGCCCCCTACCCGCACGGGGAGTCGAACCCCGGTTACCACCTTGAAAGGGTGATGTCCTGACCGCTAGACGATGCGGGCGGCGATGGGATGTTGCCTATACTCGCAGGGTGGCCGAGACAAGGAGCGGGCGCCGTCGGCCCGACCCCAGCAGATCGACTCCCGAGACGAACGCGCCCGACGCCGCGAAGAGTGGTCCAGCGGCCCTAAGGGCCAGGTACCCCAACCTGGGCACCGAGGGAGTGGCGGTGAGCAGCGACGCCCGCGCCGACGTGACCTTCCGGACCTCCCGGCTGGAGGGCTGGCTCGTGGCAGGTGCCCTGCTCCTGGCCAGCTGCCTGTCGATGGGCATCTATCTGATCGTCCTGCACCATTGAGCGAGGGCCCGGCGTCCCTGCCAACGCCAAGCTCACTTCCCGGCCGGCGGCGCCTGCGCTTCGCGCCCAGCCCCACGGGCGCCCTGCACATCGGCAATGTGCGCACGGCCCTCTTCAACTACTGCCTGGCCGGCCCCGAGGGGCGCTTTTTGCTGCGGATTGAGGACACCGACCGGGAGCGCTACCGCCCGGAGTCCGTCCTGGAGTATCAGGCGGAGCTGCGCTGGTTGGGCCTCCTGTGGGACGAGGGACCCGACCTGGGCGGGCCGTGCGCCCCTTACGTGGAGTCCGAGCGGCTGCCGCTCTACCGGACGGCCGCCGACCAGCTGGTGGCCGAAGGGAACGCCTACCCCTGCTTCTGCAGCCGGGAGAGGCTCGAGGAGCTGAGGGCCGCTCAGCGGGCGGGCGGGCTTCCCACCCGGTATGACCGCCGCTGCTTACACCTGAGCCCGGACGAGGTGTCTGAGTTGCGTGCTGAGGGGCGGCCCGAAGTTGTCCGCTTGCGGATGCCGGAGGGCGAGTCGGCATGGGATGACCTGGTACTCGGCCCTCAGCGCTTCGACAACGCCGAGATCGACGACCAGGTGCTCCTCAAGTCCGACGGCTACCCCACCTACCACCTCGCCCACGTAGTCGACGACCACCTGATGGGGGTGACCCACGTGGTGCGGGCGGTGGAGTGGCTCCCCTCCACCCCCAAGCACCTGGTGCTCTACCGAGCACTGGGGTGGAGTCCCCCTGAACTGGCCCACGTTCCTCTGGTCCTCGGCCCTGATCGCCAGAAGCTGGCCAAGCGCCACGGGGCCGCCGCGGTCTCAGAGTACCGGGAGATGGGCTATCTTCCCGAGGCGCTCGTCAACTTCCTGGCCTTCCTGGGATGGTCCCCGGGGACCGAGGAGGAGGTCTTCACCCTCTCCGAACTTCGTGCCAGGATGACCTTCGAGCGGCTCCAGTCCAGCCCAGCGGTCTTCGATGGGCAGCGGCTCGACTACCTGAACGGTGTCTGGATCCGCCGGCTGAGCCCCGGAGAGCTGGGCCGCAGGCTGGGTCCGTTCCTGCCCCAGGCGTCGGCGGAGCAGCTCGAGCCCATCGCGGAGATGGTGCAGGAGCGGATACGGAGGCTCGACGAGGTGCCCGGCCTGCTGGCCTTCGCTTGGACCGACCCGGAGCCGAGCGCCAGCATGCTTCACGGGTCACTCTCCCGAATGGCTGCACATGACTTCCTCGAGACCGCCCTGCCGGTGTTCCAGCGCGGCCCGGGTGGCCTCATGGACGCGCTCCGTGCCCTGGCCAGCTCTGCGGCGGCGAGCTCCGCGGTCGGAGCCAAGGCCGAGGTCCGCCGCCTGATGCGGGTGGTGCGGATCGCCCTGACCGGGCAGGAGGTCTCTCCTCCGCTCGACGCCTGTGCCCGCCTCCTGGGCCCGGATGTGGTGGACCGAAGGCTGCGGCGCGCCCTTGAGGAGCTGCGAGGCTCGGCTGATCTCTGAGGCGGGCAGTTAGTATCTGACCTGGGCGGTCCCGGCCGCCATTGGGGCGTGGCCAAGTGGTAAGGCGCCTGACTCTGGATCAGGAGATCGGAGGTTCGACCCCTCCCGCCCCAGCGCCCCACTTCGACAGGAGCACCTGACTCCTTGGCATGAACCACTTGCAAGAGTTGCAAGTTGGGTGCGATTCCGAGGTGTCAAAGGCGCAGGGCGCTGTTGGTCGCCTCGCGACCGGGGCTTGCTCTCGCCACCGACGGGGACAGCCGAGTGGGGGTGCCGAGACACTCGCCTGCGCCAGCGGACTCCGCCGATCACTACAGGTCCGGCTCCGTAGTACACTGAGAGCGGAGGTAATACGAATGGTCACCACGGTAAACCCGAAGGGGCAGGTCACCATCCCCGAGCCGCTGCGCAACCGCTACGGGTTCCCGCCAGGCACGAAGGTGGTGTGGTTGGAGCGAGGCGGCGACCTGGTTCCCAAGCCGCTGCTCTCGGTGGAGCAGTTGCGGGGGCGCTTCCACGGTGGCACGCTGACCGCAACGCTGCTGAAGGAGCGCGCCCGGGATCGCAAGCGCGAGGATGGCTGATCGCGTCGTCCTGGACGCCCACGCGATCCTCACCTTTCTCGGGCAGGAACCTGGGTGGGAGGAGGTCGAGGAGATCCTGCGGACCGGTGAGCCGTGGATGACCCTGGTCAACCTCGGAGAGATCGCCTACATCCTCGAACGCGCTTCCGGAGCCCGAGCAGCAGACGAGGTGTGGGCGAATCTTCGCGCCGAGACCCGGGCCGACGGGGTGCCGATTCGCTGGATCGGCACCGATGACACTCTCGTGCGCCGGGCAGCTGCCATCAAGGCGCGGGGCGGGATCAGCTATGCCGACGCCTTCGCCGCCGCCGCCGCATCGGTGCTCGATTGCCCAGTGCTCACAGGTGACCCTGAGTTCCGAGTGGCAGAGGAGGCAGGAGTCACCGTCCGCTGGCTCGGCAGAAGGGCATAGCGCCTTCGCCGGTGCCCACCGGACCGGCACCCGCTCTGCCCGACGCAGCGGCGCGGACAGTGGGTGTCTGAGGTAGCGGCCCCAAAGGGTCGCCATCCTGTCCACTTCTTTCAGGCAGACTGGCGCAGTGCGGAGCATTTGGGGCATTACTCCGAGGCAGAGCGTGGAGGCCGAGTGCGCACACCGGGGCAAGCCGTCGGTGGTCGCCGGCTGCATCGAGCTGCTTGAAGGACACGGCGCCGACGATGACCTGGTCCGGGCACTCGGGGGCCCGCACGCAGACCTCGTCCTGTCCGGCCGCGAGGGGGGCAGGGATGGCTACTGGCCGCGGGTTTGGGGGTGCCGGGGACTCCTGTACGCGTGGGACCCGGCGGCGGTGCCCGCGGTCATGCGTGCCACCGCCGACCCCGCGTGGCGGGTCCGCGAAATGGCAGCCAAGGTTGTCGCGCGGCAGTGCCCGGAAGAGGCCCTGAGCGCCATCGTCGTGATGATGGAAGATCCCGTGCCGCGGGTGCGCGCGGCAGCCGAACGGGCCGTGGCGCGTCTGTACGGGCACTCCTGCCACTAGGGGCGTCCCCGGGCGTGACCGCCCCAGCTCAGCTGGGATGTACGGTGCGGCTCACGATCCACGCGTGTTTCCCCACCTGGCGGACCCTGGTGAAGCCATGCTCCTCGAAGAGTTCGACGCTTGCGCTGAAGAGGAAGCGCCCCTGGGCCTCGCGGCCGGCAGTGACCTCAGGAATCGCCTCCACCAGACCACCGCCACAGCGGGCGATCTCCTCGAGCGCTCCCTCCAGCGCCGCCCGGGCAATGCCCTGGCGGCGGTGCCGCCGGTCGACGTAGAAGCAGGTGATCCGCCAGTCCGGACGAGGCGGCGCGTCCTTGAAGTACTCCCGCGCGTGCTTGATGTTGGAGAGCTCCTCAGGGTCGCCGAACTGGCACCATCCTTGGGCCCGGCCATCTCCGTCGAAGACCAGGGCGGCGTGCGCCTCACCGCTGCGGACCCGGCGCTCCTTCACCGCCCGGTAGCTGATCCCCCGCTGGCCACACTCCGGGTGATACCCGATGCACCAGCAGCCCCCGAAAATCCCGTTGTTGCGCTCCACCAGCTCCGCGAACGCCTCCCAGGTGGAGGAATCCAGGGGACGGATCTGATACACCATCGGCGACGACCTCCGAGGCGGGCGAGCGCACAGGGCAGATGCCGGGGGCGGCTCTGGCCGCGCTGCGCGTACTCAAGCATCCAGAGCCGGCCTAGTCAAGCTCCAGCCTCGCCGTCCTCCATACCGCCACCGATTGGAGGAGGGCTAGGCGCTCTTCGCCGGCGGTCGGCGGGGGAGGTCAGCCGGCGCTGAATCGCGCGGAGTTCAGCATCGCCATGGCCAGGGAGGTCTCGTCGCCGAGGTGCGGACCGCGCATGCAGGCGGTGAACTCGAAGTAGTTGCCAGGGGCCTGGGGACGAGCCACCACCACCGAGACGCCGCTGCCTGCTCCGAGCCCACGGCAGACGGGGATGGCATTCGCTCCCTGCTCCATCCTGGCCGGGAGGCCGTCCACGGAGAGTGGCGCTCCGG
>JAKBTP010000226.1 GCA_021844355.1 bacterium | reverse complement strand
CGGGAAGGTAGGCGAAGTAGTTGAGAGCCGGCTGCTGGTATGAGTAGGGGTCGGCCCGCTGAAGGAAGCGGAGCAGAACATGGGGCGAGTAGGGGTCTTGGCCCGCCGCCATCGCCTTGGCCGCGCCATAGAAGACCCGGAAGTCCGAGGCGAGCCCGTAGGCATGAGGGGGAAAGACGCGGGTGAGGGCCAAGACCAACATCCCCACCGAAACCCCGATCACCAGGGCCAGGACCAGGCTCCGAGGCCTCCGGCTCCGGCTCTCCAACAGCTCGTCGAGACTTGGGGCCGCCCCCCCGCTCACCGGCTGCTCACTCCACGGCGAGCGCTTCGGTGGGATCCATTCGGGCCAGCTGCCGGGCGGGGAGTACGGCGGCCAGCGCCAGCGCCACCACCACGCCCACCGAGACCGCCAGCACGGGGGCCAGGGAGACGCTGAAGGGGAGCGGTAGGTAGGGAGTGGAAGCCGCGGCCACCTCGGGGTAGACGAGGCCAACCCCGGCCCCCACACCCAGGGCAGCTCCCAGGACCGCGGTGGCGGCGGCCTGTCCGATCACGGCCCGGCCGAGCGCCGCCCTACCGAGCCCTAGCACCCTCAGCAGGGCCAGCTCCCGGGTGGCCTCCCGGGTGTCCAGGACCACGGTGTCTATGGCGGCCAGGACCGCGATCACCACCCCGACCAGCGCCACCGCGGAGAGCAGGGCGATGTCGTTTTGAATCCCCTGGTCGACCCCCTGCCGGACGGCGGCCACCGTCTCCGGCTGCATGCCGTAGCGGAATGCCGCGAGTCGGACCGCCGCGGCCGCCCCAGGCCCAGTTGCCCGCAGCTGGATCAGATCGAAGCCGTCCGCTCCCGAGCCGAAGTCGCGCACCGCAGAGCCCCGGGAGATGACCACGCTCTCAACCCCGCCAGGCCCCGGGAGGGTGTGGGCGACCACCCCGGCCACCTGGAACCTACCTCTCCCGCTGGACGCCACCAGGTCGAGCGTCGAGCCCGGGCCGGCGTGGAGTGCCTGGGCAAGCTGGAGGGGGATGATCGCCCCGGGCCCTTGCGCCGCCAGGCGCAGCGCCCGAGCCCGCTGCCCCTCCACGAACTGCAACGCTCCGCTGGCCGCGTAGGCGGGCAGGTTGGTGGCCGCCAGCGTCACCGCGAGATGGCCGGCGCGGGCCGGGACGAACCGGATCGGCGCCACGTCGGAGACCTTGGGGTGGCCGCTCGCCCTCCGCACCGCCGCCAGAAGCTGGGCCTCAACCTGGGAGCTCTGGACCACCGGGCCGACCACCAGGTAATTGCCCACGAAGAGTCGTCCCACCCAGAGGTCCCCGGACAGCAGCGCCGAGGAGGTGATCCCCGCCAGGCTGGCGGCCGTGGCCATGGAGACGAAGAGGCTCCCCAGGGCAAGGGAGGTTCGGCCAGGCCTGGTCCGGGCCCGGGTGGCGACCGCCGCCACCGGCGCCGACAGCAGCCCACCCATCAGCGAGGCCAGGATGCCCACCAGGCGCGGACCCTGCCAGCCGAGGAGGCAGAGAACTGCCGCATAGGTGAGGGTAGCCCCCAGCGCCACCCCCCAGCTGCCGCCTACGGAGAACGCCACCGCAGCGCCCAGTGCAGCGACGAGACCGAAGAGGGGCCAGGCTCGCGCCCAGGCGCGGCTGCCGGTGCGGGACCGCGGCCGCACCGCCTCAAGTGGGCGGGTCGTCGCCGCCTCGATGGCGGGCACCAGTGAGGCGACCAGCGCCAGCGCCATGGTGAGCAGCACGCTGCCCAGGGTCCACTCCCACTGGAAGCGGATCCCCACCTGGGGCGCGGTACTGGTGGCGCTGGAGATCGCCACCAGTACAGAGGCCAGGGCGTATCCGGCCGCGGCTCCCAGGAGCCCGCCGAGCAGCCCCACGGCCAGGGCCTCACGGATGAAGCTGCGAAAGACCAGGGTGCGGCTGGCCCCGGCCAGCCTCGCCAGCCCGATCTCCCGTCGACGCTCCAGGACCACGGAGGAGAGGGTGGCGCCGACCAGGGCGACCGCCAGCAGCAGGCTGAGGGCGGTCACCGCGTCCAGGACCGGCGCCAGCTCCGATACCGGGTCCTGGCCAGCGGGACGAGCCGCGCTCACCGTGAAGTCCTGGTGAAGGGCGGAGGGGAGCTCCCGGTCGAGAGCTCCCAGGGTGGTTCCGGGGCGGAGCCGGACGGCGATCTCCTGGACCCCGAGCCCTGAGGCGAAGAGGCGCAGCGCGGTGGCGGAGTCGACGTAGACCGCGTCCCCGGTGAAGGGGGCGCCGGGGCCGGAGTCGGCCACCACCCCCACCACCCGGAAGCGGCCCACGCCCCTGGACTCGGTGAGCTGGATCGATCCGCCGAGGCCCACCGCCCCGGGCGCCCCCTGCCCAGTCGCCGCCGAGAACCCGGGGCTCAGAGACTGGCTGACCGCGACCACCATCCCGGCACCCGGCCGGCTTCCCCTCAGCAGGGGAAGTGGCCTGAGCGCCACCCCCTGCGGATAGTCCAGAACCAGGACCACCTGCTGGAATCCCCCGCCCGGCAGCCGGGCCAGGTCCGCCTTGCTGGTCAGAAGGCCGACTTCCGAGACCGCAGGGAGCTTCCGCACAGCAGCCACTTCGGAGGGAGAGAAGCCCGGACGGCTGAAGGGAGAGATGTCGTACTGAGCTCTGCCCGCGGCGAGCTGGGCCGCTCGCTCCGCCTGGTAGTGCAGGGCCGCCGCCGCCAGCTGGGTACCCAGCACCGACGCTCCGCCCAAGGCCAGCGCCGCCACCGCCAGCAGCAGCCGGGCCAGCGCCGAGCGCCGCCAGAGGAGGGGGATCACGAGCGGGTCCCCCTAGAGGCCATGGGCCGAGAGGCGCTCCAGCAGGGGGGCCGTGTCGTGGACGCTGCGGCGGCCCAGCTCGACGGTCTCGCGGATCTCCCCGTCCACCATGATCGCCACCCGCTCGGCGTAGGCGGCGGTGCGCACGTCGTGGGTCACCATGACGATGGTGCGCTGGTCCTGGCGCGAGAGCTTGAGCAGCAGCTCCAGGACCGCTCGGCCCCCGTGGTAGTCCAGGGTGCCGGTGGGCTCGTCCGCCAGCACCACCGCCGGGTCGGCGACCAGGGCACGCGCCACCGCCACCCTCTGCTGCTCCCCGCCGGCGATCTCCTCGGGGCGGTGGCCCTGAAGCCCCGACAGCCCGAGGAGGTTCATGACCTCCTCGGCCCGCTTGCGAGCGTCCCGATCCCGGCCCAGGCCGCGGAGCGGCCAGACGCGCTCGCGCTCCAGGCGGTAGGGGAGCATCACGTTCTCAGCGGCGGTGAGGCTGGGCAGCAGGTTGAAGAACTGGAAGACAAAGCCGATCTGGTTGCGCCGGAAGGCGGCCAGGTCCCGGTCGCTGAGCTCGTAAAGGTCCTGCCCCTGGATCCGCACCCGCCCCGTGGTGGGCTGACTCAACCCCCCCAGGATGTGCAGCAGGGTGGACTTGCCGCAGCCGCTCGGGCCCATCACGGCGAAGAGCTCCCCGCGGCGGACCTGGAGCGAAACCCCCCGCACCACCTCCCGCGGCGTCCTGCTGATGGCGTACGACTTGTGAAGGTCCTGGGCGTCCAGGACGGGCGGCGGGGCCGCCTCCACTTCACTCATCCAGATAGCCGCTGATCACCTGCTCGATGGTATTGGAGAGGAAGCCTCCCTGGGCCGTCGGGTAGCGTGCCTCCACCCCCCGGCGGGGTGGCCTCGGCCTGGGCGTGGGAGTGGGAGTCGGGGTGGGGGTCGGGGTCGGGGTGGGCGCTGAATGGCTGCCTCCCCCACCTCCCCCACCTCCCCCCGAGCTGGGCGGCGGCGGCGGGGGGGGAGGCGGTGGAGGTGGTGCGGCGGCGGCGATGAGGGCGAACTCCTCGGCGAACATGTAGACGTCGCTCCAGGGCCCTCCGCCACTTCCCGGGTAGTTCCACGGCGAGGCCGTGTACCACGACCCCACCCCCAGGATGTTGTAGTTGCCAAGGATGTTAGCGCGGTGGTCGGAGGAGGCCATGAAGGCGCTGTTGATGGCCACCGCCGGGCTGGCGTCCCCGGAGTTCCAGCCGATGTTCTCCCCCGCCGACCGCCAGGCGATCCCGTCGGCGGACATGATCGGCCACACATAGCCGCCGTCGGCGCTGCAGCCGGGGATCTGGTGGGAGAAGTAGTCGCGGTTGAGCATGTCCGCCGCCCTGCCGTAGATCGGGGAGACGCTGCAGCCGTAATAGGGTCGGGCCTCACCGATCCCATCCAGGGTGGTGTTGTTGGCCAGCGCTCCCAGCCCGTTGCTGGTGCGATCCTGGTTGACCAGCGAGAAGAGTTGGCCGTCCAGCCCGGTGGGAGACCCGCTCTGGGCCAGGGCCGGGCTGAGGCCCGGGCCCAGAAGCAGGAGGGCGGCGGCGGCGCCCAGGGCCGCCAGGAGGAGGCGACCCCGGGTCAGGGGCCTAGCGTGCCTAGCCAAGCCGCCGCTGCAGGGGACCGGCGGGCGGGGTGGGCAGCCGAACCGCCGCCACCTGGTCGCCGCGGCGGTCGGGGAAGAGGCGGGAGATCTCGGGAGGAAGTGGCAGCCCCATGTCGAAGAGGCGGTCGAGGATCTGGGGCCGGACTCCGGTCAGCTCGAGGGTGGTCTTGAGGTTGCCCTGGCTGTCGGCCCCCTCGGCCTTCATGAGGAAGATGTCCTGCATGCTGATGGTCTCCCCCTCCATCCCCACCACCTCGCTGATGGCCGTGATCCGGCGGCTCCCGTCCCGGAGCCGGTTGAGCTGGACCACGATGTTGATGGCCGCGGCGATCTGCTGGCGGATGGCCTTGCTGGGGAGCTCGATCCCTCCCATGAGGACCTGGGTCTCCAGCCGGGAGAGGCTGTCCCGAGGCGTGTTGGCGTGGACGGTGGTCATGGAGCCGTCGTGACCTGTATTCATGGCCTGGAGCATGTCCAGCGCCTCGCCGCCGCGCACCTCACCGACCACGATCCGGTCCGGGCGCATACGCAGGGCGTTGATCACCAGGTCGCGGATGGCGATCCGGCCCTCGCCCCGGACGTCCGGGGGGCGGGACTCCAGCCGGCAGACGTGCTCCTGGTGGAGCTGGAGCTCGGCGGCGTCCTCCACCGTGACGATGCGCTCGTCGGGCGGGATGAACCCGGAGCAGATGTTGAGCAGGGTGGTCTTCCCGGCTCCGGTGCCACCCGAGATGAGGATGTTGGCCCGGGCCAGGACGCTGGCCTGGAGGAAGGAGGCCGCCGCCTCGGTGATGGTCCCGAAGTGGATGAGGTCGGTGATCCGAAGCCGCTCCTTGGCGAACTTGCGGATGGTGAGTATGGGCCCGTCGATGGCCACCGGAGGGACCACGGCGTTGACCCGGGAGCCGTCCAGCAGGCGGGCGTCGCAGAGGGGCTGGCGGGTGTCGATCCGCCGCCCCACCGCGGAGACGATGAGGTCGATGACCTTGAGGAGGTGCTCCTGGTCCTTGAAGCGGACGTCGGTCAGCAGGATCCGGCCGTGGGACTCCACGTACACCATGTCAGGGCCCACCACCATGATCTCGGTGAGGTTGTCGTCCTCGACCAGGACCCGGAGGGGGCCGAGGGCCTGGAGGTATCCCTCCTGGTCCGACGTGGCTTCGGCTTGTGACATCACCATGGGGTTACTCCAAAGTCAGCTGGGGTTGGGGGGAGAGCCCGGGCGCCGGGCGCAGGAGAAGCCTGGCTGGTGGGGAGAAGCCCATCCGCTCCAGCGTGCCGGGGGCCAGTTCCAGGGTGGAGCGGGCGCCCCGCACCGGCACGAGGGTGACCGAGAAGGGACGCAGCGACCAGGGCCGCATCCGGGACACCGAGCGCACCACCTCCCCCTCGGCGTCGAGGAAGAGGAGGTCGATGGCGGTGCGCATGAAGAACATGTGGATGCTCCGGCAGGGCACCAGCCAGATACCCTCGCCGGCTGGCACCTCCCTTCTGCCCATGAGGCCGAAGAACCGGCGCACGAGCCCCCTGGCCACCATCACCCGGGTGGCCAGCTGGCGGCCGTCGGGAAGGAGCACCTCCACGAAGTCCGCCCGCTCCGGCAGCGCCCCCCGCTCAGCCGACATGGAAGAGCAGGTGGACCGCCGGCGGCCCCAGGAGGATCACGAACAGCGTCGGGAAGATACACCCCACCATGGGGAAGAGCATCTTGAGGCTGGCCTGCTGGGCCTTGGCCTCGGCGCGCTGCCGGCGGCGGCGGCGCAGCTCGTCCGCCTGGATGCGCAGCACCCGGGCAATCCCCACCCCGAGCTGGTCGGACTGGACCAGCGCCTGGATGAAGGCGTTCAGCTCGGGAACCCCCGAGCGCTTGCCCATCTCCTCCAGCGCCTCCTGCCGGGGCCGGCCCAGGCGGATCTCGTTGAGCACGAAGGCGAACTCCCGGGAGAGGGCGTTGTCGAACTTCTCCACCACCCGGTTGAGGGCGGCATCGAAGCCCAGCCCGGCCTCCACGCTGATGGTGAGCAGGTCCAGGCTGTTGGGCAGCGCCAGGGTGATCTCCTTCTGGCGGGCCGAGACGGTGCGCTTCAAGAGGTACTGGGGAGCGATGTAGCCGAATACCGCCCCGAA
>JAKBTP010000104.1 GCA_021844355.1 bacterium | reverse complement strand
CCCGTACCGTTGGGGGGATGTTGCTGAGTCGGCTGGAGGGGCTGGACCGCTTCCTGCAGTGGGACCTGGTCACACTCAACCCCTGGGGCACCCCGGTGTGGGCGGCGGTGGGCGCCCGGCTCCTGCCAGACCAGGGTGAGATCTGGACATCCACCACCGTGGGCTTCACCTCCAAGGTGCGCAACCTCACCGTCCATCCCCGGGTGGCGATGATGCGCTGGTCGGCCGCTGGCGACCCGGTGGTCATAAGGGGGGAGGCGACGTTGCACTCCGGCGACGGCACCCAGAACCTGGCCCAGCTCTTCCGCCTCATGGGGGGCCCCGGAGCCCAGCGGGAGTTCTTCGGGATCAGCTCGGAGCACCCCTTCTGGCGCCGGCTGTACGGTGAGTACTGGCGGCGGGTCCTGATCCGGGTGCGCATTGTGGAGGTCTGGCGCCCGGCGGAGGGGCAGGGGTGGGCCAGGCACCGGGTCGCCCGCTTCTCCCTGCCCAAAGAGCGCCGCCCGGCTTCGCCAATCGGCCCGCCACGGCGCCGGACCAACTCCGGCCGGCTGCAGCTCTCGGGGCTGCAGATGCTGGCGGATGGTATGCCCTCAGCGCTCGCGGTCCTGGACAGGCCCACAAGGGCGCCCCTGGCGCTCCCGGTGCAGTCCCGGTTGCGCCACGGGGGGGTGGAGGTGCTGGTGCCGGAGGAGCTTGGTTCGGGCGCGGAACGCCGGGCCTCGCTGGTGACCCGTGTGGTCGACGACTCCTACGAGATGGCCCGCATGGTCGGCTGGATCGGCGCCGTGGAGGGCGGAGAGGGCTGGCGACGCTTCAGCCCTCGCTCCGTCTACGGATTCGTCAAGCCTCCCGGGGTGGTGCCGGACGTGGCCGCCGGCCTGGTGGCGGCGCTGGCGGCGGCCGGCGACCGCTCAGAGGTGAGCCGGCCGCGGGTGCGGAGCTCGGCGCGACAGGCCGCCGGGGAGACGGTGCCAACCCTGCGGCTCCCGCCTTCCGTCTGGTCGGCCCTGGAGCGGCTCTTCACCCTGGCGGCGGCCGACGCCCCCTGGCTCAGTGCCGCCGCCGCCCTGGCCCGGGTGCCGAGGGAGCGGGTCCAGCTCGCGCTGCTGGCCCAGCGCGCCACCATGGAGCGGGACTTCGCCCACTCCCTTCTGTTGCGCGGACATCGGCCGCTGGCCGCCCGGGGGCTGGTGGGAGCGGCCAGCTCAGCCCGGCTCCCCATGGGTCGGGCGATGGTGGAGGCGCGCCGCCGGGAGCGGGTGCGGCAGCTCGTCAGAGATGGGCTCCGCCAGACGCTCCCCTCAGAGCTCACCTTCGGCCTCCCCCGAACACCTCCGGGGGAGACCGGCATCGCCCCCGACCCCGGCTCCCTCGCCGGCGCTTTGGCCCTCAGCGTCGCCGAGTCCGCGGTGGCGGTGGTGGACCGGTTGCTCCCGCGGCTACCCCTCTGGCGATGACATCCGGCCCCTCCCGGCGCGACGTCTTCGGCCTCCTGGCGATCTCCTCGGCGGCTCGCCTCGCCCGTCGGCGTCCGCGGCAATTCTGGCCGGTCATGACGCTGGGACTCACGCTGGCCGGGCTCAGCGCGGGCCCCAGGGCACGGACCGCCAGCTGGCGCTGGGGCCCGCGGTGGGCGGTGGCGGCGCTGGGCCTGGGGGCGGGCCTCCACCTCGGAGTCCGGGCGGGGGCGGGGCTGGCGGGGCGCATCTCCCCGTTGGCCGGCTCTCTGGAATGGCTACAGGGAGCCCTGGGATCGGCGCCCACAAGGACGCGGGTGCTGCTGAGCGTTCCCGCGGTGATCGGCGAGGAGCTCTTCTGGAGATCTGGAGGATGGACCGCTGAGGTGGGGCCGGTTTGGGGGTCGGCCCTGGGGTACGCCGCCGCCCAGCTGCCGACCCAAAACCCCCTTCTGGTGATGGGCGCCCTGCCCCTGGGGCTGGTGACCACCTGGGTGCGGCGCCGATCGGGATCTGTGCTTCCGGTGGTGATCTGCCATCTGGTCTTCTCGGAGATGACGCTGGCCTGGCCAGGGCTGCCGTTGCCCCACGGTTCAACTAGGGCGACAGAGCCGTAACCGGTATGTGAACTGGGTCGAAGCTGCGGCTGCCAAGATCTTGCCGTGGCCACACTTCTCAGCCGGGACCCCGGGGACGGCCCCTGGGACGCGCCCCTAGCCACCGCCTCTCCGGGAGAGGGCCAGGAGCTGGCTCTGCGCCAGCTGCTGGCTCCAGACGCCCTCAAGATCACCGCCGAGCCGCTGCGGCGGCTCGAGGATCGCGCGGTGATCGCCTACGAGCTCCGCTGGCGGCTGCCCCGGCTGGACGCCCTCCCGTCCCGGGACGACATCTGGGCCGCCGCCGACGCCTACGGGGTCGCCGAGGCCCTGGACGACGCCTTGATCCGAGCCCAGCTGGGGGTCGCCCACCGGGTGGCTCCGGCCAGCGTGCTCATCAACCTCACCGCTCGGCGGCGGAGCCGGCCCGGGCTGGGAGCGCTCCTGGGACGGCACCTGGAGGCGCACGGCATCCCCCGCTCCAGTGTCGTCTGGCAGCTCAGCGAGCAGGACGAGCTTGAGGTCGCCGCCCCCACCGCGGAGCTGGCCCTCGACCTCCACCTCCGCGGGTACCGAGTCTCCCTCGCCGAAGTGGGCGAGGGGAGGATGCGGATCTCGGTCCTGGCCCGGGTCCGCCCCGACCTGGTCCACGTGGACCGCAGTCTGGTCGAGGGGGTTGAGCACGATCCAGGGCTGGCGGCGGCGCTGCGCGGCCTGCTGGAGTTCTGCAACGGGACGGGGGCGATCCTGGTCGCCGCCGGGGTGTCCACCCGGGCCCAGCTGGACCACCTCCTGGAGTTGGGGGTCAGGTACGGGCACGGGCCCCTGTTCGGAACGGCGCTGGTGGTCGCCGGCCCGGGGGCCCAGGAGCTTCCGCTGCCCGAACAGGTGCTGGGCCTGGAGGAGGCGGTGGCCCGTGGCCCCAGGCTCCGGGTGGCCGTGTCCGAGCCGGCTCCGGACGGGCTGGCGCCGGAGCTCCCGCTCGCCGAGGCCTTGGGCCACGCCGCCCGCTCCTTCCAAGGAGAGCAGGACCCCCAACAGGTGCTGGAGACGGCGGCGGACCAGCTGGAGCGGCTGGTGCCCTGCGACGGCCTGGCGATGTACCAGGCGGACTGGGACGCTCTCCGCTTCCGGCCACTCCTGGCCCGCTCCAGTGTCGAGTCCGCGTACGTCGCCGGGGTCATGGGGCACTCATTCCCGCTCTCCGCGGGGATCACCGGCTGGGCCTTCGACATCGGCACCCCCCAGCTGATCAACGACGCCGACTCCCACCCCGCCGCCGGCCACGTGCCGGGCACCTCGCCGGACGACGAGTCGATGCTGGTGATTCCCATGGTGGCCGGGGACCACCGCCTCGGGGTGGTCAACGTGACGCGCTTCCGCCGCGACGCCTTCAGCGCCCGGGAGCTGACCATGGCCACCCTGATCGTGCACATGGCCGCGGCTGCCTGGCGCAACGCCCAGCTCTACTCCGAGCAGCTGCAGCACGCCATCACCGACCCCCTGACCGGGCTGCTCAACACCCGCTGGCTGAGGGACGCCGGGAGGCGAGAGCTGGCGCTGGCGGAGCGCTCCGGGCGGCAGCTGATGCTGCTCATGATCGACCTGGACAAGTTCAAGAAGCTCAACGACAGCTGCGGGCACGCGGCCGGCGACACCGTGCTGCGGGCGGTGGCCCTGGAGCTGCAGCGAGTCATCCGGGCCGAGGACGCGGCCGTCCGCTACGGTGGGGAGGAGTTCGTGCTCCTGCTGCACGACGCCGGGCCTGAGGGGGCACGGCGGGTGGTGCGCCAGCTGCGGACCCGGCTGGCCCGCATCCCCCTGCCACCCGGCGCCGCCATTCCCAGGGTCACTGCGTCGTTCGGCGTGGCGGCCTTCCCCGACCATGGCCGGACAGTGACCAAGCTGCTGCAGGAGGCGGACTCCGCCATGTACGCCGCCAAGCGCCGGGGCGGCAACCGGGCCGTCCAAGCCTGAAGGATCAGGGGGCCGGCTGGGGGAGCACCTCTTCCAGCGCGCGCTCGACCGCGCCCAGCACCGTGAGGAGGGACTGAAGCTCGCCCTGGCTGAAGTGGGCCAGCACGCGGCCCACCACCTCACGCTTGAAGCCGGCCGCCGCCCGGACCTCGGCCTCCCCCTTCTCGGTGAGCTGGACGTGGACCAGCCGCCGGTCCTCGGCGTCCCTGGTCCGGGCCGTGAGACCCTGCTCCTCCAGCCGATCCAGCATCAGGCTGGCGGAGGGCATGCTCACCTGAAGCCGCTCTGCCAGCTGCCCCACGGTGAGCGGCCCGACGCCCTGAAGGGACCTCAGGAGGTGGAGCTGATGGAGGGAGAGGCCGCGCCGGTCCATGTGCGCGCTCGCCCCCTGCCTCCACTGCCTGCAGGCCAGCCGATCCAGGCCCTCCATGGCCTGCTCCTGCAGGAGGCTCCGGGAGTCGGTCGGGGCCGTGGTCCGCGTTGCCATCTCAGGACACCGAAACCAACTCGGCCGTCTCCGCGTCCGGCTGCCCACCCGGCGCCGGGCTCGCCGCCGGCCCCATGTGGGTGCGCAGGGGCACCTCACGCATGAACAGGCTGGCGACCACCGCCAGCACCGTGGCCCCCACCCCCAGCCAGAAGCTGCCCCCGATCGCCTGGGCCAGGCTCTGGTGGATGGCGAACACTATGGCCGGGATGAAGTGCTGCAGCGGCGCCGGGAGGACGTGCTGCAGATGGAGCGCCAGGTTGCCCACCCCGGTGAGGCTGCTGCCTCCGTTGCTGCGGAAGTGGGAGTACAGCTCGGAGGGCACCCCTCCCTTGGCCAGGTTCTTGGGCAGCTGGGAGGTGAAGCTGGAGGCCAGATAGGTTCCGGCCACCGCCAACCCGATCGACCCCCCCACCTGCCGGAAGAAGGTCAGGTTGCTGGTGGCCACCCCGATGAGCCGCTGGGGCACGGCGTTCTGCACCACCACGGTGTAGGCGGACATCGAGGGCCCGATACCCACTCCCATGATCAGCATCCAGGCCCAGAGGGTCCAGTCAGGGGTGGTGGCGCTGAGCTGGGTCATGAGCAGCATGCCCACCCCGGCGACCACCATCGCCCCCACCAGCATCCACTTGTACCTGCCGGTCCGGCTGATGATCAGCCCAGCCAGGATGCTGGTGCCCATCAGCCCCACGAGAAGAGGCCAGAGCATGTAGCCAGAGGCGGTGGCGCTGATGCCGCGGGAGGCCTGGTAGTAGCGGGGCAGGAAGATCACCCCGATGAAGAAGGCGAAGGACAGGAGGAACATGGCCGCCTGGGAGGACCAGTAGGTGCGGATCCGGAACAGGTCCAGGGGCACGATCGGCTCCGGCACCCGGGCCTCGATGAGGACGAACACCACTGACAGCACCGCGGAGAGGGCGAGCAGCCCACCCACCTGCCAGGTGATCCAGCCCACCGCCTGGCCGGAGGTGTTGGTGAGCCCCTTCTCGGTGAGCCCCACGAGGAGCGGGACCACCGCGGCGGTGAACACCGCGGTCCCCAGGAAGTCGATCTTCGGCCGCGGGCCGTCGGACCGGTGGTTGGGGAGGATGATTCCGATCACCGCCAGGGCCACGATCCCGATCGGCACGTTGACGTAGAAGACCCAGTGCCAGCTGATGTTGTCGGTGATGAAGCCACCCAGGAAGGGCCCTACCAAGAAGGAGACCCCGAAGACCGCCCCGAAGAAGCCCTGGTACTTGCCCCGCTCCCGGGGGGTGAAGAGGTCACCGATCACCGCCAGGGAGATGGGGAAGAGGGCGCCGGCGCCCAGCCCCTGCAGGCCCCGGAAGGCGATCAGCTCCCCCATGTTCTGGGAGAGGCCGGAGAGGGCGGAGCCGATCAGGAAGAGGGAGATCCCGATGATCAGCATCACCTTGCGCCCGAAGATGTCCGAGAGCTTGCCGTACACCGGCACGGTGACCGTGCTGGTGAGCAGGTAGGCGGTCACCACCCACACGTAGACGCTGTTGCCCCCGAGGTCGGTGACGATGGTGGGGAGGGCGGTGCCCACCACTGTCTGGTCGAGCGCCGAGAGAAACAGCCCCAGCATCACCGCGCCGACGATGGCCAGGCGGGCGCGCTGGGAGAGCATGACCGAGGGGTGCACCGAATCCATCAGGGAGAGGACCTCTTGACCGCACCGGCCCCACGGCCGGCCTCAGAGAAAGATTAGCCTAAGACAAATCTTTTTGTCAAGTCTAAGTTAAGTGATTCGCCGGCACCCGGAGGCGGCGAGCCCCGGCGAGTGGGAGGGGGCGGCCCAGGAGGTACCCCTGGCCGAGCCCGATGCCCAGCGAGCGCAGCTGGGCCAGCTCCCTCTGGTTCTCGATGCCCTCGGCGATGAGGCGGAAGCCGCTGCGCTCGGCGAAGTGCTGCATACCCGCCGCCAGCGCCTCTCGCGCCGGGTCCTGCTCCATCCCCTGGACCAGGCTCAGGTCCAACTTCACGAAGCTCGGCCTCAGCTCCAGGATGTGGCGGAGGCTGGAATACCCCGCCCCGGCGTCGTCCACGGCGAGGCGCACCCGGGGCC
>JAKBTP010000080.1 GCA_021844355.1 bacterium | reverse complement strand
CGGCCTCCACGCTGATGGTGAGCAGGTCCAGGCTGTTGGGCAGCGCCAGGGTGATCTCCTTCTGGCGGGCCGAGACGGTGCGCTTCAAGAGGTACTGGGGAGCGATGTAGCCGAATACCGCCCCGAATACCAGCCCGATCCACCAGGTGAAGTTGAGCAGGAGCGCCAGCCCGATGCAGGCCAGGCCCAGGACCACCGCCAGCACCACCTGGATGGCCATCAGGCTGGCGGCGTTGATCCCCAGGGGGCGCCCTGCAAGATCGATCATCACCTGCATCTTCTGGGCCCGGTCGCGGGGCTGGAGAGCCGCCAGCCGCCTTCCGATGCGGTCGAAGAAGGGCCGCAGCACCCTATCGCTGAAGGGGCGGGAGAGCTCGATCTGGTCCAGGGTCTGGTTGGCCTCCGGGGCCTCGTACACGGCCAGCCGCGCGTCCAGAAGGTCCACCGGAGCGGCGGTACGCGAGGTCACCCCCACCACCACGAAGAAGACGGCGACCGCCGCCAGGACCCCGACCAGGATGGCGTCAACCGACATGGCTCAGACCTCGATGTTGGCGATGCGCTGCATGATGTAGTAGGCGACGGCGATGGAGCAGGCGCAGACGATGAGGATGTAAGGCCCCGGACCCTTGAAGGTCAGGAGGGGGGCGATGTACTGGGGGTTGATCGCCTGCAGGACCAGCGCCAGGCCGATCGGCAGCCCGGTGATGATGTAGCTGGAAGCCCTGGCCTGGGCGGTCAGGGTGCGGATCTCGCCCTTGATCCGGATCCGCTCCCGGATGGTGAAGGCGATGTTGTCGAGGATCTCGGCGAGGTTCCCGCCCACCACCCGCTGGATCTGGACCGCGGTGACCACCAGGTCCAGGTCCTCGGAGCGGATGCGGGTGACCATGTGGCTCAGCGCCTCGTCGGTGTTGACCCCCAGCTGGATCTCCCGGTTGGCTCGGGAGAACTCCTCGGCAACGGGCGGATTGGCCGAACGGGCCACGCTGGCCATCGCCTGGGGGAAGCTGTACCCGGCCTTCAGGGCATTGCTGAGCAGCACCAGGACATCACCCAGCTGGTCGTTGAAGCGGCGGGAGCGCCGGCGCTCCCGAAAGCGCAGGACCAGAGGCGGGATGAACACCCCCACCACCGCCAGGATGGCGGCGAAGATGAGGTTGCGGTAGACGGCCAGCCCGATCAGGGCCAGGAGCACGACGGTGCCCACCCGGATCAGGTACCACTCCGCGGGGCGGAGCTTGAGGTCGGCCCGTCCCAGCGCCTCGGAGATGGCCGCCGAACGACCTCGCTGGCTGGCCAGCACCTGGGTCCCGGTGCGGCCGCCACCGTGGAGCCGGCCGAGGAGGCGGCTGATGGGACCCCGGTCCTCGGACTCCTCCCCGTCGGGGACGCTGATCATCAGACCCGCCCCCGCCTCCGCGAACCGACGGACGCGCTGGTCCAGGTCGGCCTCGCGGCTCCTGGTGCGGGCCAGACCCACGGCGGCGATGGCGGCAAACACCGCCAGCGCCCCCAGCGCGTCGAAGAGGATGGGCAGTGCGCTCATGCGGCGCTGTCCGTGGTGGAGGGCTGGAGGTCGTGGAAGATGGCGGGGTCCACCGGCTCACCCATCGCCTTGAGGTCGGGGAGCGACGTGGGCTCGGCGACGGCGCGGAAGCTGCCGATCACCCGGCCGTCGTCGTCCAGCCCTTCCTGCTGGTACACGAAGATGTCCTGGAGCACCACCTTCTCCCCGTCGAAGCCCTGGACCTCGGAGATGGCCACCACCCGCCGACTGCCGTCCCGCAGCCTCGCCTGCTGGACGATGATGTCGATCGCCGCGGCGATCTGCTCGCGGATGGCCCGCGAGGGAAGGTCGGCGCCGGCCATGAGCACCATCGTCTCCAGCCGGGAGAGGGTGTCCTGGGGGCTGTTGGAGTGCACGGTGGTCAGCGAGCCATCGTGACCGGTGTTCATCGCCTGGAGCATGTCCAGCGCCTCACCGCCCCGGCACTCCCCCACCACGATCCGGTCAGGGCGCATGCGCAGCGAGTTGATCACCAGCTCGCGGATCCCGATCCGCCCCCGGCCCTCGATGTTGGCCGGGCGGGACTCCAGGGTCACGACGTGGTCCTGGTGGAGCTGCAGCTCGGCGGAGTCCTCGATGGTCACGATCCGCTCGTCGTCGGGGATCCAACCGGAGAGCACGTTGAGGGTGGTGGTCTTCCCTGACCCGGTGCCCCCGGCCACCACGAGGTTCTGGCGGCCCCGGACGCAGGCCCGAAGGAAGGTGGCCATCTCCTGGGTCATGGTCCCGAACTCCACGAGGTTTTCGATGGTGAACGGGTCCTTGCTGAAGCGCCGGATGGTCAGGGTGGGGCCCTTGAGGGCCAGCGGAGGAATGATCACGTTCACCCGGGAGCCGTCTCTAAGGCGGGCGTCCACCATGGGGGAGCTCTCATCCACCCTCCGCCCGACCGAGCTGACGATCCGGTCGATGATCTGCATGAGATGGTCGTTGGAGTCGAAGTGGGCGGGGTAGCGGTGGATCCGCCCCTGACGCTCCACGTAGATCTGGTCCGCGCCGTTGACCATGATCTCGGTGATGTCGGGGTTCTTGAGGAGCATCTCCAGCGGCCCGAGGCCCAGGATGTCGTTGACGATCTGCTCCACCAGCCGCTGCCGGTCATTGCGGGTGATGGAGATGCTCAGATCCTCCAGCACCGCTGCGGTCAGCTCCCCGATCTTGGCGACCAGGGTGTCCCGGGGAGCCTTGGAGACGTCCGAGTACTCCTCCAGGAGGGCCTGGGTCACCTGGGACTTGATGACGGAGTACTGGGGGTGGGTGGTGTGGCGCTGGTCCTGCTGGCGGGCATTCTCGGCCCGCTCCCGCCAGCCGGGCCCTGCCGCAGGAAGAGCCGCCTTGGCGGCCGAACTCGGGGCCGCGGCCTGACGCTGCGCCTCCTGCTTCTCGGCGGCCTCGGTGACCGCGCCGGCCAGCCTGGAGCCCGGAAGCGCGGGAGAAGACGCGGGGGCGGCGGCCGGAGCTCCGGTCTCGGCCTCCGCCTCGCCCTGGTTGCGGACCCGCTCAAGCAGTGACATATGGGGCTTGCTCCTCGGCTACTCTAGCGCCGCAGGCTGAACCGGTGGCCGGCCTGGGGCTTGGACTCCACCTTGATCTCCGACGCCGGGTCGACGCCCGGGTCCAGGCTCCGGGCCAGCGCCTTGAACAGCGAGGTGAGCTCGGCGTCCGGGTTGCCCACCACCACGGGCACCGCCCGGTGGACGGAGCCTCCCACCAGCCGCGGCTCGGAGGGCAGCTGCACCCGGACCGGGAACTTCAGGTTGCGCTCAATGCTGGAGGAGTCGTAGACGGCGTGGGCGTCGTGCCCATTGATCACCACCACGATCCGGTCGCGCTCCACCCGGAGCGACTCCAGGGTCTTCAGCATGAGGCGGGTGTCCTTTATGGCGGGGATGGTCAGCTGGCCGACGACGACGATCCGGTCGGCGGCGTCGACAACTTCCAGGGCAGCTTCCGACAGCTGGCTGGCGGTGTCGACCACGACCCAGTCAAACTCTCGTCGCAATATGTCGACGATCGAGCGGACGTGCTCGGCCCTCACCAGGTCCCCGTACTCGGGGCTGAAGGGGCCCAGGAGGACCCGTAGCCCCAACGGCCCGTCCGCCAGCACGTCGTCCACGAACTCCCAGTCCGGTGGGGACTCGCTGTCCACCAGCTCGGTGATGGTCTTGGCGTGGTCCAGGTTGAGCATGACGCCGACGTCCCCGAACTGCAGGTCCAGGTCGACCAGGCACACCCGGGTGGAGGTCTCCGCCCGGAGCGCCAGCGCCAGGTTGACGGCCACCACGCTCTTGCCGCTGCCTCCCTTGCCGCTCAGCACGGTCACCAGCCTCCCCCGGGAGGGCGGTTGCTCCCCCTCGGCCGCAGCGGCCGCCTTGGGCACGTAGGCGCCCTTCTTGGTCTCCATCTCGTAGACCCGGCGGATGCTGGCCACCAGCTCGTCCCCGGTGAACGGCTTGATGAGGAACTCCCTGGCCCCCGACTGCATCGCCCGGCGGAGGTAGTCACGCTCCCCCTGGACCGACATGATCACCACCGGGCACTGGGGCAGCTCCACCGCCAGCTGCTCGGTGGCGGTGATCCCGTCCATGCCCGGCATGTTGACGTCCATCAGCACCACGTGGGGCTGGAGCCGGCGGGTCACCTCGAGCCCTTCCTTGCCGTCCCCGGCGTCGCCGACCACCTCGATGTCCTCCTCGAAGGAGAGGAGCTTCTTGAGGTTCTCCCGGGTGGAGGGGATGTCATCCACCACCACCACCCGGATCACGCCGGCACCCCGAGCTTGAGGCGACCCACCGGACTTCCTTCCCTTGGCCCTCCGCTCAACCGATGTTGAGGCCGAAGAGGTTCTGCAGCATCTGCGGGCTGCCCTGGCTCACCGAGCTGGTGGAGGCCGATCCGGCCGCGGTGGCGCCGCAGTAGAGCACCGCCCGGTCCGACTGCACCAGGTTCTGAGCCTGGATCAGCGCAAACTGGTCCTGGGCCAGGGTGGCGGCGTCGGCCAGCACCAGCTGCTTGGCGGTCGTCTCGTTGGGGCTGCCGGAGGGCAGCGACTGCAGGGTGGTGTTGTCCTTGTTGTACTGCTTCTGGGCCGCAGAGTAGGTCTTGGTGGCCGCGGCCACGGCCTGCTGGGCCTGCTGCATGTCCTCCTGGATGATGGGGTTCACCGAGGTCCCCGGAGTGCACGCCTGGGTGTACTGGTCGGCGGGGGAGATGGTGGTGGGGATGTAGCCGTGGCCATAGTCGGCGGCCGAGCGCAGCGCCACGGTGTAGATGGCCCCGTCCTTCTCCAGCTCCTCGATCCCCAGCGCCTGGCTGCGGGTCACCTGGAGCACCACCAGCCCACCGCCGGCGGAGGAAGCCGCCTGCCCGGTGGTCGAGGGGCTGCCGACGCCGAGAACCAGAAGGTCCTGGTAGGTGAAGCCCACGTTGCCGTTGGAGGCGGTGGAGATGAAGTCGATCCGGTCACCCGCCTGGAGGTAGCCTGCGACCGCCTGCTGCGAGGTGAGCGGGATGGCGATGGCCACGTCCCCGGGCGGGAGGTTGAGGCTGCCGAACGAGGGCGTCTGGGTCACCTTGTTCGGTGACACCAGGGTGCCGGTGATCACCGTGTTGGCGGCGATCGGAACCACCGCGTAGTAGTCCAGGGTGGTGGAGGTGGTGGCCGGCTGGCTCACCGAGACCCCGTTGCTCTCCGAGCAGGCGGCACCCACCAGCCTCTGACAGGAGGTGTAGGCGTTGGCCGGGAGCAGCCCCTTGATCCGGGTCAGCTCCAGCATCCCCGGGGTGATGAGCGTCCCGCTGGGGATCGACACCCTCGCCACCACCACCAGGGTCCCGTTGGGCGGGATTATCGGCTTGGGGGGGGTGGCGCTGGCGCGGGTGAAGTAGTACGCGAGCCCGAAGGCGGCGATAGCGCAGATCAGCCCGACGGCGATCCAGACCTGATTGACCCGTCCTTTCAAATCGGTCGACACCGTGGATAACCTCCGAGATAAGACGCCGGCGGGGCCGGCAGGGGGAAGCGGGCGCGCGGCGGCCTGACCGCCGCGCGCCCCTGGGACCTAAGGGTTACTGAAGCCCGTTCTGGATGTTGTTGAAGACGTCGCTGACCCGGTGACCGACGATGGCCAGGACAACGATCACGACGATGGCGATGAGTACCAGAATCAGGGCGTACTCGACCATACCCTGCCCCTCTTCCTCCGCCTCACGACGCGCCAGCGCCTCGGTGAGGCGGTTGCGCAGCCGTAGGTACCAAGAACTCAGCATACCTTTCCGATTCCTCCTGTTCCGATCTCCCTTCCGGGGCTGCATCACCCCGGGCCTAGCTATGGCAGGGCGCAGTATAGGGTCGAACCCACTGCCAGCCGTGTCACCAGCCGGTAACGGTGCCGTGACCCGGGGTCGCTTCGTAATCCGGGTCAGCCGGCCTGGCCCTGGATCAGCTGCTGCAGGGCCTGAAGGTACTTGGAGCCGTAGTTCAGGCTGGGCTGGAGGTAGGTGTTCTCCTCGAACTCGTTCCAGCTTATCCCGAACCACGCCTGGGGGTGGCTCTGGGAGTTGACGCTCCACACCTTGTCCAGGGTCTGGACCCCGTCCCGGGGGACGCAGGAGCCGCCCACCAGCTGCTTGTCGTAGCCGGCGATGAAGGGCGAGAACCAGCTCTTGCCGTTGCTGTGCACCTCGGCTCCCAGGGTCCGGATGTCGCTGGCGGCCTTGGAGTTGGTCCAGGGGTTCTCGGAGGACCAGTAGTAGGAGGCGGCGTCGAGGTAGGGGGCGTCCCGGGGCCAGCTGGCGGCGGTCTCGTCGCCGATGAGGTACTCCTTGCCCCCCTCGGCGCTCCAGATGGCGGCCACGGTGGTCACCGGGTACTTGCGGCTGTCCATGATCATCACCATCGGCCGCGAGCTGAAGGAGTTGCGGAAGGCGGGATTCCCGCTGTAGGTGCGGTAGAAGTAGGAGAGGTCGGCGACGATCTCCGCCGCCGGGCGGTGGTAGTCGCCGAACGCCGACATCGCCAGGGCCAGGCGGAAGGGGTGCCGAGGATGGGCGGCGTCATAGGCGTCC
>JAKBTP010000025.1 GCA_021844355.1 bacterium | reverse complement strand
CGCTGCCCACTCCGGGGTCCACCACGGCGCAGTGGACGGTGCCCTCGGGGAAGGCCGGGGCGCAGGCCGCCAGCCAGTAGGCTCCGGCGCCGATGTCCGTCGGCGGGACGCCGTGGGTGATCACCTCCACCCGAAGCCCGGGAGCGGCCCGGAGCACCGCTCCCAGCATGGCCCCGCCGTAGCCGGAATCGGTCCCGAAGTCGGTGAGAAGGGTGAGGATGGCGGCCATCGGACGGGCCCATTGTGACCGATGGGTCGCCGCCCGCAGTGCCGCTTCCCGACGCCAGGCTCAGATTACGGTGGGGCGCCGGGCGCGAATCACCGCCGACCACGCGTGGGCATGGACGCGATGGCTGGGGACGATCTCCAGCTCCTCGAAGCCCGCGGCGGTGAGTGTCTCCCGGTACTCGGGCTCCGACAGCGCTCCCCCGATGCAACCGGTCCACTGGACCATGTCTTGCCTGGTCGCCTCATCCATGTCCGGATCCGCGACCACGTCCGAGATGGCCAGCCGCCCGCCGGGGCGCAGCACCCGGGCGGCCTCGGCCAGGGCCAGCCGCTTGTCGGCGGTCAGATTGATGACGCAGTTGGAGACGACCACGTCCACGGATCCGTCGGGCAGCGGGATGTCTTCCAGGTAGCCCTCCAGGAACTCGACGTTCTCGACTCCGGCCTTCCGGGCATTGGCGCGCGCCAGCTCCAGCATCCCCGGCGTCATGTCCAGCCCGATGGCCCGGCCGCCGGGAGCCACCCGGCGGGCCGATATCAGGACATCGGCACCCGCACCGGACCCCAGGTCGAGCACAATCTCCCCGGGCCGCAGGTCGGCCACCGCGGTGGGGACGCCGCAGCCGAGGGACGCCGCGACCGCCGAACCCGCCGCCTCGGCACCGGGCTCAAGCCGGTACAGGTCGGATCCGAAGGCCGGCGCTTCTCCTCCACAGCCGCATCCGCCGCTGGAGCCGCAGCACCCGTCCGAAGTGGTGGCAAGCCGAATCGCCGCCTGCGCGTACTTCTCGCGCACCAGGTCACGAACGCCGTCGGTCATCACCCGCCTCCTTCGCTAGATGTATATCTAGGCCCGGAGCATACCGGGAGCCTTGACATTTGTCAAGGCCAAGCCAGACACTGTGACCATGCCCAAGGCGCTGCCGGTGATCGACCTCTCCGGAGCGGTCTGCTGCCCACCGGTGGCCCGAGGAGAGCTGACCGAGCCGGAGGCGCTGGAGGCCGCGCTGCGCTTGAAGGCGCTGGCTGATCCGGTGCGCCTGCAAATCGTGTCCATTCTCATCCAACAGGATTCCCGAGGAGCGAGAAACCTGGACCTGGCCGAGCGGCTGCGCCTGTCCGACGCCACCATCAGCCACCATCTCGGTGTCCTCCTCCGGGCCGGCCTGGTGCTCCGGGAGCGAGGGGGCGGTGTCACGGTTTACCGGGTGGACCGGGGCATGCTGGGCGACCTGGCCAGGGTGATCGATCCCGCCTGCTGCTGAGTCCTGGCCACTGCCCTCCCCCGGTGGATGGAGGGGGCATGAGAAAAGGGGGCGGCCCTGGGGCCGCCCCCTCTCATCTCCCGGTCGGGACCGGTCTCAGTACTCCGGCATCGGGGGCGCCGCGGCGCCCTTCTTCTCCGGGATGTCGGTCACCAGCGACTCCGTGGTGAGCAGCAGCCCCGCGATCGAGGCCGCGTTCTGGACCGCCGAGCGGGTCACCTTGGTGGGGTCGATGATCCCCGCCTTGACCATGTCCACGTACTCGCCGGTGGCGGCGTTGAAGCCCTGGCCCGCAGGCAGGCTGCGGACCTTCTCCACCACCACCGAGCCCTCGGCACCGGCGTTGTTGGCGATCTGCCGGGTCGGCTCCTCGAGAGCCCGGAACACGATGGTCACCCCGGTCTGCTGGTCGCCCTCCAGCTTGAGGCCGGCCAGAGCCTTCTGACCCAGCAGGAGGGCGGTCCCACCGCCGGGGACGATCCCCTCCTCGACCGCGGCCCGGGTGGCGGATACGGCGTCCTCCATCCGGTGCTTGCGCTCCTTGAGCTCGGTCTCGGTGGCGGCACCGACCTTGATCACGGCCACCCCGCCGGCCAGCTTGGCCAGCCGCTCCTGGAGCTTCTCCTTGTCCCAGTCCGAGGTCGACTTCTCGATCTCACCCTTGATCTGCTCGATCCGACCCTTGATGGCGTCGGAGCTGCCCGCGCCCTCGACGATCGTGGTGTCGTCCTTGGTCACCTTGACCATCCGGGCCCGGCCCAGCTGACCCAACTGGACGCTGTCGAGCTTGAGGCCCAGCTCCTCGCTGATCACCGTTCCCCCGGTGAGGATGGCGATGTCCTGGAGCATGGCCTTGCGCCGGTCGCCGAAGCCCGGCGCCTTCACCGCCACCGCGGTGAAGATTCCCCGGATCTTGTTCACGATGAGGGTGGCCAGCGCCTCGCCGTCCACGTCCTCGGCCACCACCACCAGCGGCTTGCCGCTCTGGTGGATCTTCTCCACCACCGGGAGCAGGTCGGCGATCGCCGAGATCTTCCGGTCGGTGACCAGGATGTAGGGCTCCTCGAGCACCGCCTCCATGGACTGGGTGTTGGTCACCATGTAGGGGCTGATGTAGCCCTTGTCGAACTGCATCCCCTCGACCAGGTCGAGCTCGGTGGCGATCCCCTTGGACTCCTCCACGGTGATCACCCCGTCCTTGCCGACCTTCTCCATGGCCTCGGCCACGGTCTCCCCGATCTGGGGGTCGGCGGCGGAGATGGACGCCACCTGGGCGATCTTCTCCCGCTCGCTGATCGGCACTGAGTGCTTCTTGATCTCCTCGACCACCACGTCCACGGCCTTCTGGATCCCGGCCTTCACCTGCACCGGGTTGGCCCCGGCGGCGACGTGGCGGAGCCCCTCGTTGATCATCGCCGAGGCCAGGACGGTCGCCGTGGTGGTGCCGTCACCGGCGATGTCGTTGGTCTTGCTGGCGACCTCCTTGACCAGCTGGGCGCCCATGTTCTCGAAGGGGTCCTCCAGCTCGATCTCCTTGGCGATGGTCACCCCGTCGTTGGTGATGGTCGGGCTGCCGAACTTCTTGTCCAGCACAACGTTGCGGCCCTTGGGCCCGATGGTGATGCGGACGGCGTCCGCCACCTTGTCGGCCCCCCGCTTGAGCGCGGCCCGGGCCTCCGTGTCGAACAGCAACTGCTTGGGCATACTTCTGATCTCCTCCTCGTTTCCCACAAGAGCGATCGGATTGGCTCTTGGCCCATGTTAGCACTCTGGCCGGTCGAGTGCTAGCAGGTGGCTCTGGGGAGTGCCAGCCGGGGGCCGGCCCTCCCCGCCATCATTCTCACCATGGATGGCCGGTCAGGGGCGGCAGGGCAGCTCCGCCGCCTGCTGGGCGCCGAGGAGCGCCAGCAGGTGGCCAGGTTCCTGCTCGCCCAGGGGTGGTCAGGGCTCCACCTCGGTGAGGCCCTGGTGCGCTGGGAGGCGTCCTCCGCGGGGCGGACGCCTCTCTGGGGCGCCTTCGGCCCGTCGGGGGAGCTCACCTCGGTGGCGTTCACCCCCAAGGGCAGGTTCCAGCTGCTGGCGCCGCTCCGGGCGGACCGGGAGGCCGGCCAGGAGCTGCTGCTGCGCCTCCTCCCCGATCTGGAGCGTGTCTCCGCTCTCGAGGACCATCTCCTGGAGCGCGAGCTCGGAGGCTTCGACCGAAGCATCCGGGAGATCACGGTGGCGGCCAGCCTGCTGGTCCCCGCCCGCCCCCTGCTCCCGGCCCGTCGCGCCCGCCTCCGGGACGCCGCCGACCTGCACCGCATCTACCAGGAGGTCAGCTGGATGCGCCTGGACAGCGCCGCCGACTGGCGGGCTCGGCTCCGCCTCGAGCCCACCTGGGTGGTGGAGGAGGCGGGCCGGGTGGTGGGGGCGGCGCGCTGGACCAAGCGCTACGGGCGGGTGGTCGAGGTCGGTGGGGTGGCCACCGACCCGGAGCGACGCCGCCGCGGGGCGGCCACCTCCGCCGTGCTGGCGGCCACCGCTCCTGCGCTGTCCGCCGGCCTCACCCCGGTGCTCTGCTTCCAGGACCCGGCCCTGGCTCCCCTCTACCACAACCTAGGGTACGAGCGGGTGGGGAGGGAGCTGGCGTTCCACCGGACCCCTCCGCCCGTCCCGGGCCTATGATCGGCGGATGGCGGACCTGAGGTCGGCGCTGGCGTGGTCGGCGCTGGTGGCCGGCGCGGCGGTCGCCGCCGAGCGGGCCGCCAACCACTGGCGGCAGGGGGATGGTGAGGGGGCGCTGGACTGGGATCTCGTGCGCCGCACCGCCTACTCCCGGGCGGGTGAGGACCGGCTGGACCTGGTGCGGGAGGTGGGTGACACCTACCAGCCGCTGGTCCAGGAGCTGGTGCCCCTTCTGGCACTTGCCTGCGGCACCGGAGCCCAGTCGGCCACCTTCGGGGCGGTGAGGGTGGTCGGCCGGCGTGGCTTCGTCGACCAGAACCTGGCGATGATGCAGCGGGTGATCGGGCCTCTGGAGCAGATGACCGGCAGCTTCCGGAGCAGCCCCGTGCTCCGGCTGCCGACCAGCCTGTACCTCGGCACCCTGCTCGGCTACATCGGGCGACGGGTCCTGGGCCAGTACGACCCGGTGCTGAGCTTCGGAGGAGAGGAGCCGGCGTCGCTCCCCACCCCGGCCCTCCTCATGGTGGAGCCCAACGTGCGGGACTTCCAGCAGCGGGCGGAGTTGCCGGTGGACTCGCTGCGCCGCTGGCTCATGCTCCACGAGCTGACCCACGCCTGGCAGTTCGAGCTCCATCCCTGGCTCGCACCTCACCTCACCTCACTGGTGGCCGAGCTGGCCCGCCTGCCGCGGGCCCAGGGGCCCAAGGGGCTGGAGGAGCTGGTGCAGGCGGCCCGCCAGATCCGGCCCCAGCTGACCGCGGTGGGCCGCATCCAGGCGGTCATGGCCCTCCTGGAGGGCCACGCCAACTACATCATGCGCGAGGTGGGGCAGCGCCACCTCGCGGACTTCGAGACTCTGGACAACGCCTTCCACCGCCGTCAGGAGCAGCCCACCACCTTGGAGCGGCTGCTGCTGCTCGTCTCCGGCGTGGCGCTCAAGCTGCAGCAGTACCAGCAGGGGGAGCGCTTCCTTCGCCAGATCCGCGAGGGTGGTGGGGAGGAGGCGCTGGCCCGGGTCTGGAGCGGCCCCGAGTCGCTGCCCAGCTGGGGGGAGGTCCGCAGACCCGAGCGCTGGCTGGAGCGGGAGGGATACCAGCGCAGCTGGCCGGGCTGGACCTCGCCCCAGCCCGCCTGAGCACAGTATTCAGCGCCAGGTATCGCGGCGGCCGGATCTTGCGTACACTGCGCGGGTGAATTGCCTGCGGGCGGGGCGGGGTTTCTCCGACCCGACCTTTGAGCCCTCACGGAGCTGATGCCATGAAGATCTCCCTCCGGCTCCGCCTCCCCGGCGGCCCCGCCCTCCCCGGCGCGCTGCGCCGGCTCATCGAGCCACCCCCCTCCCGGCGGCTGGCGCCGGCACTGGTCCCGGCCGGCGCCCCCGGTGCCTGGCCCGTCCCGGACCAGCAGATCTTCCACCCGGTGTTCGGTCGCAAGCGCGACGAGAGCCCGGCCCCGGGGGGCGAGGAGGCCCAGCCGGAATCCACCGAAGACGCCGGCGAAGGCGCCGACTCGATGTTGCCCGGGGCGGGCGAGCTCCCGCCCATCCCCTCCGCGCCCGAGCCAGGAGAGGGCGGGGAGGAGCAGCCCGCCGCCGCGGAGACGGAGGAGGTGGCTGCGGAGCCCGCCGCCGAGGAGTCGGGATGGTCCTCCTACCAGTCCCCGGCGGAGCCCTCCCCGTTCTCGTTCGAGGCTGAGCCTGAGCGGCAAGACCTACCCGCTTGGACACCCACCCCCCTCGGGGAGTCGGCCTTCCCCGCCTTCCCCACCGAGCCCGAGGAGACCCCAGGACCGTGGGGGTCCCCCCAGGGCCCGGAGGTGGTCGCCTTCCCCGGCGGCGAATACCAGGAGCCAGCCCCGGAAGCCGCGTGGCCCTCCCCCGCCCAGGACCCCGTCTGGGGAGCCGAGACTGGTGACATGGAGGCCACGCCCGAGGCCGAGGTAGCGGAATCCCAGTTCGTGGAGGACGCCTCCGAGGCCGCTCCGGGTGAGCCGGAGTCTCCTGAGGCTGCCGAATCCCCGGCTGAGCCGGTTCCCGACGAGGGGGTGGCCCCGGCCGAGGAGTACGCCCTGGAGCCTGAGCCGGCCACCTGGGCCGCAGAGGAGCCACCGGCGCCGGCTTACCTCACCTACCCCACCGAGGAGCCCGCGGCCCACCTGGGTGCTGTGGCGCTGGTGGAGGACGCCCGCGCATTCCCCCTCCCTGAGGGAGAGATCCTCTTCCGCAACCTGCGAGCGGGCTTCACCGACCCGGCCCGGCTGCTGCGGCACCTGGCTGGCGAGGGGCACACCGGGGTGCTGCATGTCGCCGCCGCGGAGGGGCGCAACACCTACGTGGTACTGGTCGACGGGTACGTGGTGGCGGTTGCCAGCGACGCCCAGGGCCGGGTCACCACCACCAACCGGGTCGCCTTCCCCAACTTCCCCAACAGCCAGGACGTGCTCAACGTGATCACCTACCCCCGGGAGATCGCCCGGGGGTTGGGGCTCCTGC
>JAKBTP010000208.1 GCA_021844355.1 bacterium | reverse complement strand
GCGCCTCGAGCAGAGCGTGGGGCATGGTCGCGGGGCCGAGCGGGGCCCGGGCGCCAGATGGCCGGTCCGCCACGGCATCCGCCGCAGCGCCTGGCACGTGCTCGACCACGCCTTCGAGATCGAGGACCGGAGCGGCCGAGCGCCCTCCGGCTGGTCAGTCGGGTTCCAGGATCCCGGCGCCCTCGCCCTGGTAATCCGGGAAGCGGTGCTGCAGCTCCCGCGCCAGCAGCCCCCCCTCCCCGAGGGAGGCGAGGTATCCCGGCGTCAGTGACCCGCCCGAGCAGCTCCGGCAGAGCAGGAGATCGAGAGCCGTCCGCCGGGAGAACATCCCGCAGGAGGCCACCCCCACCACGTCACACGCTCCCAGCCGGGCCACCCAGTAGCTGCTTCCGGGATGGACGGGGAGGCCGCGGCGCACCGCGACCGCACCGGCCTCGAGAAGCGCACGCCAGGGGGGATCAAGGGGGTCGATGGAGGCCACGCCGGCCACCAGCAGGAGGTCGGAGGTGGCGGCCATGGATGTCATCACCGCCCGGTCCGCCGCACCGCGATCCGGAAGGTACCTCACCTCCTGCACCGATCCCCGCAGCCACTCCACCTTGAGCCGCAGCGCCTGCTCGAACCGGTCCCGGCGCGCCTCGCTCAGCCCCTCCAGCACCAGGGCGCTCACCCGGCGGGGCAGGAAGGGGCGCACCTCCACCAGCCCCCCGGCCCCGGCCCGGGCCCCGGCCTCCTCCAGGACCGCGGCCGGGATGCCGAGCCCGGTCACCTTGACCCCGGCCACCGAGCGCCCGGCCTCCACCGGCATCCCGTCCGGGAGGGTGAAGACGGTGATCCCCTCCAGCGCGTTGAGGGCCAGCAGCCGCTCCGAAGCCACCCGGACCAGCCCCCGCCAGCGCGCCCGGCAGGTCACCTGGGACTCGACCGGCCGACCGGCCAGAGACCCCTCACCGACCACCAGGGCCGCCAGCCGCACCGCCGCCGAGTCCTCGTCCACATCCCCCGGCTCCAGGAACACCAGGTGGAGGTCTGCTGGCGAGGCAGCCTCCAAGAGCAGGTCGTCGGCGCGCTCCAGCCGGTGCCCCTTGGCCAGCAGCCGGCTTCCGTCCCCGGCCCTCAGGTCCTGGCAGAGCACCCCACCCAGCCAGCGCTCCGGTGAGCCCCGCCAGCCGTCAGCGGGGATAAGCTCAGCCCGCATCGCCGGAAGGCGTCAGGGGGCCGGCGAGGTCGGCGGCGACCAGCGCTTGGTAATCCTCCTGGGTGTCGCAGTCCACGGGCCGCCAGCTGGCGGGCAGGTCCACCCACCGCAACTCCTCGCCCAGCCCGGCCAGGATCGGCCCCGCTCCCCGGTCCCCCCGGAGCCGTTCCACGAGTGGCCAGGTGTCCCTGCCGAGCGCCACGGGGTGGCCGGGGATGGTGCGATCTCCCCCGTACGCCACGCTCCAGGCCTTGGAGCCGCCCTGGGCCACCGCCTCCAGCACCGCGGCCACCGCCTCCGGGCGCAGCCCGACGTGGTCGGCCAGGCCCACCAGGACCGCCTGCGGCTGGTGGCGCACAGCCGCGCTCAGCCCCACCCGGAGCGAGTAAGACTGGCCCCGGTGAGCCTCCGGGCTCGCCACCCACTCCGCCGCCGGCACCGGGCCCGCTCTCGACCGGAGCTCCTCTGGGTCCCTGGCGACGACCAGGAGCGGGTCCGCTCCCCCCTCATGCGCGGCCCAGAGGGCATTGGCCAAAAGGGTCCTCCCCCCCAGCTCCAGCAGCGGCTTGGGCCGGCCCATGCGAGAGCTCGCGCCGGCCGCCAGCACCACAAAGGGCCGGCTCTCCTGGTTCATCCCGCCTTGAGGGGCAGCCCGCTCCGCCCGTACCGGACGGCCACCGCCTCGGCCAGGATGGCGAGCGCCTGCTCGGCCGGCGTGACACCGCCCAGGTCCAGCCCCACCGGGCCATGGATGCGAGAGAGAGACGGCGGCTCCGCCCCCATCTCGATGAGCCGCTGCCGCCTGGCCTCCTGGGTCTTGCGGCTGCCGATGGCCCCGATGTATCCGACCCCGCTCTTCAGCAGTGCCAGCAGGGTTGGGTCATCGAACTTGGGGTCGTGGGTCAGGCAGACCGCCGCATCGCGCGGCCCCAGCCTGAGCCGGGCCAGGGCGGCTTGGGGCCACTCCTGGATCAGCTCGTCGGCGCTGGGGAACCGTTCCCGGGTCAGAAACCGCTCCCGGGGGTCCACCACCAGCACCCGGTACCCCACCTCCTGGGCCAGCCGGCAGAGGGAGGAGCCGGTGTCCACCGCGCCCACGATCACCATCTCCGGGGCGGTGCCCAGGGGCTCCAGCAGGACCTCCGCCCCGAGGACCGCCTCGACCCCCGCACGGCCGCTGCGCAGGTGGGGTGCCGCCGCCGCGGTGAGCGCCGCCAGCTCGGAGGGCCCGCCGCCTCCCAGCAGCCGCTCGCCCACCAAGAGTGCCCGGCGACCCACCTCGGGGCCGGCGATCCAGGTGCAAAGGACCGCGTCCGTACCGCTCTGGGCCACCTCCTTGAGCCCGGCGACCAAGGGGTCGCCCGGATCCCAGCGGAGCCTCTCCACGAAGATGTCCACCTCCCCCCCGCAGGCCAGCCCCACAGTCCAGCCCAGCTCGTCCGCGATCCCGTAGTGGAGCACCCGGGGCTCCTCCCCCCTGAGGGTCCGGAGCCCCTGCTCCACCACCTCCGCCTCCAGGCATCCCCCGCTCACAGAACCCACCATCCTCCCGTCCGGGGCGACGGCCAGCCGGGCCCCGGGAGGGCGCGGGGTCGATCCCCAGGTGCGCACCACGGTCGCCACCGCCACCTCCGGGAACTGGGGGGCCCAGCCGTCCAGGGTCGGGATGAGCTCAAGCAAGGCTCGGTCCGATCCTCCGGGCCCGGCTCCGCCGCCCGCTCTCGTCCAGCCGCAGGACGCGGCTCAGCTCCACCAGGCTGGCGTAGTTGTGCACCGGCTGGAGGCGGTCCAGGTGGGGCAGGGCCGCGCGCATCCCCGCCGCCTCGGGACGGAAGTCGGGATCGCCCATCCGGGGGTTGCACCAGATGAAGAGGCGGCTGCCCCGCCGCAGCCGGGCGGCCGCCTGGGCCAGCCGGGAGACGTCCCCCGTCTCCCAGCCGTCGCTGAGCAGGATGGTCACCGGCCCGCGGCTCAGGGCCCGCCCGCCCCATCTCGTCAGGAGCTCGTGGAGGCAATCGCCGATGCGCGTGCCTCCCGACCAGTCCGGGACGGCGGCCCCCACCGCTCTGAGCGCCGCACCGGGATCCGCCTGCCGGAGCTCCCGGGTGACCCGGGTGAGGCGAGTGCCGAAAAGGAAGGCCTCAGCGCCGGGGGAGGTCCTCTCCAGGGCGTGCAGGAAGCGCACCATCAGGCGAGCGTAGCGCTCCATGGACCCGCTCACATCGCAGATCAGCAGCAGCTGCACCGGACGCGCCCTCCGGCGGCGGCGGTGCAGCTGCAAGGGCTCGCCCCCGGAACGCAGCGCTGCGGCACTGGTGCGGCGCCAATCAAGCTCCCGGCCCCGGTGGCTGGGCCGGTAGCGCCGGGACCGGCGCAGGGCCGGCCGGGCGGCCAGCTCGGCCACCGCCCGTTCGAGGTCGGCCAGCTCCTCGCTGGTGCAGGCGGCGAAGTCCAGCCGTCTCAGTCGCTCCTCCAGGCTGGCGATCCCCCGAGGCTGCCCCTCGGTCCAGGGTCCGGGCGCGTCGGTGGCCGCGCCCGGAGCCTCGGCGCGCACGGTCACCTGGGCGACCGGGCGGGCCAGCCGTGCGGGCTCGGGGCGCGGGCCACCCAGCTCCTCCCGGAAGGCCCGGTCGAAGACGGCGAGGTCGCCATGCTGGTGGCACCAGCAGCTGCGCAGCGCCAGGCGCAGCCGGCCCCGGTCCTGCACACCCACCAGGGCTACCGCCCTGAGCCCCAGCAGCAGCTCGGAGGTGCCCACCGGCAGCCCTTCCCGCCGGAGCCGCCTGGCCAGCCCCACCAGGGTGGGCAGCAGCCCAACAGCCTCCCCCCGCGCCTCAGCCCCGGACACCGGCCTCGGCCAGAAGTTCGGGGATCCTGGTTCCGGACACGGCGGCCAGGTCCTCCTGGTACTTGAGCAGGCTGCCAAGGGTGGCGGCCACCAGCTCGGAGTCCAGCCGGTGGCGCTCCAGCGTCAGCAGAGCGGCGGCCCAGTCGAGGGTCTCGGCCACCCCCGGAAGCTTGTAGAGCTGCAGGGAGCGAAGCTGCTGCACGAAGGCCACCACCTGGCCTGCCAGCTGGGTCGGGACCTCGGGAAGGCGCAGGCGCACGATCGCCAGCTCCTCGGCGAACCCCGGGTAGTCGATCCAGTGGTAGAGGCAGCGCCTCTTCAGGGCGTCGTGGAGCTCCCGGGTCCGGTTGGAGGTCAGGAGCACGAGCGGGGGACTCGCGCAGCTGAGGGTGCCGCGCTCGGGGATCGTCACCTGCCAGTCGGAGAGCATCTCCAGCAGGAAGGCCTCGAACTCGTCGTCGCTGCGGTCCACCTCATCGATGAGCAGCACCCGGCGCCGCCCGTCCGCGGGATCCAGGGCTTCCAAGAGGGGCCGGCGGATGAGGAAGGGGTCGGCGTACAGGTCGAGGTCCGGTCCGCCCACCTCGTGCTGCCGGATCGCCAGGAGCTGGCGGGCGTGGTTCCACTCGTACAGCGCCTGGCTCACGTCGATGCCCTCGTAGCACTGCAGCCGCACCAGAGGGGCGCCCAGCACCCGGGCTAGGGCCTTGGCCAGCTCGGTCTTCCCCACCCCCGCCTCCCCTTCCAGGAGCACCGGGCGCTCCAGTTTGAGCCCCAGGTAGGCGACCGTGGCCAGGGCGGGGTCGGCGAGGTAGCTGGCGGCGGCCAGCCGGGAGCGCATCTCCTCGACCGAGTCGAGGCCCTGCGCCTCCGGCCAGCCGAACTCTCCCGGCGCCCCTTCCGCGCCCCGACCCACCAGCCCCGACCGCCCTCAGGCCGCCTGTTCCAGGGCCCTGCGGGTGAGGACCCGGGCGAGGTGGCGTCGGTAGTCGGCCGAGGCACGCACGTCAGTGGGGGGGTCCAGGTCGTCCGCGGCGGCACCGGCGGCCTCCTGGAAGGTGGCACCGGCCAGCAGGCGGGCCTCCACCGCGGCCGCTCGCACCGCGGTCGGGCCGACGTGCGTCAGCCCCACCCGCCACCCGGAGTCCATCTTCTGCACGGCCGCCCCGACGATGGCCCAGTCGTACAGCCGGCGCCGGAACTTGAGGTACCGGTGGGGTCCCGGGGCCATGGGGAAGACCACCTCGCAGACCAGCTCATCCTCGGCGAGCACGGTGGTGAAGAGGTGCTGGAAGAAGTCGCGGGCGGCAACGCGGCGGCGGTCCGTGACGATGGTGGCGTCGAGCATCACCGCCAGCGTGGGGTAGTCTCCCGCGGCGTCGGCATGGGCGAACACTCCGCCCAGCGTGCCCCGGGTCCGGATCTGCGGGTCGCCCACCTGGGCGGCCATCTCCGCCAGCAGGGGAAGGTGGCGCTGGACCAGCTCGGAGCGGGCCAGGGTGGAGTGCCGGGTCATGGCCCCCACGCGAAGGAGGTCGCCCTCCGGGTGGACGTAGTCGAGCTCACGAACCCCGTTGACGTCGACCAGGTGGGACGGCTGGGAGAGCCTCAGCCGCAGGAGGGGGATCAGGCTCTGCCCTCCGGCGATCACCTTGGCCTCCGGTCCGGCCTCCCGGAGCTGAGCCACCGCCTCCCGCACCGAGCCGGCTTTCGAGTACTTGAATGCTGCTGGAATCACCGCCCTGCCTCCTGCATCAGCCGCCAGAGCCGGTCCGGGCTGGCGGGCATGTCCACATGGTGGATCCCCAGCGGCCTCAGGGCGTCGCAGACGGCGTTGATCACCGCCGCCGAGGCCGCGATCGTCCCCGCCTCGCCGATCCCCTTCACCCCCAGGGCGTTGGTGGGGCTGGGAGTCACTGTGCGGTCGAGCTTGGGGGTCGGGAGCTCGTTCATGGTGGGGACCAGGTAGTCCAGCATGGTCCCGGTCAGGAGCTGTCCCGACTCCCCGTCGTAGACCACCTCCTCGAAGAGCGCCTGGGCGATGCTCTGGGCGATGCCGCCCTGGACCTGCCCCTCGACGATCATCGGGTTGATGACGTTGCCGCAGTCATCGACCCCGGTGTAGCTGAGGATCTCCACCGCCCCCGTCTCACGATCCACCTCCACGACGCAGACGTGGGCCCCGAACGGCCAGACGAAGTTGGGTGGGTCGAAGTGGCTCACCGCCTCCAGCCCCTGCTCCATCCCCTGGGGGAGATTGCCGCCATAGCTGGCCAGGGCCACCTCCTGGATCGTCTTCTTGGCCTGGGGGTTGCCCCGGACCGTGAAGGCACCGGCCGTGAACTCCAGGTCGTCAGGGGAGGCCTCCAGAAGGTGGGCGGCCAGCCTCCTCGCCTTGGCCAGGATCTCCTGGGAGGCGGTGTAGAGTGCCATCCCCCCCACCGCCAGGCTGCGGCTGCCATAGGTGCCGTAGCCGAACGAGGGCCCCTCGGCGGTGTCCCCGTGGCGCAGGTCGACCGCCTCCAGCGGCACCCCCAGGGTCTCCGCCACCAGCTGCGAGAAGGTGGTGTCGTGCCCCTGCCCGTGGGCGTGGGTCCCGACGTACGC
>JAKBTP010000071.1:2688-6832 GCA_021844355.1 bacterium | reverse complement strand
CGCAGGGCCTTCCCCCGGCGCCTCGGGGGAAGGCCCTGGGTCTCGTCCAGCGACCGCTGCGCCCTCTCCAGGTTGGACTCGGGGTCCACCTGGAGCCCGGTGCGGTAGGCGATGATCGTCTTGAACCCCCGGTAGCCGCTGCCCGGCGCCTGCCGGACCGCCTCCTGCACCGCGAAGAACACCTCTTGGGCGCCGGCGCCGTCCCGGATCATCTGGTCGATGAGCGGCTCCAGCCGCAGGATCGGCCGCACCGGGCAGCCGATCAACTCCGAGAAGCGCTCCGCCTGGGCGGTGGTGGCGTCCAGCCTCCACCCCGGGTCCAGGACCACGCCGTGGATCCCGGCGTCCGCGAACAGGCCGCGCACGTAACCTGGCCAGTCGGAGCTGGCCCGGCCCCGTGCCTCGCCCACCTCCTCCACCTCGCAGCCCAGGTACCCCGCCAGCCGGACCGAGAGGATCTCGTGGCTGAGCCGGGAAGGGCTGCTCAGCGCCCTCGCCGCCCGCTCCTCCGCGGTCTCCGCCAGCTGGACGTTGATCGACGAGAGGTCCAGTGGCCCCCCCGTCTCCGACACCGGGTGCCCGTGGCTGTCGATCATCTGGCGCCCCCCCAGACCGGGCCGGCGGCCATCAGCTGGGCTCGCGGAACACCGGGGGCTCGTACTCCACCTTGAGACCCGAGGCGACCGCGTTGGAGCCGTTGAAGAAGTCGACCACCGCCATGAGCTCCAGGAGGTCGGCGTCGTCGAAGCCCAGCTGGCGCAGGGCGTCGGTGTGGCTGGAGAGGCAGTAGGAGCAGTTGTTGGTGGCGGACACGGCCACCGCGATGATCTCCTTGGTGCGCCGGTCCAGCCGGCCCTCGGACATCACCGCCTTGAGCTTGTTCCAGGTGGCGGCCAGGTACTCCGGCTGGTGGGCCAGCGCCTTCCAGTAGTTGGGCACCCGGGCGAGGTTGCGCGAGGACATGATCTCCTCGTAGACCTCCTTCACCAGGCCGGTCGCCTCCGCCTCGTCGATCAGCTTCACCATCGCCACCTCAGTCCCTCCCGGCTCCTGCCGTCTCGGGTGCCCCCACCGGGGTCAGCCATTCCTTCCAGGCATCGGTCTCGCCGCGCACCACCTTGAGGTAGGCCTCCTGCAGCTCCCGGGTCACCGGCCCCAGCCCGCCACCGCCCACGGTCCGGCCATCGACCTCGGTGACCGGGGCGATCTGCACACCGGTCCCGGCCAGGAAGGCCTCGTCCGCGGCCAGCAGCTCGCTGCGGTCCACCCGGCGCACCTCGACCTGCAGACCTCGCTCGCGGGCCAGCGCCAGGACGCAGTCCCTGGTTATGCCCACCAGGACGTCGTCGCTGGCCTGGGGGGTGACCAGGACGCCCTGCTCGACCAGGAAGAGGTTGGAGGAGGAGGCCTCCGACACGTGCCCGTCCTGGGTCAGCATGATGGCCTCGTCGAAGCCGCGGGCTCGGGCCTCGTCCGAGGCCAGAGCGGCGTTGAGGTAGGCGCCGGTGGGCTTGGCCCGGCTGGGGATGGAGTTGTCGTCGATCCGCCGCCAGGCCGAGATCATCACCCGCAGCCCGGAGCGGATGTCCAGGTAGTCGCCGAAGGGCAGGGTGTAGATGCAGAGGTCGCTGCTGATGCCGGAGAGGGTCACCTTGATGGTGGCCCCCGACTTGTACAGGATGGGCCGGACGTAGACGTCCTCGCGGTATTCGTTGCGGGCCAAGAGGTCCACCACGATCTCGCCCACCCGCTCCACAGTGAGCCCTGGGGGGGGCTCCAGGTGCAGGATGTGCGCGGAGCGCAGCAGTCGGTCGGCGTGCTCTGGCAGGCGCACCACGTTGAGCCGCTCCTGGCGGGGGCTCCAATAGGCCCGGATCCCCTCGAAGCAGCCGGTCCCGTAGTTGAAGGCGTGGGTGGTTATCGGCACCTTCGCCTCCGCCTGGGCAACGAAGCGACCCTCGAAGTACACGATCTCGCCAGGCGCTGTCATACGTACCTCCCCATGCCGCCGGAGACGTCTATGGATGCCCCGCTGATGTAGCTGGCCCGCGAGCTGGCCAGGAACGCGACCAGGCCGGCCACCTCGCCCGGCTCGCCGAACCGGCCCAGCGGCACCTCCGGCTCCGCGACGCCAGCCAGGAACTGCTCCAGACCCACTTCCGGCGCCCGGAGACGGTGGATGTTCTCCCACTGCGGAGTGCGCACGAAGCCGATGTTGACGCTGTTCACCCGGATCCCCTCCCGCCCCAACTCCATCGCCAGCGCCTTGCTCAGGGCCAGGCAGGCCGCCCGGTCCACGGTGGTGGCGAAGAAAGCGGGGTCGGGCTGGCGCCCGTAGATGGCGTTGATGTTGATGATCGTTCCCGCGTCCGCGTGGCGCAGGTGGGGGAGGGCGGCCCGGCTGCAGCGGACCTGGGAGAAGAGCTTGACCTCAAGGTCGGCTTGGAAGTCCTGGTCCGTGAGGGTGGCGAAGGTTCCCGGGTGGGCGCGGCCGGCGTTGTTCACCAGGATGTCCAGCCCGCCCAGCCGCCCCGCCACCGCCTCCACCAGCTCCTCCACCTCGGCGGCCTGGGTCACATCGGCGACCCGGGCCACGACGGGCGGCCCCAGCTTCTCCAGCTCTCTCGCGGCGGAGCTGAGCTCCTCCCCATGGCGGGCGCAGACCGCCACCGCCGCCCCCTCTCTCAGCAGCTCCTCGGCGATGGCGTACCCGATCCCCTTCGACCCCCCGGTCACCAGCGCCCGCCGCCCCTGGAGGCCGAGCTCCAACCCCTAGCCCGCCGCCTGACGGGCGGCGTCCGCCAGGTCGAGGAGCGCCTGCCGTGGGGGGTTGAACACGTCGTACTCCAGGCAGGCGACGGCGCGGGTCCGGGCAGCATGGGGAACGTTGGCCGGGATCACCGCCACCTGGCCCGGCTGAAGAGTGCGGGTCTCCCCGTCGATCTCGAACTCCAGCTCGCCCTCGATCACCAGGGTGATCTGCTCCTCGTCATGCACGTGCCGGGGCGCCTCGGTATGGGGCTGGAAGCGAACCGCCATGAGCATGGTCCGCTCGCCCAGCAGATAGCGGAACTCCAATCCGGGTACGAATTGGACGGGATCTCCGCCCCGGGCCAGGTCCTCGAAGCGTCCCGGGGCGGTGGGCGGGCGCCCCGAGCCCACCTGGCTGAAGTACTGGTCGGCAAGGCTCACGTTAGTTCTCCCCCGGCTCCTCCGGATGCCGAGCCCATTGGGGACTCGAGCACAACATGGAAGGCCAGATTATACCAGTACCCGCTATGATGTAAGGGTGAGGACCGAGCGCTGGACCGCCAAGTGATGGCGGCTGCGGAGAAACACCTTACCAATGGCAACCGGGGCGTGGAGCCGCCGCCGCCCGCCAGCGCCGACGCTGTCGACCTCGCCATCCTGGTCAACCTGCTCACGGATGCGCGCGGCTCGGTGCGCCAGATCGCCAAGCAGGTTGGCATGTCCGCCCCGGCGGTGGCCGAGCGGATAGCCCGGCTGGAGCGCTCCGGGGTCATCCAGGGTTACCGGGCCGTCGTCGACTGGGGACGCCTGGGGTTCGGAGTGACGGCCTTCGTGGCGGTGACCGGGGTCCAGGGATGGGAGCAGCGCGAGACGGTGTCCGCACTCAACGCCCTGCCGGAGGTGGAGCGGGTGGAGATAGTGACCGGCTCCTCCGACCTTTTGGTGCGGCTTCGGGTGCGGGACCAGCAGCATCTGCGCGAGTGCCTCTTCGACCGGGTTTGGAAGGTCCCCGGGGTGCACCGCACCGAGACCCTCCTGTCGCTCACCGATCACCCCCCCAAGTCCTTCGACCTGGAGTTGGCCCAACAGCTGCTGGCGGCCCGCCAGGCCGAGTCACCCTCCGGACGAGGGGGCGCCAGCGGCCGAAGGCGTGGAGGTTGAGCTGAGTGTGTGAGCTGCTCCTCGTGGCCTGGCCGGAGCCCAAGCCCTTTGAGGCGTCCCTGCCGTGGGTGGAGAGCCTGGAGCGGTTCGGTCTCGGAGGGTATGGGTGGGGTGTGGCCTGGAGGGAGGAGGGTGAGGTCCGCACCTACCGCCACCCCAGCTCCTTGGCCCAGGACCCCGTGGGCCGGCAGCGGACCGCCGCGGCGCGTTCCACCCACTTCCTGGTCCACCT
>JAKBTP010000071.1:0-2588 GCA_021844355.1 bacterium | reverse complement strand
GCCGAGCGGGCGGAGGCGCAGGTTTCAGACCAGGGGATCCGCACCGTCCGGGCGATGTGGGCCGACCAGCACGGGGCGCTCCGGGGCAAGTTCATCTCCTCCCGGGACTTCGTCCTGACCATGCGCAACGGCATGGACTTCTCCGGCGCGCTGCTGAGCATGGACACGGCCAACCACGTCTTCCCGCCCCTGTTCGTCGAGGGGGGCGGGCTGGGCATCCCCGAGTTGACAGGCTTCCCCGACGTCGTGCTGGTCCCCGACCCCACGACCTTCCGGATACTCCCCTGGGCCGACTCCACCGGCTGGGTCCTCTGCGACATGTACTTCGGCAACGGCAAGGAGGTTCCCCTGTCCACCCGGCTGGTGATGCGTCACCAGCTGCAGGCCGCGGCCGAGATGGGCTTCGAGTACGTCAGCGGGCTGGAGGTGGAGTTCTACATCACCCGCCGGGAGTGGACCAAGATCTCCCCCGACCAGACCGGGTGGCCCCCGGTGGCGCCTCCGGTGAGCATGGTGGCCCAGGGCTACCAGTACCTCTCCGAGATCCGCCTCGCCCAGCTGGACGAGATCCTCAACCCGCTCCGGGACCACCTGGAGGCGATCGGGCTGCCGCTGCGCAGCATCGAGGACGAGTGGGGGCCGGGTCAGACCGAGATCACCTTCGACCCCATGCCCGGCCTGGGCTCCGCCGACGCCATGATCCTGATGCGCTCGGCGATCAAGCAGGTCTGCCACCAGATGGGCTACCACGCCACCTTCATGTGCCGACCGCTGCTTCCCAACGTCTCCTCCAGCGGGTGGCATCTGCACGAGTCGCTGCGGGCCCTCAAGGGGGGGAAGAACGCCTTCCAGGGAGGGCCGAAGGAGGTGCTGTCGGAGGTGGGGAGGCAGTTCGCCGCCGGGATCCTGGAGCACGCGGTGCCCATGACCGTCTTCTCCACCCCCACCATCAACGGGTTCAAGCGCTTCCGCCCCTACTCGTTCGCCCCCGACCGGGTGGCCTGGGCGCTGGAGAACCGGGGCGCCATGCTCCGGGTCCAGGGCCAGCCCGGCGACCCAGGCGCCCATCTGGAGAACCGGTTGGGAGAGCCGGCCGCCAATCCCTACCTGTACATGGCGGCCAACATCGCCGCCGGCCTGGACGGCATCCGCCGCCAGCTCGAGCCGCCCCCCATGGTCTCGTCCGACCCCTACGCCGCCGAGGCCACACCGCTCCCCACCTCCCTTTGGGAGGCGGTGGACGCCCTCGACCGGGACGCCTTCTTCCGTGAGAAGCTGGGGCGGGAGATCGTCGACTTCGTGATCATGATGAAGCGGGCCGAGGTGGCTCGGTTCCTCTCCACGGTCACCGACTGGGAGCAGAATGAGTACTTCGAGTTCTTCTGAGCAGGAGGCGAGGTCCGGCGAAGGCGGCTTGGAGAAGCCGGTACAGCACCTGGTGCTGTTCCGCCTCCCCGCCACTCCAGGCCCCGAGGTGGAGACGGAGATGCGCCGGCAGATCGCCGCCTGGGCCGGGGCGATCCCCGGGCTCCGCCGGCTGCGCTTCGGCGCCGACACCGGGGGGCGGGCGCAGGGGTATCAGTTTGCCCTGCTGACCGAGTTCGACGACCAGGCGGCCATGGATGCCTACGTCACCCACCCGCTGCATGCCTCCTTCCTGAAGTGGGCCGTCGACCGCCGCTTCGAGGTGCTGCGCTTCGACTATCCGCTGGACGAGGCCACCAGCCTTTTGGAGAGCTGACCCGCCCCTCGGTTGACGCCCGAGCCGTCGCCCGGGTATGGTCCCGTCCCACGTGCGCTTCTCGCCACTTCCGAGGAGGTACCCGAGATGAGCGAGGTCACTCCACCCGGTGAGGGTGGATACGGCGGGGCCGAGGGTGGCGCCGGTGCCTTTCCGCCGGCTGCTGGAGGCGGCGGGGTGCCGCCGGCCGTGGTGGCGGCCGAGCTGGCCGGCTTCTGGGTGCGCTTCGCCGGGCTCTTCATCGACGTGCTGATCTTCTTCGTGGTCCAGCTGATCCTCGGGGCCCTCTTCACCACCACCACCACCGAGGTGGTCGGCGGGGTCACCATCACCGTGCGCACCGGCTCCTCACTTCCCACGGTGATCATCATCCTTCTGGAGCTGGCCTACTTCAGCTGGTTCTGGACCACCCGGGGGGCCAGCCTGGGACAGCAGCTGGTGGGGATCCGGGTGGTGGACTCTGTGACCTTCGGCCCGCTCAAGCCGTCCCAGGCGGTGGTCCGCTACATCGGCTACCTAATCTCCGGCATCCCCCTGCTGCTCGGGTACCTCTGGGCCGCGTGGGATCCCAAAAAGCAGGGCTGGATGGACAAGCTGGCCGGTACCCAGGTGGTCCGCTCCCGTTGAGGGACGACCTTCCCGTCTAGATCTCCAGGTCCGGAGTAGGCTCGGAACCGGGAGCGACCACGTCCCACCAGATGGTGGCCATCTGGTCGGCGACGCCGGGGGCCCCGTGCTCCGCCAGCACGACGGCCAGCTCCGGCTCCCGAGAGGGGGCCAGACAGAGCCGGCGCCTGACCCAGGCGAGCTCCTCCGGGCCCGGGCTGGCCAGTTCCACGTCCTCCCG
>JAKBTP010000201.1 GCA_021844355.1 bacterium | reverse complement strand
GTCTCCATCAGGACCAGGCCGGTGGGGACCTTGGGGTAGAAGTAGGTGGACTTCTGGGGCAGCACCTCCCCGGCCAGAGAGGCCTCCACCACGGACTGGAGGGGGGTGGGGTTGAGAAGGAAGGAGAGGCTCCCGCGGCGGCGGCCGGCCGCGATCGCCTCCTCGGGATCCCTGGTGTGGCGCACCCTCCCCGCCGCCGCCTCCTCCGGCCCTATCCCCAGGATGGTCTCCAGGACCTCGCGGTTGAGGACGGACACGTCCAGCTGGGCCGCCCCATGCTCCGACTGCTGGCGGCGGCGCGAGGCGGTGCCTACGGTCTCGGCGTCCAGCACCACCAGGGCGTGGTGCTCCGGGCCGAGCTCCCTCGCCCGGAGCTGGGCACTCTGGGCGTCCTCCCACATGGCCACCTCCCAGCCGGAGCCCGAGAGGGCGGTGAGCACCTCATCGGCAGCCAGCGGGCTCTGCTCCAGAACCCTGTGAGTGGCCAGGATCAGGTGGTCGGCCGGGCGCAGCGGGGTCACCAGGGCGAGCACCCAGGGGAGTCGGAGGGCGAGGGCCGTCTCGTACCGGTGATGGCCGTCGGCGATGAACATCCGGCCGGCGGACAGCCCGGCGCAGATGGAGCCGACCAGTTTGGGATCGGTGACCGGCCAGAGGCGATGGTGCTCTTCGCCGTACTCTCCGCGCAGCGCCGCCTCCGCCTCCGGTGGCCTGTCCGCGGTGGCCTCGAGCCCGGGGCCCAGGTCATCCGGCCCATCGTGGAGGAGCAGCAGAGGCGAGGTCTGGACCCCGGTGGCCCGCAGCAGGCGCAGGCGGTCCTCCTTGGGCCCATCCAGGGTCAGCTCGTGGCGCAATATCAGCCGGCGTTCGTGGGGGACCGGTTGCACGGCCACGAACACCCCGAGCCGCCGGCGGGGCCCACCGCCCTGGGGATCGGGGTAGAGGTGCTCGTGGACGTAGACGGCGGGGGATCCCTCCCGCAGCAGGAAGCCCTGTCCCAGCCAGGTTTGAAGATGGTCGCGGGCCCTGGTGTAGCGGTCCCGCTCCCCGGGCTGGTCATCCGGGTAGTCCTTGCCCAGCTCCACCCGGACCACGTTCTGCAAGGCCCGGGAGTACAGCCGCTCCTGCAGGTCCGGACCGATGACGTCGTATGGGGGCGCCAGCACGGAGGCCAGCTCTATGCGCCTCGGGTCGTACCGGAGAGCGGGGAAGGGACTGACCGTCGGCAACTTGGGGCTAGAGCTCCACCAGCCACGCCGACTCCACCCCGGGGATGGCTCGGAGGCGGTCGCCCACCTCTTCGGGCACGGCATCGTCGAGGCTGAGGGCGGTGACGGCCCGCCCGCGCGGAGAGTCCCGGCCCACCCGCATCTCCGCGATGTTCACGTTGGCCTCACCCAGCAACCGGCCCAGCTCGCCGATGAGCCCGGGACGGTCCAGGTGGCGCAGCACCAAAAGGCGCCCCCGCGGCACCAGGTCGACGGGAAGCCCCTCCAGGCGGATGACCCGGGGCTCCCCCAGAACCACGGCCCCCTCGATCTCACCCGCCCCTTCCCCGTCAACCCGCAGGCGGAGAGAGGAAGCCCCGGCGTCCTGGACGCGCCGCTCCCGCACCGCGATCCCGTGCCCGGAGGCGATCGCCTGCGCGTTGACCGGGGTCACCGGGTCGTGGCTGAAGTGCCGCAGGAGCCCTCCAAGGGCGGAGGCGGTGATGGCGGCCGGCTGGACATGGGCGACCTCCCCCCGGTACTCCAGCTCCACCGCCCGCACCTTGCCCCCGCCGAGCTGGGCCCAGAGGCTGCCCAGTCGCCAGGCGAGGTCCTGATAGGGGACGACCACCGACGCCTCCTCAGGGGAGACGGGAGGCGAGTTCACCGCCCAGCGGGCGGGGCGGCCCTCCAGGACGTCGCGCACCTGCGCCGCCACGTCCGTGGCCACCGAGAGCTGGGCCTCTACGGTCGAGGCGCCCAGGTGGGGGGTGACGAGAATGCGGGGGTCCTGGAGCAGAGGATGGTCAGGTGGCGGCGGCTCCTTGGTGAAGACATCGAATGCGGCTCCGGCCAGGTGGCCGGAGGCCACCGCCGCGGCCACGGCCCCCTCGTCCACGATCCCGCCCCGGCCCACGTTGAGCACCCGGGCGCCTTGGGGAAGCAGGGCGAGCTCCCTGGTGCCGATCAGCCCCCGGGTGGCGTCGGTAAGAGGGGTGTGCACGGTGACGAAGTCGGCCCGGCCCAGGCCCTCATCCAGAGCCACCAGCTCGACGCCGAGCTGGTGGCCCCGCTCCGGCGCCACCAGCGGGTCGAAGGCCAGGACGCGCATCTGCAGCCCCATCACCATCCTGGCCAGCTCCGCGCCGATCTTCCCCAGCCCCACCACCAGAAGGGTCTTTCCGTGGAGCTCGGTGCCGACCAGCCGGGATCGATCCCACCTTCCCTGGCGCAGGGAGGAGTCGCCCTGGGGGATGTTGCGGGCCAGGGCCAGCATGAGGGCCAGAGTGTGCTCCGCGGCGGCCACGGTGTTGCCGGTGGGGGCGTTGACCACCAGGATGCCCCGGCGGGTGGCGGCCTCGACGTCTATGTTGTCCACCCCCACGCCGGCACGGCCGATCACCCGCAGCTGGCTGGCGGCCTCGATCACCGCCGCGGTCACCCGGGTCTCGCTGCGGACCAGGAGCGCCGCATATGACGGGATCAGCTCCGCCAGCTCCTGCTCCGAGAGCTTGAGGCGGACATCCACCGCCGCGGTGCCCTCCAGGAGCTCCAGGCCGGCGGGAGCGATCGGGTCGGCCACCAGGACCCGCGGCCGCCGGTCTACAGGGGCGGGCAAGCTGTCGCTCCCCGAGGTGTGGAGCGCTCGGGCTCCAGCTCAGGCGGTCGGCGGCATCGGTGTCCCGCTGCGTCCCTCGCCAAGTTCACCGGGAGCGCGTGCTTGGACCCTGCGGTTGGTCGAAGAGCCGGATCCCCCCCAGGATCCCCGCCTGGTTGTCGACCAGAGTCACGTCGTCGCCGAGCTGGGCCTTCACGTGGGCCGAGTTGCCCCCACCGATGTACAGGTGGTCGAAGAAGAGCAGCTGGCGGACGGTTTCCACCATCTTGGCAACCCGCCTGTTCCAGCGCCGCTTGCCCAGCTTGCGCAGCGCCTCGTCGCCCACGTACTCGTTGTAGGTCAGCCCCTTGCGCAGCGGGTGGTGGGCCAGCTCCAGGTGCGGCCCCAGCACCCCGTCCTGGAACACCGCGCTGCCCAGACCGGTGCCCAGGGTGAGTACCACCTCCAGCCCCTTGCCGGCGACCACCGCCAGCCCCTGGACGTCGGCGTCGTTGCCCACCCGGGTCTCGTGGCCGAGGGCCTTGGCGGTCTCTGCGGCCAGATCGAAGCCCACCCAGCTGTGCTCAAGTTCAGGGTCGACGGGGCTGTCGTCGCCCTTGGGGCGGACGAAGTGGGGGGCGCTCAGCACCTTGCCATTGCGGACGACACCGGGGAAGCCCACCGCCACACGGTCGACCGCCGGAAGTTGGGACGCGATCTGCCGGAAGATGCCCAGGAGCTTCTCCGGGGTGAGTGGATAGGGGGTGGGGACCCGGACCCGATCCGCCAGGACCTTGCCCTGGCGGTCCAGCGCATCCCCCTTGATCCCGGTCCCCCCCACGTCCAGGGCCAGGGTGACGGGCTTGCCCGAGGTGGCCGCCGACCGTGCCTTCGCGGTCGTCCTCGGCGCCGGGCCGGCCATCTCCCCAGACCTCAGTGCTGGTCGCTGGAGAACGGCAGGAGAGCCATGTGCCGGGCGCGCTTCAGCGCCACGGTGAGACGGCGCTGATGCAGGGCGCAGGTGCCGGTCACCCGGCGGGGGAGGATCTTGCCCCGCTCACTGATGTAGCGGCGGAGGCGGGCCACCTCCTTGTGGTCGACGTTGACGATCCGCTCCAGGCAGAAGTTGCATACCTTCCGGGGGCGGCGGCGGGCGAAATCCGACATTCTGGGTCTCCTACGCTTGCCGGGGCTCGACGGCCACCGGGCTAGAAGGGGATGTCATCGGGATCGATGTCCCCGTCCGGGATGTCGGCCGGCTCCGGGGAGGGCGGGGCACCTCCTGCCGTGGCGCCCGGGAACGGCGCCACCCGCGGGGCCCCCTCCTGACCCTCGGCGGACCTGGAGTCGAGGAACTGGATGTCACTGGCGTTGACCTCGGTCCGGTAGCGCTTCTGGCCATCCTGGCCCTCCCAGGACCTGGTCTGCAACCGCCCCTCGATGTACACCAGGCTGCCCTTGCGGAGGTACTGGCCTGCCAGCTCCGCCAGCTTGCGCTGCCCCATGTTCCAGACCACCACGTCGTGGTAGTCGGTGAACTCCCGGCGCTCCCCTTCCTGGGAGGTGCCGTACCGGTTGGTGGCGATGCGCAGCTGGGTCACGGGAAGGCCGCTCGGGAGGTAGCGCATCTCCGGATCGGCGGTGCAGCGGCCGATCAGCATCACCCGGTTGAGAGAACCCGCCATCGCTACTCCTCCCCCTCGTCCGGCTCGTCCGCTTCGTCCTGCTCCACGGCCAGGTCGGCGTCCTCCGTCTCCTCAGGCTGGTCGAGGTCGTCCGCCTCCACCCCCTCGGCGCCTTGGTCCGCCACCTGGTCGTCGGCGGGGACGCCGGCCTCAGTCCGGCGGGAGCGCACCCGGGGCCGTCCGCGGCGGTCCTCGTCCTCCGGGAGGTAGTAGACCTGGCTCAGGGTGATCAGGCTGCGGATGACCCTCTCATCGAGGCGGAGCTGCCGCTCCAACTCGCGGAGCTTCTCCCCGGGGAGGTTGATCTCCTTCAGGACGTAATACCCGTCGGTGAAGCCGGCGATCTGGTAGGCCAGCCGGCGCCGTCCCCAGAGGGAGGACTTGGCGACTTCGCCACCGTCGGCCACGACCACCTCGGCGATCTCGTCCATGGTGGTCCTGACCTGCTCGTCGTCCAGGTCGGGCCGGATGATGTAGAAAAGCTCGTACTCGCGCAGCAAGGGGCGCCTCCCAGATCCTATGGAGATGCAGCCGGCTGGGGACCGGGTGCAGGTGTCCTGGCGATCTTAGCAGAGGCCGGCCGGGGACCCGGCCCTGGCCGTTCCCTCAGCGCCTTCGGAGCGCCGGGGCCGGAGGGTGCGCGCCGTGGGTCAGAGGTCGGAGCCCAGCTGACCCGCCAGACGGTTCCCGTACCACCTGGTGAAGAGGGCCACCCCGCCTGCCAGGACGGCGGCCAGCAGCAGGGTGACCAGGGGATGGACGGCACCGCTGCCGAGCGGCAGCAGGGCGCCGATGAGACACCCAAGGGCCATCCCCAGGGCGAGGGAGCCGAGGGAGATCAGGGGAAGCCAGACCGCCACCTTCATCGCCCGGGAGACCGGGGGCTCCTTCATGACCGCCAGCCGGTCTCGGCGGATCACGGTGAGGCTCTGCACGTAGTTGAGCCCGGGGGTGACGGTGATCCCCACCACGGTGGCGCCGGACTTCACCCGCTCGAAGAACTCAGGTCGGACCCGGAACTGTTCGACATTGCGGCCGACGTTGATGGCCAGCGTGGCCAGCGTGGGGGTGGGGGAGATCCGACTCGCGCCCACCAGCTGCCCCTGGATGCTCCTGGCCTGAGCCTTGCGGTCTCCCCGGGCCGTCAGCCAGGCCGGGGCGGTGACCGACATGGTGACGCCGGAGATCAGGACGGCGACCACCACCACCACCACGCCCAGGAACAGGTCCTTCTGCCCCAGCTCCACCAGCAGCCCCAGCACCGCCAGGGCGATCAGCACCACGCTGAACAGGAGCGACGAAAGGGCAACCCTGGTGACGAGGGAAGGTGCGAACCCCTCCAACATCCCGCCGCGCTGCATCACCTCGCTGCGCTTGGGCACCTGGGCCCGCTCGCGCACCATGGTGCGCTGCTGAGTCTCCAGCCGGGCCTGACGGCGGCGCAGCTCGCGGCTGCCGGGGTTGCGCATGGGAGGTAAAGGATCGCACCTCGAAGGGGGCTGGTGTGCGCTGCGGGCCGAGGCCGGGATCACCGTGCCGGGGAGCGCGGCCCGCATGGTAGGTCGCGCCGGCGGGCCCCGCACCTCCGCGGGGAGGTCGGAGCACCGGTGGGCGGACCCGGGGTCGGGGCCGCGCCACCAGTACCGGCTGCCGGTCTGCACGGGATCGGGAGGCCCATAGACTGCGGGGATGCTCGACCGAGAGCGACTGCTGGCCGCCTACGACCGCCAGGTGCGGACTGCAGAGCACTCGCGGCTGGCGCCCGGCGTCCGGGCCGAGGTGGACGGACCGATCGTGCGGGTGGTGGGGTGGGACAACGGATTCATCAGCCCGCCACCGGATCTCGGACTGGACGGCTCGGAGCTCGACGCCCTGATCCGGCGGCAGCGCGACTTCTTCGCCCTCCGGAGTCAGGGGGTGGAGTGGAAGCTCCGCGGCCACGACCTTCCCCCGGAACTTCCCAACCGGCTGCAAGCCGCCGGCTTCAGGCCCCAGCCAGAGGAGGCGGTGCTCATCGGCCTCGCGGTGGAGATGGCAGCGCCGGGGGTGGAGCTCCCCGCCGGGGTGCGGATCCGCGAGGTGGCCGAGGAGCCCGACCTGCGCCGCATCGAGGCCCTGCACTCGGCGGTTTGGGGGGACGACCGGAGCTGGCTGGCAAATGACCTGATCGCCCGCAAGGGCGCCAGCCCGCAAGACCTGCGCATCCTGGTGGCCGAGGCTGGGGGGGAGGTGGTGTCCGCGGCCTGGGTCGAGCTCAACCCGGGCACCGAGTTCGCCGGCCTGTGGGGTGGCTCGACCCTCTCCCGGTGGCGGCGGCTGGGGATATACCGGGCGTTGGTGGCGGCGCGTGCCCAGATGGCGGTCGGGGCCGGCTACCGCTACCTTCAGGT
>JAKBTP010000020.1 GCA_021844355.1 bacterium | reverse complement strand
CCGAAAGCTGTTCCAGGATCTCCGGCAGGTGGGAGCCACCCCCGAAGAGGCGCACCTGGCCAGGAAGTGGCTGGCCCTTGGCGAGGTCGTGGAGCACCAGTGCCACCCCCTGGGCCAGCACCTCCGCCGACTCCCCCATCGCCCGCCGCACCCTGGCCCGCTCGTCCCCCCCCAGAAGGCCCGCGGTGTGGCGCAGCTTCAGGCTCTCGGCAAGTGGCAGGGTGAGGTCCAGGTCATGGGCCAGCTTGCGGGTGAAGGCCCGCCCGCCCAGCTCGAACATCCGGGCGGACTCCAGCACCCCGCCGCGCACCAGGGTCACGGTGGTGGTCCGCGCGCCGATGTCGACCAGGACGGCGCCCTGCTCGACAACCTGCGGTGTTGAGGCCAGCCGGGCGGCGGCGTAGGGTTCGGCGACGGTCTCCAGGAGCTCCAGGTCCAGCGCCTGGGCGATCTCCTCCACGGCCGCCATGTGCTGCTCGGTGGTGAAGGTGTTGAAGACGGTCAGCTCCAGCTTCTGCCCCTGGAAACGCAGGGGGTCGACCACCGCCTGGCCGTCGACCTTGGCGGCGGTGATCGAGGAGTGCACCAGGCGGAGCTGCTCGCCGCCGTAGGTAGCCTCCTCCTGGAGCCGTCCCTGGGCCTCCCGCAGGGCCCGGCGCTGGATGGACTCCACCAGCTCCTCCAGCTCCCGCTTGGATACCCTCTCCTGAACCCGACCGCGGACCTTGGATCCCTGGGTGGTCACGACCCGCACCTGGGATCCCCCGATCCCCATCACCAGCCGGGTCGGGATTACCTCGGCCATGTCCTCGGCCGCCTCCAGTGCGGCGTGACATCCCTCCACCACCGACTCCAGGTCTGGCGGTGCCGCCGGATCGAGGTCGCCTGGGCCTTGCTCGGCCCGGCCAACCCCAAGGACGATGGCCTCCCCGGCCTCCTTCTTCACAACGAGAGCCTTGATCACCTGGGTACCCACGTCCAGAGCGGTGACGTGGTACCGCTGCTGGCGGCGGGCGGTGGGGGCGGACGACGACGGCATCTCAGGCTTCCTCCGGGAGCTTTTCCAGGATGTTACGCAACTCCCGAATGGCGGCGGCGTGCTCTCCCTCGGGCAGGGTCCCCTGGCCGAGTTCTGGCCGCCCCCCCCCGGCACCGCCCAGGGCCGAGCACACCTTCTTGGCCAGGTCACCGGCCGCCAGCCCCCGGCCGATCAGCGGGGCCCCCAGCAGCACCAGCAGAATGCCACCGGCCAGGACCGCCGCGCTCCCACTGGGGTTGCGCTCCGCCAACCTCTCGCCGAGCCGCCGCATCTCGGCGCGCTCCATCGGTAGCGGTGAGTCGTGGACCGGCAACTCCCCTCCAGGGAAGGCCAGGGAGGTCTCAGCGCCACCTCGGCCCTGGGAGGCCTCCCGCAGCGCCCGCTCCAGCCCCCTGGTGCGTTCGAGCAGGGTCGCCACCCGGCCGGGAACCTCGGCCGGAGGGCTGCCCAGGGCGAGGGCGGTCTGCTGGACCAGCTCCCGCTGGGCCTCCCACCATCGCTCGGCGGCGTTTCCAGATCGGAGCTCGAGCCGGCGCAGGCCCTGCCCCACGCTCCTCTCACCGGTCAGCACCACCGCCCCCAGCTGTCCACTGGCCGCCACATGGGTGCCGCCGCAGAGCTCCCGGGAGAAGCCGAGGAAGCTGACCACCCGGACCGGTTCCCGGTAGGTCTCTCCTTCGAGGGAGATGGCCCCGCTCCTTCTGGCCTCCTCCAGGGTGAGCAGCTCCACCTGCCGGGGCAGGTCCCGGCGGACGGCGTCGTTGACCCTGCGCTCCACCTCCAGCACCTCCTCCGGGGTGAGTGGTCGGGGCCAGCTGAAGTCGAAGGTGGCATGGTCCGGAGTCACCAGCGACCCGCGCTGGGCCACCTCGGGGCCAAGGACCAGCCGCAGGGCGGAGTTGAGCAGGTGGGTGGCGGAGTGGTGCGAGGCACAGCCCAGGCGGTGGTCGGGGTCCACTTCGGCCCGCACCTCCAGCCCGGGCTGCAGCTGCCCGCGGGTCACCAGGCAGCTGACGAGCTGAGACCCCGGCCCGCCGGGTCGGGTGTCCTCCACCTCCGCGGCGCCCTCAGGCCAGGTCAGCCGTCCGCGGTCTCCCACCTGTCCTCCGCCCTCAGGGTAGAAGGGGCTCCGATTCAGGACCACCTCTCCACGCTCCCCCTGGCCCAGCCTCTCCGCCGGGCGCCCCCCAGAGAGGACCAGCTCAACTCGAGCCTCGACCTCCATCTGCTCGTAGCCCACGAACTCGCTGCCGGGAAGCGCCGGCAGCTCCGTCCGCGCGGGTCCCCTCCCCCGGAGGCGCTGCTCGCCAAGGAGCCGCTCGAACCCGGCGGTGTCGACCTCCAGCCCCCGGGACGCGGCCAGGTCCCGGGTCAATTCGATGGGGAAGCCGAAGGTGTCGTGGAGGCGGAAGGCGTCGGCTGCCGAGATCCCGGGCCCCTCTGCCGCCAGGCGCAGGAACATCCCCAGCCCCCGATCCAACACCTCGGCGAAGCGAGCCTCCTCCTCCTGGAGCACCGACTCGATCTCGCCCACCTGCCCACCGAGCTGGGGCATGGGGTCTTCCAGGATCTGGGCCACCACCCGGGCGGCCGGCGCCAGCCCGCCGGTCAGCCCCAGTGCCTGGGCGCTCACCAGCGCCCGGCGGACGAGGCGGCGCAGGACATAGCCCCGGCCTTCGTTCGATGGCCTCACCCCGTCCGAGATCAGGGCACACGCTCCCCGAGCGTGGTCGGCGAGGATCCACAAGTGGCGGCGTCCGGCACCCTCACCCAGCTGGTCCAGGTCCGCAGCCCGACCGCGGAAGTCCTGGACCAGGGGGGCGAACAGGTCGGTGTCGAAGATGGATGACTTCCCCTGCACCACCCGGGTGATGCGCTCCAGCCCCATCCCGGTGTCCACCCCCGGTCGGGGCAGGGGAACTGAGGAGCCGTCGGGCAGCCGCTCGGAGTCCATGAACACGAGGTTCCAGATCTCCAGGTAGCGTTCACCCCGCCCCGGAGCCTCCTGGGGAGCCGTGCCGTGCTCCGGACCGAGGTCGAAGTAGATCTCGCTGTCAACCCCGAAGGGGCCGGTCGGACCCGCCTGCCAGTAGTTGTCCTCCAGGGCGACGATGCGCTCCGGGCCCACCCCGGCCACCTCTTGCCAGAGGCGCTCCGAGAGCTTGTCCGAGGGGTGGATGCTGAAGTGCATCCGCTCTGGGTCGAGGCCCAACTCCCCGGTCAGGAACTGGTAGGCGTACCGGATCGCCTCCTCCTTGAAATAGGACCCGAAGCTGAAGTTGCCCAGCATCTCGAAGAAGGTGTCGTGCCGGGTGCTGTTGCCCACCTCCTCGATGTCCACCGCCCGGAAGGCTCGCTGACAGGAGGTGAGCCGGGGCGCCGGCGGCTCCATTCGGCCGAGGAAATAAGGCTTGAAGGGCACCATGCCGGCGCCCACGAGCAGCAGGCTGGGATCGTCCTCCGGCACCAGCGAGGCGCTGGGCACCAGGAGGTGGTCCCGAGCCTGGAAGTACTCTAAAAAACGCGTGCGGATCTGCGAACTGAGCAAGTGGTCCCCATCCCTGGCAGGTCGGCTGGATTCTAACAGCCGCCCCGGGCTCAACCCTCGAGGGGCATCTCCCGCCGCAGGCGGTCGAGGGCCGCTCGCTGCAGCCGGCTGACGTGCATCTGGCTGATCCCCAGGCGGCGGGCGACCTCGGTCTGAGGCAACTGGTCAACGAAGCGGAGGATCATGATCTCCTGCTCGCGAGGGGTCAGGTGGCGGAGCGCCGTCCCCAGGACATTCTGGAGCTCTATCCGGTCCAGGTTCTGGTCCTCGACGCCCACCCTATCCCCCACCTCCTGGTCCTCGTCCGCACCCTGGGCCGGGGCGTCGAGGGACACGGCGCGGTGAGCGGGCCCGGCCTCCAGCGCCTGGAGCACCTCGTCCGCCTCCAGCTCCAGCTCCCTGGCGATCTCCGCCACCGTGGGGCTGCGGCCCAGCCGTTGGGCCATCTCCTGCTGCACCCGGACCACCTTGGCGTAGGTCTCCTGAAGACGGCGAGGGACCCTGACCGCCCAACTCTTGTCGCGGAAGTAGCGCTTGATCTCCCCGAGGATGGTCGGGGTGGCGAAGGTGGTGAACTCCAGCCCGAGACCGGGGTCGAAGCGCTCTATGGCCGAGATCAGCCCCAGGAAGCCCACCTGCTCCAGGTCCTCCAGCGGCTCGCCGCGCCCCGCAAATCGCCGGGCCAGGGAGCGAACCAGCGCCTGGTACTGCTCCACCAGCCGCTCCCGAACCTCAGGGGAGTGGTGGCGCCGGTATTCCTCGAAGAGGCGGTGCTGCAGGTCGCGGTCGTAGCGGGTGGGGCTGCTGCGGAACCCCGCCTCGGTCACCGCAGTCGATACTTGGCCAGACGGACGTGCAGAAGCCCGCTCCCCACCGCCTGGAAGTCGACATCGTCGGCGAAGCAGCGGAGCATGTGGATGGCCAGGTCCAGCGCCTCCCGCTGGTCGCGGGTCCCGGAGGCGGCCGGGACCGGCTCGCCGCGGCTGTGCAGGAGGCGCACATCCACTCGCAGGGCGTCCTCCTGGACGTCAAAGGCGATGCGCACCCTGGCGTCCCTGAGCCCGGCGGCCAGCGCCGCCCCGATGGTGTGCTCACAGGCCTCGGCGATGGCGATGTTGAGCTCCTCCAGCGCCTCCACCCCCAGTCCGGCCACGCTGGCCATGCCCGCCGCCGCCCGCTTGGCCACCACGATGTACTGGGGGTCCGCGGGGATCCGCAGCTCGGTCTGCGAGGCTGGCGCTGTGCTCATCACCTCAGTACATCCCCCGATGTCGAGCTGGCCAAACCCAAGGGCCCGGGGCGGCCCGCCGGCCTGGTTCCGATCCCTGCACCACCAGGTGGGTGCGCCGCACGCGGCTTTCCACTTCCCCCCAAGGGGGCATGTGGGCCACCAGCTCTGTTGGCGCTCCCGGGAAATTCATCACTAGGGTCGGGCGCTGGCGTTCGGCGGGGCCCCGGGCCATCTCCACGGTAGCAGATGACCGAAGACTCAGCTGGGAGGCGGAGGCGCCGCCAGCCTCAGCCCCACCTCCGCCAGCTGCGCCTCCGCCACCCGGGTGGGAGCGCCGGTCATGGGGTCGGCCCCCGTCTGGGTCTTGGGGAAGGCGATCACCTCGCGGATGGAGCTCTCCCCCAGCCCCACCATCACCATCCGGTCGATGCCGGCGGCGAACCCCCCGTGGGGCGGAGGCCCGTAGCGAAAGGCCTCGATCAGGAAGCCGAACTTGGTGGCCACCTCGGCCTCGCTGAAGCCGAGCACCGAGAAGATCTCCGCCTGCTGACGGGGGTCCGTGATGCGCAGGGAGCCCGAGCCCAGCTCCACCCCATTGCAGACGATGTCGTAGGCGCGCGAGCGGACCTTCTCAGGCTCTGTGCGCAACAGACCCCAGTCGTCGGGGTGGGGCTGGGTGAAGGGGTGGTGCATGGGTGACACCTCCCCGGTTCTCGGGTCGCGCTCAAACAGGGGGAACTCGGTGACCCAGAGGAAGTCGAACCGTCCCTCGGGGATCCATCCAAGCCGCCGCGCCGCGTGCAGCCGCACCTGCCCCAGGGACACCAGCGCCGTCTGCCTCGGGCCGGCCGTGAACAGCACCAGGTCCCCGGCGGTCAGCCCCAACTCCTGGCGGAGGCGGTCCGCCTCCGCCTCGCTCAGGAACTTGGAGATGCCGCCCTCGAGACCAGCGTCGCGCTGCCAGCAGTAGGCCAGCCCCTGAGCGCCGTAGGTCCGGGCGACCTCCAGGAAGGCGCCCTCCAGCTCCCCACGGGTGAGCTGCGCCCCCTCGGGGACGCGCAGGGCCACCACGGCGCCGCCCTGGTCCAGCGCCCGGCGAAATACCTGGAACTCGCTGGAGGCGAACACCTGGGAGACCTCGCAGAGCTCGTGGCCGAAGCGGGTGTCGGGCTTGTCGGAGCCGTACCTGCGCATCGCCTCGGCGAAGGGGAGGCGCGGCCAGGGGGTGGGCGGCGTCACCTGGAAGGCCGCCTCCCAGGCGGTTGACACCATCTCCTCCAGCACCGAGTAGACCTCCTCCTCCTCCACGAAGGACATCTCCAGGTCGAGCTGGGTGAACTCGAACTGGCGGTCGGCCCGAAGATCCTCGTCCCGCCAGCAGCGGGCGATCTGCAGGTAGCGGTCGAAGCCCCCCACCATGGAGAGCTGCTTGTAGAGCTGGGGCGACTGCGGCAGGGCCCAGACATGGCCGGGCCACAGCCGGCTGGGGATGAGGAAGTCGCGAGCCCCCTCCGGGGTGCTGGGGACCATGGTGGGGGTCTCGATCTCCACGAAACCGAGGCGGTCGCCGGCGTCGCGCAAGGCCTTGATGAAGCGGTGGCGGGCGCGCAGGTTCCGCTGCATCCTGGGCCGGCGGAGGTCCAGGTAGCGGTACTGGAGCCGAACCCGCTCGTCCGCCACCGCCTCGTCGCCAACCCCGAGGGGCATCGCCTGGGCCTGGGCCAGGACCTCGCAGCGATCTGCCCTCACCTCGACCTCACCGGTGGGGAGGTTGGGGTTCTCACTTCCCTCCGGCCTCAGGGCCACCACCCCCTCCACCCGGATCACCCACTCCAGGCGGCAGCGCTCGGCGACGCGCTTCGCCTCTTCGGCCGTCTCGGGGTTGAAGGTGAGCTGAACCACCCCGGTGTGGTCCCTGAGGTCGATGAAGGTGAGCCCGCCGTGGTCGCGACGGTGGTTCACCCACCCCGCCAGGATCACCCGGCGGCCCTCGTCGGCGGCCGAGAGGGCCCCGCACATCGTTCGACCCTTCACCTCACCCCCTCCTCGGCCGGTTCACGACCGCTCAAAAGATCC
>JAKBTP010000205.1 GCA_021844355.1 bacterium | reverse complement strand
AGGACCCAGAGAGCGAGCCCGATCACTGCCAGGATCACCCCGATGGTCCAGAGGATGGGGATCGCCAGCACGAACCCCAAGATCAGCAAGATGACGCCAAATACGATCATGCCACTTCCTCCAACGCTGCAGCCGATTCAGCCCTGTTCCACGCGCGGGTTCGCAGTCCCCCAGCCGGAGCCCGGTGCTCTGGCATCAGGCGCCGCTCGTCTGAGGAGAACGACGGCCTGCCAGGATCCTGATCAGGCTGACCACGACAAGGGCCGCGATCGAGTACACGACCACCGCCACCACATCGGGCCAATCGAAGTAGTGCCCGCTCGGTGCTGAGGTCGCCAGCACGCCTCGGAATGGCGCGTTAAGAGATCCCGCGACCCCGGTGATGAACCCGACGAATCCGACGTTGGCTGCGGCCAGCAGCTTGAACACGAAGTCCAAGGCCAGGGCCACGTCCACGATCCCGACCGCCAGCCAGACCGCGCTCTGTAGCCGCGAACCAATCGGCGTCACCGTGGCCGTGCTGCGAGTTGTGGTCTGCTCGCCGTTGCCGGCAGGATCGACGCGGGTCACTGTGCGCTCCTGCTCGCTGCCTTCTGTTTCAATCACTTCCGGGTCTCCTGGAGCCAACCCGCTTGACGCCCCCCGCGCGTCGGCGTCCCGGTCGACCCATCCAGACGCCAAGTCCACTGTGCACCTTTTCCGGTCCGGTGTCGGTACGCTGGCGCTCAGACGACCGCTCCTCACGACTCGCGCCGGGGGCGGGAACCGGGTGGCAACCCGCAGCGTGCTAGAGGGCTTCACGAAACCCGGCATCGTCGGGTCATGGGCCGAACGCCGGAAGCCGCGCCGGCTCATGGCGCCAGGGCGGGGAGGCGAGGCGGTTCGGCCCCTGGCCGACGCCGGCGGAAGGCCACCGAACTCGGTGGCGGGCGGTACCGCGTCTGGGTAGGTTCAGCATCACATGGACCAGGTCGCAGCCGGCTTGGCCACCCGCCTTTGGCGTACAATCTCGCCCCGCCTGCCGATTCGAGGTTCAGCCAGACACTTGAATGGACGATAGGGTGAGGGGTCGCCGTAAGGCGAGGGGAGCGCCGCGAGCGAGCAGCGTCAGCGTCGGGCCGTCACCCGAGTACCGGGTCGCCCCCCTGGACGACACAACTTGGCCAGCCTTCGCGCGCCTCGTGGAGAAGCACAACGGAGTCTGGGGTGGCTGTTGGTGCACCTGGTTTCACACCATGGCCGCCGAGAAGACCCGCACCTACGAGGGCAACCGCGCCCTCAAGGAACAGCTTGTGAGGGAGGGGCGGGCGCATGCCTCCCTGGTGTTCCGGGGAGATGACGCCGTCGCCTGGTGCCAGTACGGCTCTCCCCGGGAGCTCCCCAACATCTACCACCGGAAGGAGTACCTGGCGGGGATGGTCCGGGAGCCCGACTACCGCATCACCTGCTTCTTCGTGGACCGGGACAACCGCCGCGAAGGGCTGGCCTCCCTCGCCCTGGCCGGGGCGCTCGACCTGATCGCTCAAGCTGGCGGAGGGCTGGTCGAGGCCTACCCCCAGGAGGCCCCGGCGAAGAAGGCTTCCGGCTCCCTCCTCTACAGCTGCACCCGTGGCATGTTCGAGCGAGCCGGCTTCAGTTATGACCGGCCCAAGGGGCTGAAGCACTGCGTGATGAAAAAGGTGGTGAGCCCGGCGTCCTGACCGGCGAGCGGTCCACGCCGGGCGGTCAACCAGCCAGCGGGGGGACGGGCTGGGGTGGCGGCGGCCCCACGTACCGGGCGCTGGGCCGGATGATCTTCGGGTCCCTCGCCTGTTCCAGGACGTTGGCGGTCCAGCCGATCACCCGGCTGGAGGCGAAGGTGGGCGTGAACATCTCCGGTGGAATCCCGCAGGCGGCCATGACCACGCCGGCATAGAACTCCACGTTGGCGTAGAGGCGCCTCCCCGGCTTCAACTCCGCCAAGACCTCGACCACCGTCCTCTCCACTTGGAGGGCCAGCTCGGCGAGGGGCCCGCCCAGCTGCCGTGCCACCTCCCGCAGCATGTTGGAGCGCGGGTCCTCGGTCCGGTACACGGCGTGTCCGAAGCCCATGATCCGCTCGCCCCGCTGCACCTTGCTCTCGATCACTGAGCGCGCCCTCTCCGGGCTCCCGATCTCGTCCAGCAGTTCGAGCGCCCGGCTGGGAGCCCCGCCGTGGATCGGCCCGCTCAGGGCGCCGATGGCGCCGACCAGGCAGGCGCCCAGGTCCGCGCCGGTCGAGGCGATCACCCGGGCGGTGAAGGTGGAGGCGCTGAAGCCGTGGTCGATCGTCGAGGTCAGGTAGCGCTCGATGGCACCCGCGTGCACCGGGGACGGCTCGACGCCGCTCAGCATCCAGAGGTAGTTCGCCCCCGCCCCCAGGTCGAGGCGGGGTGGAACCGGTTCCTTCCCCCGGCTGAGGCGGTGCAGCGCGGTGAGTATGGTCGGGGTCACGGCGGCGACGAACAGGGCGTCCGCCCTCCTGGCCGCCGGGTCGATGTCGTAAAGGGGCCGCAGCCCGCGCTCGGCAGCGGCCAGGGAGATGGCGGTCCTCAACCCCTCCAGGGGTGCCGAGGCTCGGGCGATGGCCGGCAGGGTCCGCATCACCAGCTGGCTCGCCGACCGGAGCGGCCGGACCTCGGCGGCGAACCCCTCCTGCTCGGCCCGATCTCGGGGGAGCTCGCCGTCCAGCAGAAGGCGCCAGGAGTCCTCCAGCGGCCTCCTTTCGGCCAGCTCCACGGCGGAGTACTGGCGGTAGTGGTAGAAGCCCTCCTCCCCGCGCACGTCGCTCACCTGGGTCTCGGCGACGACAACCCCCTTAAGACCGGGGGGCGCAGCGGCGGGGCCGATGGACAGCAGGGGAGCGAGGTCGGCCAGTGAGAGCACCCCCACGACCTGGCCATCCGACGTGACTACCAGGTGCCCTAACCCCGGGTGGGCCAGCATCCGAAGGGCACTGCTCAGGTCCTCGGAGGCGTCGATGGTTCCCAGAGGAGGTCGCATGACATCAGAGACCTGGAGCCCCGGCCGGTCCTGGGCCGGCTCGGAGGCGTCCTGCACGCTCAGCGTGCCCAGCGGGACACCGTCCTGGAGCACGACCGCCGCGGCCGCCTCTTCGGCCCGCATCCGCGAGACCGACTCCCCAAGCGGCGTCCCCGGTTGAATCACCAGTACCGGCCCCGCCATCACCGTGCGCACCTGCTGCACGGTCCCAGCCTATCCATTGCGCCGACGACAGTCAATCTTGATTATCATCAAGTCAATGTCAGGGCTCACGGCGCAGGAGGCCGCCGACCGGCTCGGGGTCAAGCTCGCCACCCTGTATGCGTACGTAAGCCGCGGAGTGCTGCACCGCTGGCGCGAGCCCGGCTCTCGGCAGAGCCGCTTCGATCCCGCCGAGATCGAGGAGCTGGCCCGGAGGGGCAAGCCCCGCCGGTCGAGCGTCCCCCTGGCACTGGACCTGGTCGTCCACTCGCGGCTCACGGAGATCGTCGACCAGGACGTCCGCTATCGAGGGGTGAGCGCACTCGAGCTGGCGGAGTCTGCGAGCTTCGAGGAGGTGGCGGGGTGGCTGTGGACGGCCCAGAGGACCGACGGGCGGCCGTCGTGGCCGCCACCCCTCCTGCAGCTCCCGGAGGTGGGGACGGCACGGGACCGGCTCCGACTCGCCGTGGTCCTGCTCTCCGCCGGTGACCCCCTCCGCGCCGACCTCTCGCTCCCCGGGGTGGTGGAGCGCGGACAGCGGGTGATCTCGGCGATGGCGGCGGCAGCCGGGACCGCCGCCTACCGGGCACCCGCCAGCATCGCCGGGCAGCTGTGGGCCGGCCTCGCGGCGCTTCCTCCCACTTCCGAGCGCTTGGGGGCCCTGAACGCCGCCTTGGTGCTGCTCGCCGATCATGAGCTGGCCGCCTCTACGGTGGCGGCGCGAGTCGCCGCCTCCGCCCGGGCGGACCCGTACTCGGTGGTGCTGGCCGGGATGGGCGCCATGGCCGGGAGCCTGCACGGAGGCGCCCCCCGCCGGGCGCGTGAGCTGCTGGAGGCCCCGGTCGAAGCTGGGCCCCGGGGCTCCCTGGCCCGGTTCGCCGAGGCCTACGGGCACCTACCAGGATTCGGCCACCCGCTGTACCCCGGAGGGGATCCGAGGGCCCGTCTGCTGCTCCGCCTCACCTACCGGGCGGCACCCGGCGCCGCGCTCTGTGCCCAGGCGGGCGCGGTGATCTCCGCGGCCCGGGAAACCGCCGGGGTCGAGCCCAACGTCGATCTCGCGCTGGCGCTCCTCACCGCGGTGGCGCAGATGCCACCCGACGCCCCGGAGGTGATCTTCACGGTGGCGCGAGCCGCCGGCTGGCTGGCCCATGCCCTTGAGGAGTACGGAGAGCCGCCGCTGCGGTTCAGGGCCCGGGCGGTCGTCCGCGCCTGAGCCGGCGCGGCGGACCGTGCCCGGCGGGCTTGGACGGCACAGCCGGTCAGGTGGGGCGGGTCCGCTCCTGCCCCTGAGCCGTCCGCTGGGTGGGCTGGATCAGGAAGATCCAGACGTCCCAGAGCGAATGGCTGACGACCAGGCTGGTCATGGGGACGCCGGCCGCCGCCAGGCCGGACCAGCTGAACCCGGCCACGGTGGCGGCCGCGATCAGAGTCCGATTGCCGGTCACCAGGTGCGCTCCGCCGTACAGGAGGCCGGCCACCACCGCCGCCCGGACCGGCCCCAGCCGCCGCTGGAGGGAGCGCTGAACCAGCCCCCTCCAGAAGAGCTCCTCGGCGGGTCCCACCACCACTGCCAGCCGCAGCGCCAGCTCGCGGTGAGGCCGCAGCTCCCCCAGCCGGTAGATGTCCGCGATCTCCTCACCGCCCCCGGGAAGGACACGACGGGCGACCCTGTCCCCCACCTGGAAGGCGCCGTACAGGCAGCCCGCGATCGCCCCCCCGAGCGCCACCTCACGGACCCTGGGCCTTCTTCTCACCAGCGAAGGCTCCAGGAGGAGCGCCGCCAGACCCAGCGCGGCGCCGGTTCGGGTCATCCGCGGCCAGAAGCGGTCGCGGGGGCCACGGAAAGTGGCCGCGAAGGCGCCATAGGCGCCCAGGGTGACCAGGCCGGCGAGGGCGGGTCGGCGGCTCAAGCCCGCCTCACGGCCCGGGGTGCCAGACCGCGGTCGCCGCCAGCCCGACCACCAGCAGGGCCCCGAAAGCGGCGTGGAGTTGCGCCGTCTGGAGATCGATGAGGGAGATGGCCCGCTGCTGTCCCATGGCGCCCAGCTCGGAAGACCTCAGGGCCCGGACGAAAAGGGGCAGCGAGAGCACCGCGAGGAGGCTGAGCCGGGGGAGCGCTCCCACCGCCACCGCGGCCGCCAGCGCCAGGTACGCCCCCACCAGCAGGGCCACGTACAGCCCATGGGCAACCCGTCGCCCGGCGCGGATGGAGAGGGTGCTGATCCCCGCCCTGGCATCCTCGCCGATGTCCCGCCACTCGTTGCCGTGGAGGATGGCGGTCACCAGCAGCCCGATGGGGATGCTGATCACCCCGGCGGTGATCGACCAGCTCCCGGTGATGGCGAAGAACCCTCCCAGGACCATCAGTGGCCCCATGAGGACGAAGACCAGGGGGAGACCGGCGGCCCGGTACTTGTACTGGAGCGGAGGGGCGGTGTAGCCCCACCCGCCGATCAGCCCCACCAGCCCGAGGACGGCCAGCTCCCAGCCCCGGGCCACGATCAGGGCGACCCCGAGCAGGGCGGAGATGGCGAAGGCCGAATACGCCAGCCGGAAGGCGGCGCGCTCCGTGACCCGGCCGGTCACCAGGGCCAGGCTGGCGCGGGGGGAGGTGATGGAGTCGAGCCCCTTGCGCACGTCGTAGATCTCGTTGATCACGTTGGTGCCCACCTGGAGGAGCACCCCGGCGACGAGGGCCATGGCGAAGAGGGGCCATAGGATCCGGTGCTCGGCCAGGGCCAGGGCGCCGGCAGCAGCCACCGGGGTCGCCGACGCGGTGAGGCTGAAGGGGCGGACCACCTCCAGGAGGCCGCGCAGATGGCGCCGGAGGCCAATGCCCTCCCGATCCGAGGTGGACAGCTGGGTGCGGTACGCCACCTCGCGCTCGGCGGCCGGGCCCACGGCGGCGCACAGCACCGCCGCGTCCACCACCTGCTCCACCTGCTCCAGCTCCTGGAGCACCGGCTGGAGGATGGGAAGCCCCATCCCGGCCTGGCGGAACTGGTCCGCCCGCTGAGCTATCTCTTCCCGGGTGCCGCAGAGCAGGAAGGCGTCGACCAGTTCGTCGGGGATGATCCGGGCCGCTCCGGTGTAGTCCTCCTCCCGCCACCTGGAGAAGATGGCCTGGCGGATGCTGGGGTCCAGCCCGGCCCGGACCATGGCCGGCTCGGACTGCACCGAGAGCATGTAGATGACGAAGGGCTCGCGTTTGGCCCGGTCCAGCGCCGCCCGGCGGCTGGAGTCCGCCAGGGCCAGGAGGTAGCCACCGAGCTCCACCTCCCCCTCGGGTCGGCCGGCCCGCTTCTCCGCGGCGCGGATCCGGCGTACACCCACCTCGAAGGCGGGGAGGGACTCCGCCGGCCGGGCCAGGAAACCGTCAGCCACCCTCCCGGCGAGCTCGTGAAATCCACGGCGATACCCCGCCACCCAGATCGGCACCCGATGCGGAGGGGGGAACATCGGCTCCAGGTCGGGGAGCCCTTCCGCCGTGGCCAGCCGCTCCCCGGCCCAGAGGTGCCGCAGGTCCAGGATGGCACTCTCCACCTTCCGGGTCGCGCCCTCGGGGTCGTAGGGAATGCCCATCTGCATGAGCCGGAGCGGCAGCGCCGAGCCCAGGGCGAGGATCACCCGCGAGGGCGCCAGGTCGTCCAGGGCGGATACGGTCATGGCCAGCAGGA
>JAKBTP010000082.1:3466-6938 GCA_021844355.1 bacterium | reverse complement strand
GAGGGGCAGGGAGCACTGCTCAAGCTAGTGCGGGGTAGGGGGACACGCTGCGGCTTCTGCGGACGACCGGCGACAGCGGTGGCGCTGGTCGCCGGCGGTGGCAGTGAGCAGGCGGCGATCTGCCCCAGCTGCGTGACCCGCCTCGCCGCCGGGCTCAGCGGGCCCGGAGACGGTGGGAGCGCGGCATGAACGAGCGGGACGACCGGCGCCGCCACACCCGGTGCTCCTTCTGCAACAAGGGCCAGGATCAGGTCCGCAAGCTGATCGCCGGGCCCGGGGTCTACATCTGTGACCAGTGCATCGAGCTCTGCCAGGAGGTGTTGGAGGAGGAGAGCAAGGGCGCGGCCGCCCACCGTCCCCGCACCAACGTGGTGCCCAGCCCCCAGGCGATCTGGGACTCCCTGAACCAGTACGTGGTGGGGCAGGACCAGGCGAAGCGGGTGCTCTCCGTGGCGGTGTACAACCACTACAAGCGGGTCAATCACGCGCGCGAGGTGGGCGACGTAGAGCTGCAGAAGTCCAACGTGCTCCTGGTCGGTCCCACCGGATGCGGCAAGACCCTCCTCGCCCAGACCCTGGCCAAGGTGCTGGACGTGCCCTTCTCCATCGCCGATGCCACCTCGCTCACCGAGGCGGGGTACGTCGGTGAGGATGTCGAGAACATCCTCCTGCGCTTGATCCAGGCTGCCGACTTCGATGTGGCGCGGGCGGAGCGGGGGATCATATACATCGACGAGATCGACAAGATCTCCCGCAAGTCCGACAACCCCTCGATCACCCGGGATGTCTCCGGCGAGGGCGTCCAGCAGGCGCTCCTGAAGATCCTGGAGGGGACGGTGGCCAACGTGCCTCCGCAGGGGGGGCGCAAACACCCGCACCAGGACTTCATCCAGATCAACACCGCCAACATTCTCTTCGTCTGTGGGGGAGCCTTCGAGGGGCTGGAGAGGATCATCGAGCAGCGCGTGGGCCATCGGACCATTGGCTTCTCCAGCGAGCCGGGAGGGCAGAGGACCAAGGAGAGCACTCAGATCCTGCATCAGCTCCAGGCCCAGGATCTGCTCCGCTACGGCCTGATCCCCGAGTTCGTCGGGCGGCTCCCGGTGGTGGTCTCGCTGGAGAGCCTGGACGAGGAGGACATCCTCCACATCCTCACCGAGCCCAAGAACGCCTTCGTCAAGCAGTACGAGAAGTTCTTCGCCCTGGACGATGTCGAGCTGGTCTTCGAGGAGGCGGCGCTACGGGCCATCGCCCACAAGGCGCTCTCGCTGGGGACCGGGGCCCGGGGGCTGAAGAGCATCCTCGAGGCCGCCCTCCTCAGCAGCATGTTCGAGGTGCCCTCCCGCCCCGAGGTCAAGCGCTGCATCATCACCGAGAGGGCCATCCTGGAGGCCACCGACCCGGAGCTGGTGGTCGAGGAGGAGGCGGCCTCGGCCTGATCCCTCGGCGGTGGTCGGGGCGGGTAAACTGGGGCCAGCGGCAAGGGTCGCCCTGGGAGGCGGGCCGCGTCCGGGGCGCGGGCCCGCGGCCGAGTTCATGCACGGAACTCCGCCAATGGCGGGGGTGGCCGGTGCCAAGAGGAGTCGTCGAAGATGCCTGACAACAACGGCCGGGTCACAACCACCAGCCTCGGCTTTCCCCGCATCGGCCCGGACCGCGAGCTGAAGCGCGCTCTGGAGGCTCACTGGGCCGGGCGCATCGACCAAGCGGCGCTCCTCGAGGCCGCCCGCGAGATTCGCCGGATGCGCTGGAGCGCCCAGAGCGACGCTGGAATCGACATCTTCCCCAGCGGGGATTTCTCCCTCTATGACCACGTCTTGGACACCGCCCTCATGGTCGGCGCGGTCCCGGCGCGCTTTCGGCGGCTGGAGCTGGAGTCCGAGCTCGACCTGACCTTCGCCATGGCCCGTGGGGCCGAGGGACCCGGCGGTGAGGTCGCGCCCCTGGACATGACCAAGTGGTTCGACACCAACTACCACTACCTGGTGCCGGAGCTGGAGCCGGAGCAGACCTTCGCCCTCAGCTCCACCCGGGTCGTGGATGAGTTCAAGGAGGCCCGGGCGGCCGGGTTCGAGACCAGGCCGGTGCTTCTCGGCCCCCTGACCTTCCTCTGTCTCAGCAAGATCCCGGGAAGTTCCAGGTCTCCCCTGCGCCTCCTGGACGAGCTGATCCCGGTCTACCAGGAGCTGCTGCGCCAGCTGGGGGCTGCCGGCGCCGGGTGGGTGCAGCTGGACGAGCCCTGCCTCGCCCAGGACGCTCCGGTCTCCCTCCTGGAAGGGCTGGAGCGCGCCTACCTCCAGCTGCGGCAGGCGGCCCCCGGGCTCAAGATCCTGCTCGCCTCCTACTTTGGCGGCCTCGGGCCGAACCTGGAGAGCGTGGTGGGGCTGCCGGTTGATGCCGTCCATCTGGACCTCGCCCGCGGACCCGAGGACCTGGAGCGCGCGCTCAGCGCGGCCCCGGAGTCCTTGAGCCTGTCGCTGGGCCTTGTGGATGGCCGCAATGTCTGGCGGATGGATCCCGATCCGGCGGTGGCCGGGATCGCCAGGGCGACCTCCAAGCTGGGGCCCTCGCGGGTGATGATCGCCCCCTCTTGCTCCCTCATGCACCTTCCCTGGACGACTCGGGACGAGGCATCGGCCCTCGACCCCGAACTCCTCTCCTGGCTGGCGTTCGCCCAGGAAAAGCTGGAGGAGGTGGCACTGCTGGCCAGGGCGGCCAGCGGGGCGGACGTCCGCTCAGAGTTGGAGGCGGCCCGGGCCTCCATCGAAGCTCGGCGCACCTCCCCGCGACGCCACCGCCCCGAGGTCGCCGGCCGGCTCGGCCAGGTATCCCCCGCGGACCGACGCCAGGGGCAGACCGAGGACCAGCGGCGGGAGTTCGCCAGAAGCCTCGGATGGCCACTGATCCCCACCACCACCATCGGCTCCTTTCCGCAGCGTTCGGAGCTGCGCCAGGCCCGGGCCCGGCTGCGCCGGGGAGAGTTGGACAGGGGTGGCTACGAGGAGGTGATTCGACAGGAGATCACCAAGGTTGTGCGCTTCCAGGAGGAGGCGGGGCTGGACCTGTTGGTCCACGGGGAGCCCGAGCGCAACGACATGGTGGAGTACTTCGCCGAGCAGCTGGAGGGAATGGTGACCACCGCCAGAGGATGGGTCCAGTCCTATGGCTCCAGGTGTGCCAAGCCGCCCATCGTCCTGGGGGACGTCTGGAGGCGATCTCCGATGACCGTGGCCTGGACCACGTTCACCCAGGGGCTCACCGACCGGCCGGTGAAGGGGGTCATCACCGGACCGGTGACCATCCTGCAGTGGTCCTTCCCCCGGGAGGACTTGGATCGAGCCACCAGTTGCAAGCAGATCGCCCTGGCGCTCAGGGACGAGGTGGCTGACCTGGTCGCAGCCGGGATCAGGGTGGTGCAGATAGATGAGCCGGCGCTGCGAGAGGCCCTGCCCCTGCGGCGCGCCGACCACGC
>JAKBTP010000082.1:0-3366 GCA_021844355.1 bacterium | reverse complement strand
CTGTGGGTGCCGGGCACCGACCATGCCGCCATCGCCACGCAGAACGTGATCGAGCGCCAGCTGGCGGCCGAGGGAACCTCGAAGGAGGAGATCGGCCGGGAGGAGTTCGCACGGCGCGTCGAGCGGTGGTACGCGGAGTACCAGGGCCGGATCGTCACCCAGCTGCGGGGGATGGGAGCCAGCTGCGACTGGACCAGGGAGCGCTTCACCCTCGACCCGGGCTACGTGCGCGTGATCCGCATCGCCTTCAAGGAGCTCTTCGACCAGGGACTCATCTACCGGGGACCACGGATCGTCAACTGGTGCCCGCGCTGCGAGAGCGCCATCTCCGACGAGGAGGTGGAGTACCAGGAGCAGGTTGACGTCTTCTACCAGGTCCGATACCGGTTGGTGGGGGAGGAGGGGGAGGTGGTGGTGGCCACCACCCGCCCGGAGACCATCGTGGCCGATGTGGCGGTGGCGGTGGCCCCCGACGACCCCCGCTTTGCCGGCCTGGTGGGCAAGGTCGTCCGGGAGCCGATCTCCGGCCGCACCCTGCCAGTGATCTCGGATCCGGCCGTGCGCCCGGAGATCGGCACCGGCGCCCTGAAGATCACCCCTGGCCACGCCCCCGAGGACTTCGAGATCGGGCTACGGCACCAGTTGCCGGTGCTGACGGTGATCGACCTGAAGGGGCGGATGAGGGTGCCCGAGGTGCCCGCCCTCGACGGCCTGTCGGTGGCGGATGCTCGGCAGCGGTCGGTGGAGATCCTGGAGGCGGCCGGTGCCCTGGTGCGCGCCGACCCGATCACCCACCAGGTTGGCCACTGCGACCGCTGCGGAGCCGTGATCGAGCCGCTGGTCACCCCGCAATGGTGGATGAGGATGGCTGAGCTGGCGGCTCCGGCCGCTGCCGCGGCTCGGGAAGGTCGGATCCGTTTCCACCCTCCCCAGTTCTCTGCCCAGTACCTCGGCTGGCTGGACGGGCTGCGCGACTGGTGCATCAGCCGCCAGCTCTGGCTGGGCCACCGCATCCCCGTCGCCACCTGCGGGCGGGGGCACGTGTTTGCGTTCGTCGACGACCCGCAACAGTGTCCGGAGTGTCTGGACCCCGACTTGAAGTTCGACCCCGACGTCCTCGACACCTGGTTCTCCAGCTCCCTCTGGCCCTTCGCCATCCTGGGTTGGCCCGAGCCCACGCCGGAGATGGCGCGGTTCTACCCGACTTCGGTGCTGAGCACTGCGCGCGACATCATCTATCTATGGGTGGCGCGGATGGTGATCATGGGGTTGCGCTTCACCGCCGACCTGCCCTTCCCCGACGTCATTTTCCACGCCACCATCCTGGGGGCCGACGGGGCTCGCCAGTCCAAGTCTCGGGGCAACGTGGTCGACCCCTTGGAGATGGTGGAGCGACATGGAGCGGACGCCCTCAGGGGATGGGGGGCCGCCGTGGCCATGGGGACCCAGGACGCCCGCTTCGACGAGACCAGACTCGACGGGTACGCCCGGTTCTCCAACAAGCTCTGGAACATGGTGCGGCTGCTCCACCTGGCCCACTTCCCGGGGGGCACCGGGCGCATCCCCACCGCTGACCCTCCTCCGCCATCCCAGTTGGAGCTGGCCGACCGCTGGATTCTCTCGCGCCTGCGGTCCCTGGTGGGCGAGGTGACCACCGCCTATGACAACTTCGCCCTGGGTGATGCCGTGGAATCCGTCCGGCGCTTCAGCTGGGACGAGGTCGCCGACTGGTACCTGGAACTGGTCAAGGCTAGGATGGAGCGCCATGACCCGGCTGTACTCTGGGTGACCCGGAAGGTGCTCTTGACCACGCTGCACCTGCTGCACCCGATCATGCCCTTCGTCACCGACGAGCTGGCACAGCAGTTCTCGGGGACACCCCCGACCCTGGACTTCGCCGCCTGGCCCACCGCCGACGGGCTCTCGGAGGACGCTCAGGCCGAGCGAGCGATGGCCGCCTTCCAGGAGCTGGCGGGCGAGTTGCGCAGCTGGCTGCAGGAGCTGGGGGTGGGCGGGAGCCGAAGCGCGCCCAGGGTACCGGTGCGGCTGGCCGAACTGGGTGACGAGCTCCGCTTTCCCGAGGTTCCCACCTATCTGGCCCAGATCGCCCCGGTCGTCTTCGAGGCCGGCCGTGAGGGCGCGGAGGAAGACTTCGCCTCCCTCGCCGTCGGCGGCAGCTCAGTCCACCTGGGGGCGGCCGCGGCTCGGCATTCGGAGGTGCGCCGCCGGCTGGAGAGGGAGCTGGCCGAGCTGGATGCCACCCGACAGCGGCTCGATGCCAAGCTGGCCTCACAGTTCTCCGCGCGGGCTCCCGATGCGGTCGTGACGCGGGAGAGGGAGCGGCTGGCGGCGACCGTGAGGCGTCTGGAATTGCTCCGCCGCACCCTGGCCGACTGACCCCAGCGGGGAAGGCGTGCTAACCCTTCAGCACCTGCCGGCACTGGCGCTGCTGGCGGTGGCGGTCACCGCACTGGCCGCCGGGGTACTGGGTGAAGTGGTCCCCGCCCGCGCGGCGGGGACCGGAAGGGTCTTGCTGAGGCTGGCCCTGCTAGGCGCGGTGGTGGACCTGGTCCACGTCGTCCTCGCCCTGCCCCCCGGTGGGGTGCTGGCGATGACCTTGTGGCGGATCACTCCCAGCCTCCCGGTGACGCTGCAGGTGGACGATGCCGGCCTGGCCCTGGCCATCGCCGCCGCCACAGCCGCGCTGGTGATCAGCCTTGCCACTCGGGACGGGCCCCTGGCCAGTGCGGCCCTCGGCACCGCGGCGCTGGGCGCCATGATGGCCGGGCTCGCCGGGGGGCTCCTGGCTATGTACATCGGACTTCAGCTGTCTGCGGTGGGCGGGATCGGCCTCAGCTACGCCCGCCTCCCTCGGGCGCCAAGTGGTCGGTTGGTCGCCGCCGCGGTAGCGGACCAGGCAGTCTCGCTGACCTGGTTGGGGGCGGTCGTGGGCCTCAACCTCACGACTGGGACGCTGGTCTTGGCCGGGATCCCCACCGCGGCCATCTCGCTGCCGCTGGCGGGCGTGCTGGTGATCCCCGGGGTCGCGCGGCTGTCTGGAGCGTCCTTCCTACCTGACCGATACGGCTCGCCCCGGGCCGCGGACCTCGGCGATCTGCTGGCCGTCGTGGCCGTGCCCACCGGGGTTTCGGTGCTGCTCAGGGTGCAGGAGCTGGCGGGGGGGACCTGGCCCCACCCAGCCCTGGGCACCGCTCTGGACGGAGTCGCCCTCATCCTGGGGCTGGGCTCTCTTCTGCTGCTGGTTCGGGAGCCCGGCGGGACGGGGCTGCGCTCTCTGCTCATGGTGATGGCGGCGCTGGTCCTGCTGGGCTTCGGGGCCGACTCGGCCTCGGGGACTGCCCTCTC
>JAKBTP010000081.1 GCA_021844355.1 bacterium | reverse complement strand
GCGGAGGGCGTCCGTCCAGAGTGGGACTTCGAGTTGCTCAGGGCGATCGTCCGCGAGGGGGCTGAGGAACTGGGCAAGGTGGCTCTGGACGCGCTGGCGGCGCTTCCGACGGAGCGGACCTGTCTCTGTGGCGCCCGCCCCTCTACGCCGGAGGGAAGCACGGCCGAAGGCTTGCTCAGCGCATGACGTTGGAGGCAGGGGAAGAGGTTCTGCCCACCGCGGGCCGGCCAGAGGTCCCTGCCGTGCGGGCGATGTTCGGCGGGATCGCGGGCCGCTACGACCTGCTCAACGCGGTCCTCAGCCTGGGGGAGGACCGCCGCTGGCGTCGACGGGCGGCGCAGCTGACGCGTGTCCCGCGGGGCGGCAAGGCGCTGGACGTCTGCACCGGAACTGGGGCCCTGGCGCGCCTCCTCTGGCGCCGGGTGGGTCCGTCGGGCGCGGTTATCGGCGTGGACATCACCGAGGAGATGCTTTCACTGGCCGCGCGGGCCGTCCCGGAGGTGGAGTTCCGGGTCGGAGATGCGCTGGAGTTGCCCGTGCCCGATCGGGCCTTTGACGCTGTGACCGTGGCCTTCGGGCTGCGCAACATCGCCGATCACCAGCGGGCGCTGCGCGAGGTCTGGCGGGTCCTGCGTCCTGGGGGGCGGGTGGTGATCCTGGAGTTCAGCACGCCCCGACCGTTCATGCGACCCCTCTACCGACAGTACAGTCGGCTGGTGATCCCCCGAATGGCAAGGCTCCTCCTGGGACGTACCGGAGCGTACGGCTACCTCACGGCCTCGATCTCCGTTTTCCCCGGCCCCAATGTGGTCGCGGGGTGGCTGCGGGACGCGGGCTTCGAGCGGGTGGCCTATGAGCGCATGACCCTGGGGATCGTGGCGCTCCACACGGGACGCCGTCCCGGCTGAGCCTTCCGGCCGCTCTCTTACTGGCTAAGTGGGTTAGAGTGGGGTGGGACAGCCATCGGGAGAATCGTTAATTGATTCGCGCACTGGTGATGGCCTCCGGGCCTGAGCTGGAGGCCATGGAGCCTTGGCTCTCCTATCTCCGTGAGACCAAGGAGGTGGAGACCAGGGTCATCGGGAACCCCGACGATCTGGCCGGCATGGAGAGGGCCGACGTCGTGGTGGCACACGACCCCTCCGGCGCCCTTGGGGGGGCCGCCGAAGCCGGGATCGCAGACTTCCTGACCTCCGGCGGAGGCCTGGTTTCACTGCATTGCACCAGTGCCAACTGGAGTCGGGGGCCACGGCTGGGCCCGCTGATCGGCCGGGCGGCCGACCGGCTTCCAGCCGGCGAACTGGTCGTGGACGTAGAGCGGTCGGACCACGACATCACCCGGAGGTCGCCGGCCTCGTTCACCGTGCTCGACTCTGGGTTCGCGGCGGAGGATGCCAGCGGGGACGGCTCCGAGGCCGAGGTCCTGCTAAGCACCACCTGGCGGTCGGGACGGAAACCCCTCGCACTGGTCCGGCGTGCCGGTTCCGGCCGGGTCGTGCACTTCGGCCTGGGAGGCGCGGCCACCACATTTCAGTCGCCGGCGGTCCAGGATCTGCTCTACCGCGGGGTGCGGCACGCCGCCGGCCGGTCCGAGGGCGCGCCGGTCGGGATCGGGCTGGTCGGTTTCGGGGCCATCGGTCCAGAACACCTGTCGGCGATCTCGGCCGTACCCGGCCTCACCTTGGCGGCGGTCGCGGACCGCTCTCCAGCGCGGCTGAGAGCGGCCCTCGCCCTGGCCCCCCAGGCGGTCCCGGCCCGGGGCCTGGACGAACTGCTGGACAACTCCGCGGTTGGTGCGGTGGTGATCTCGACTCCCCCTAATACCCACTTCACGCTGGCTCTGCGCGCCCTGGAGGCGGGCCGTCACGTGGTCGTGGAGAAGCCCTTTTGCCTCACCGTGGCCGAAGCAGACCGCCTCCTGGACGCCGCGAACGCCGTCGACCGCACGCTCACCGTCTACCAGAGTCGCCGCTGGGACCCGGACTTCATGGCACTTCGAGAGCTGGTGGAGACGGGCCAGCTGGGAAGGGTGTTCCACCTGGAGGCCTTCGTCGGCGGTTTCGAGCACCCCTGCCACCTCTGGCACTCCGATTCCAGCGTGAGCGGAGGCGTCATCTTCGACTGGGGCGCGCACTTCCTCGACTGGATCCTCCAACTGCTCCCGGGGCGGGTGATAGAGGTGAGCGCCTCCAGTCAGAAGCTGATCTGGCTGGACGTTACCAACGACGACCATTTCGTCCTGCGGCTGACGTTCGAGGACGGGGCCAGCGCTGAGTTCATCCACTCCGACATAGCAGCCGCGCGCAAGCCGAAGTGGTACGTCTTGGGGACCGAGGGGGCTGCGGTGGGGCTGTGGCGGGAAGAGAGCCGGCTGGTGGCCACCCCGACCGGGGTTTCGGAGGTCGCGGTGCCGGTCGCCGACCTGCCCTGCGAACTCCACCTGCTGCGGCCGGGCCCGGCCGGACGCAGCCACGATCAGCGGGTGGCCCTTCCCCCCGCGCCGCCCCAGGCCTTCTATCGGAACCTGGCCGGCCACCTGCTGGCCCGGGAGCCGCTGGCGGTCTCGCCGGAGGCGGCGCGGCGCAACATCGCCATCATGGAGGCGGCGATGCGCGCGGCAAGCGGCAATCCGCAGCGGGTCAGGATCTGAGCCTCCCTCTCCGCTGGGGGATCCTGGGCGCGGCCCGGATTGCCCGGGCCGCGGTCGTGCCGGCGATCCGGGCCGCCGGTGGGGAGGTGGTCGCTGTGGGGAGCCGCGACCCGAAGCGGGCTCAGAAGATGGCCAGGGAGCTGGAGATCCCGGAGGCCCATCCAGGCTATGAGGACGTCCTCGCTGCCTCCGTGGACTGCGTCTACCTGCCGCTCCCCAACTCCCTGCACCTCCCCTGGGCATTGCGGGCACTGGCCGCCGGGAAGCACGTCCTGTGCGAGAAGCCACTGGCACTCAGCGCCGAGGAGGCCCTCGCCATGGATCGGGCGGCGCGCCTCCACGGCCGCGTCCTGGCCGAGGCCCTGATGTACCGCTACCACCCTCGCTGGCAGGAGGCCCTCCGCCTCCTCCGCTCCGGGATGATCGGGGAGCCGCGGCACGTCGGGGGCAGCTTCGCCTTCCCTCTGGCCCCGGGGGACGACTACCGGTGGCGGGCTGAGCTCGGAGGTGGTGCACTCTATGACGTGGGTTCCTACCTGGTCAGCGCCAGTCGGCAGGTGTTCAGTGCCGAGCCGCTCCAGGCGCTGGCCATGGCCCGGAGATGGCACGGCGTGGATGTCCGCTGCGATCTACTGCTGGACTTCGGAGAGAAGGGGTCGGCGACCCTGGGGTGCGCCTTCGAGCGCGGCGAGAGCCAGTGGCTGCGCGTGGAGGGGGAGGAGGGCACCCTGGTGATCCCACTTCCCTTCACCGCCTGGACGGGACAGCGGGTCCCGCTGTACCTGGAAGGGTCGCCGGGGAATGCCGGGGAGCGGCTCGAGACCCCGGCGGCAGACCCCTACCAGGAGATGGCGGACCACTTCATGCGGATGGTCCGGGCCCTGGAACAGCCGCTCACGTCGGCACGGGAGGCGGCCGCCAACCTGGCGGTGCTGGACGCCTGCCGGAGCAGCATGGAGAGCGGGGTGGCCTCGGTGGTCATGGTGCCAGGGTGACCGCACAATTCGGCGCCGAGATCCGGACCCACAGCCCCCCGGGGTAGGCGCCGGCGAGCTGGGCGCAGCCACTATCCAGGTGTGGCTGGGGCAGGTTGGCGGGCCAGGCGACATCGGCCACGGCGGGGCTCGGGACCTGAGCGAACCTCATCGTGAAGACGTGCCGCGAGGTGGAGTAGCCCATGGACAGGAGCCGACCGGGAGCGGCTTGGACGTACGGCTGCGAGAGGGTGTCCAGCCAGGCCCGGTCGACCGGCCCATGGCCCGTGCGCACCCCCCAACCAGCGGGGTCGTCCCACTGCCACCAGGCCCAACCGGTCCGGTACTGGTCGGAGAGGGCGATCTCGGTGAGGGCCCAGGAGGTGGCACCGGGGAGCCGGTGGTCGATCCCCAGCTCGCCGGTCCAGTAGGCGGCTGGAATCTGAGCGGCCTCAGAGAGGCCCTGGATGAGTTCGGATCGGAGAGGGGATGAGCGACCGCGGAAGGAACCTCCGATCAGGCTGCCCGCATACAGATGGGTGGAGTAGACGAGGTCAGGGGCCCGCAGGCGGTCCACCCGCGTCGGCAGGTCCCCGAAGAGGTTGCCCTCGACGATGAAGAGGTGGTTCGGGTCCACCTGAGCGATCTCCCGGATCCCGGTGGCGTAAAAGGGGAACAGGATCCGGGGCCCGAAGATGCCCGGGGGCACCGGCAGGGGGTGGGGCTCGTTGTACAGGTCGTATCCGGCAACGGCGGAATCGCCGGCTAGGGGCCTTGCCAGGACCCGCCAGGCCTGCCAGTAGAGACGCTGCCAGTTGGGGTAGAGCCAGAAGAACGCCAGGTCGGCGTTCACCGCCGGAGAGAGGTGTCGCTGCCAGGCGCTCGGGACCCCGGGGAAGTGCCAGTCGGGGAGAGCTGGAAGGGTGAGCCAGCTGGGTGCGCCAGTACCGCCGAAGGCGACGCCGAAGTCCTCGGTGTGCAGGTCGAGGACCGTGTATAGCCCGGCGCGCGCGCAGAGGGCCACCATCGCCTCGACCTGTCTCAGGTAGCTGCGGCTGAAGTACCCCGGCCGCGGCTCCAGAAGGGACCAGGAGACCGGGATCCGGACCACGTCAAAGCCCTGGGCGCGCATGAGGAGGGCATCCCCCATGGTGAGGGGAGGAGGCAGTGGCGCCCTGCCGCTCTGCAGCAGGGCGTCGTCGTTGAAGCCCCGGAGGATGACCGAATCCCCCTGGCTGTTGACGATCTGGCCGCCACGGACGCTGAGCCAGGGGAGGGTGCCGGCGGGCGGCCGTTGCGGTTGGAACGAGGCCGCCAGCGCGGGGAGCGGGGAGAGGACGATGATGGCGAGCGCGACGGTGGCGAGCACCAGCCAGAGACCGGTGCTCATCCCGCCCGCGCTCTCCCTTCCTGGGCGCGCTCGGCCAGTGGACCGGACGGGCGTGGCTACTCCGAGCCCACCCCGGAGTGGGCTGGGCCCCGGAAGGCTATGACCGCGGTCAGGAAACGTCCGCTGCGAGCGTCTATCACCACCGCGTAGAGGCGGATCTGGCCGGGGGCCGGCAGGTTGCCGAAGCGATCCGCGCCCGCCTGCAGAAGTACCACCCAGCAAAGTCGTGGCCGCGCCCCTACGCTGCCGCCCTGGGGCTGGCTGGCCAGCGTCAGGAAGGCGTACTGCGGCAGATCCTGGAGCCCCTGGTTCCGGGCGACCCTGAGGGCCCGGCCCTCACCCACCAGCGCTCGACCCTGGGGGGCGGCCAGGCTTAGCCCACTCTGGTTCAGTAGGAGGACCGTGGATGGGGTGATGCCCAGTCCGTTCGACTGGACCGGGCCGGCGGGCCCGGTAACCGTGAGGATCACGAGACCGACCAGCAGCAGCGAGATCAGGAAGGTGGTCGGGGACGCCAGGCGATGTCCTTCCTTGGTGCCCATGGCCCCCCATGATCCGGCAACGCGGGTGGCGCACGAGGCCCGGAATCGGAGCTACGGTTTGGGGCCGCCCACTCTGCGGTAGGGTAATGGTGGCGGGCGGGCCGCCCCGCGGCCCCCGACCCCAACGCACGGAGGTAACTCAACTTCATGGCCAAGACCGTAGGAATCGACCTCGGCACGACCAACTCGGTGGTGGCCGTCATGGAGGGCGGCGAGCCGGTGGTCATCCCCAACAGCGAGGGCGGCCGGACGACCCCCTCGGTGGTGGCGTTCACCAAGGACGGGGAGCGGCTGGTGGGCCAGCTCGCCCGGCGGCAGGCCGCCGTGAACCCCGAGAACACCGTCTACTCCATCAAGCGCTTCATGGGCCGCCTCTTCAACGAGGTCGAGGCCGAGCGCAAGATCGTTCCCTACCAGGTGGTGGCCGGCAAGGATGGCCGGGCCGAGGTGCAGGTGGAGGGGAAGAGCTACACCCCAGAGCAGATCTCGGCCATGGTGCTGCAGAAGCTGAAGGCCGACGCCGAGACCTACCTCGGGGAGAAGGTCACCGACGCCGTCATCACCGTCCCGGCCTACTTCAACGACGCCCAGAGGCAGGCCACCAAGAACGCCGGCCAGATCGCCGGCCTCAACGTCCTGCGGATCATCAATGAGCCGACCGCCGCCTCCCTGGCCTACGGGCTGGAGCGCAAGGAGTCGGAGAAGATCCTGGTCTTCGACCTCGGCGGGGGCACCTTCGACGTCTCCATTCTGGAGGTCGGAGAGGGGGTCTTCGAGGTGAAGTCCACCAACGGGGACACCCACCTGGGCGGTGACGACTACGACCGGCGGATCGTCGACTGGATGGCGGAGGAGTTCCGTCGTGACCAGGGGATCGATCTCAAGGGTGACCGCCAGGCCCTGCAGCGCCTGACCGAGGCCGCCGAGAAGGCCAAGATCGAGCTCTCGCAGCGGCAGGAGACCCAGATCAATCTTCCCTTCATCACCGCCGACCAGAACGGGCCCAAGCACCTGGACCTCAAGCTCACCAGGGCCAAGTTCGAACAGCTGACCGAGGACCTCACCGCGCGCTGCCGGGCCCCGTTCGAGTCCGCTCTCAAGGACGCCAACATGACGGTCTCCGACCTGGACGAGGTGATCCTCGTCGGCGGGTCCACCCGGATGCCGGTGATCCAGGAGCTGGTCAAGCAGATGGCCGGCAAGGAGCCGCACCGGGGCGTCAACCCCGACGAGGTCGTGGCTGTGGGCGCGGCCATCCAGGCCGGAGTCCTGAAGGGTGAGGTCAAGGATGTCCTGCTTCTGGATGTGACCCCGCTCTCCCTGGGGATCATGACCGAGGGTGAGGTCAACACCCGGCTGATCGAGCGCAACACCACCATTCC
>JAKBTP010000098.1 GCA_021844355.1 bacterium | reverse complement strand
GGGCCGCGACTGGCCTCCGCCGCACGCAGTGGCCGCCACCATCACCCCGAGGACGATCGCCAACGTCCTCGCCTGGGGCAGCAGCCGTCCACGCCTCGTAGTCCCTAGGCATGGATTGGCAGCCTCCGTCCAGACCGATGGGCTCGCCAGCCCCGGACGCTGATCCGGCCGGAGGTGCCGCCCCGCTTTCCTGGGACCACCGGCTGCCTTGCCGCCCGTAGCGCTCATGCTCCACCCCTCAGACTCCCAGCGGAAACGGAACTCCAACCTCCGCACTATGGGCCAGAGACGACATCCCGGCCAGCGTGCTTCCCCGGGGTGCGGCTGCGGATCCCACTCAGGCGCGCCAGAGACGGCGCTGGCCCGCCACGGCAACCGGCCACACGGCACCTCACCGCTCGCTGAGGTTCCCGGTGTCGGGCGGCCCCGCCCGAGCGGGTAGATTCACCCGGCTGGCCGTGAGCGCTTTCCAGGTGGCTGGGCCATGCGTTCGATGTCAGGCTCGCTATGGGCCCGGTCTGTCCGGGAGGTGCCGCTAGGGCGGGCGGCCCCTGGATCCGCCTGAGGGATACCGCGATGGACAGTCAGGTCGCCGCGACTTCATACCCGACTTCGCTCACCGGCAGCCTAGACTCGGAGCTGAGCCGTTGGCTGTGGCTGCTCAAGTGGCTGCTCGCGTTTCCCCACGTGGTCATACTGGCTGTCCTCTGGATCGGAGTGGGGGCTCTCACCCTGGTCGCCGGGATGGTCATACTTCTCACCGGCCGGTACCCAAGGCGAATCTTCGAATTCAACGTCGGGGTGATGCGGTGGACGTGGCGAGTGGCCTTCTACGCCTATGCGGCGCTGGGTACAGATCACTACCCACCGTTCAGCCTGCGCTCGGACCCAACCTACCCGGCAGACTTCCAGGTCACCTACCCGGAGCACCTCTCCCGAGGTCTGGTGGTGATCAAGTGGTGGCTGCTGGCCATCCCTCAGTACTTGGTCGTTACGGTGCTTGCAGGAGGCTTTGGAGTGGTTCTGGGAGGGCCAGGCCACTTCCTCACCGGCAGCGGCCTCATCGCCCTCCTGGTCGTGTTCGCGGCGGTGGCTTTGCTCTTCACCGGCACCTACCCTCGCCCCCTCTTCGACCTCACGCTCGGGCTCGACCGCTGGTGCTATCGGGTCCTGGCCTACGCAGCTCTGATGACCGACCAGTACCCGCCATTCCGACTCGACTGCGGTGCGGCCGAGTCCCCGGCCACCGAGGATGCGGCAGACGACCCTGCCAGGCACGGCCGTGGGGCGCCCCACTGAGATTCCGGCCGAACCCAGGCTGCCGTCGGCCACCCCGGGTGTCGACCACCGAGTGCGCATCTTGCCGGCAGTCCGCGCCGTGGAGGTCTGTGAAAGAGAGAACAGCTCCACCGCTGGGACCGGAGTCGGGGATCGTCGACCGTGCAAGCGCCACTTCACGAGGAGAGGGACCATGCGTGACTGGAAAAAGCTGACTCCAAGGCGGCGGGCCGGCGCCCTTATCGCGGCCTCCCTTCAGCTGGGACTCGCCGCATCGGCCTGGGCGGACCTGGCACGCCGCAGCCCGGAAAGCGTACGCGGTGCCAAGTGGCGCTGGGCCGTCCTGATCGCGGTGAACTACGCAGGGCCCCTCGCCTACTTCCGCTGGGGACGCGTCGCCGCATCTCCGTCCACCCCGAGAGGCGAAGCGACTGTCCCACCCAGTCCCGCCAGGTAACAGGGCAGCCGCCCCGTGCCGGCTCGCTGGCGTCCGCTAGCGATCCCGGGGTGGCGGCCCGGAGCGGTCCATAGCGGGCCGGATTCAACGCCCGCCCCTGCCTCGGCGACCCGGGGTATTGCCGACATCCTCCGCGCCAACGTGTTCACCCGGTTCAACGCGATCCTGGCCGGCCTTCTGCTCGTGGTGGCAGCAGTCGGTCCGCCTCAAGACGGCCTGTTCGCCGTGGTTCCCGCGGTCAACACCGCCATCGGGGTAATCCAGGAGCTGCGGGCCCGGCGCGCCCTGGCCCGACTCGCCGTGGTGACCGCTCCGCGAGCTCGGGTGCAACGGGACGGGAAGGTGCTTGAACTCCCCGTGGAGTCAGTCGTCGCCGGGGACATGATCGAGCTTCGCCCTGGGGATCAACTGATCGCCGATGGCACGGTGCTGATGGGGCACGGACTTCAGGTGGATGAGTCGCTGATCACCGGCGAGTCTGAGCCGGCGGACCGGGTGGCCGGTGCCCACGTCCTCTCCGGCTCCTTCGTCGTCGCCGGCTCCGGGGTCGTCCGGGCGGAGGCGATCGGCGAGGCCGCCTACGCACGGCGGCTGGAGAGAGAGTCCCGCACGTTCAAGTTGGTGAGATCGGAGCTCCAGGCCGGTACCAACCAGATTCTCCGCGGGGTGACCTGGGTCATGGTCCCGGCGGCGGCCCTCCTGGTCACCGCCCAGGTGATCCGCTCCGGGTCCCCGGTTGAGTCGGCTCTGCGCGGGTCGGTGGCAGGAGTGGGCGCGATGATCCCCGAGGGACTGGTTCTGCTCACCTCGATCGCCTTCGCGCTCGGGGCCATCCGACTAGCCCACCGCCGCGTCCTGGTCCAGACCCTCGCAGCGGTCGAGGGGCTGGCCCGCGTCGACGTCGTCTGCGTCGACAAGACGGGCACCCTCACCCAACCCACCATGCGTGTCGGGGCGGTGGACCGGCTGGGCCGGCGCGACCCCGGGCCCGTCCTGAGCGCGCTGGGGGTCGCCGACCCCAGCCCCAATGCGACCCTCGCCGCTCTCGCCCGCGCGTTCCCGGACGCTCCCGGCTGGCAGTGCTTGAACTCAGTGCCCTTCTCCTCAACCCGCCGTTGGAGCGCCGCCGAGTTTGCCGATCATGGCGCCTGGGTGCTGGGGGCCCCCGAAACCCTCCTTGGGTCCAGCGGTCGGTCTCCTGCCGTGGGGGACATCCTGGACCGCGCCGTCGAAGCCGGAGAGCGGGTCGTCCTCCTGGCGGCCGCTCCCAATGGCCTGGCCGACTCGGCCCTCCCTCCGGACCTTCGTCCGGAGGCGGTAGTCCACCTCCAGGAGGAGCTGCGGCCCGAGGTCGAGCCCACCGTGCGGTATCTGCTGCGCCAGGGAATCGCGGTGAAGGTGTTCTCTGGCGACGACCCGCGTACGGTGGCCGCGGTGGCCCGTCGAGCCGGGATCCCCCATAGCCAACGCGGGGTGGACGCCGGCCATCTCGACGGCGATGAGGGAGCGCTGGCCACGGCACTCGCCCGGGAGTCGGTCTTCGGACGGGTCGGGCCCCAGCAGAAGCGAGCGATGATCGCGGCCCTTCAGGCAGCTGGCCACGTCGTGGCGATGACCGGCGATGGAGTGAACGATGTGGCGGCGCTGAAGCAGGCGGACCTTGGAATCGCCATGGGATCAGGCAGCCCGGCCAGCCGTGCAGTGGGGCAGGTAGTGCTGCTGGACAGCTCGTTCGCCGCAGTCCCGATGATCTTGTCGGAGGGCCGTCGGGTGATCGACAACGTGGAGCGCGTCGCCGGGGTGGTCGTTACCAAGACGGTCTACGCCGCCATCTTGGCACTGGCCATCGGCATTCTCGCTGTGCCGTACCCCTTCTACCCGCGCCAGCTGACCGTCGTCAGCGCCTTCACCATCGGGATACCCGGGTTCTTCCTTGCCCTCGGCCGCCGCGGCGCGCGGGCCCGCGCCGGATTCACGTCACGGGTCCTCGCATTCTCCATCCCCGCCGGCCTGGCCGCGGGTGGCGCGGTGCTCGGTGCCTATCAGTTGACCCGGGCCTATGCCCACACCTCCGCGGTCCAGGAGCAGACGGCAGCCGCCCTGGCCCTCTTCATGGTGGGCATGTGGGTGCTGGCGCACCTGAGCCGGCCGCTGAGCTGGCGCAGCGTGGGCTTGGTCGCCAGCATGGTGGTGCTCGGAGCCGCCGCCGTCGCCATCCCCCTGACTCGGGAGGTCTTCGCCATCTCGTTCCCGCCCCCGGATGTGCTGGTGGAGACCTGTGCGGTCGCCGTTGCCGCAGCCGCGGTGGCGGCAACCTGGCTCCACGTGGGGCCGTCCGTGATCCGGGCGCTGCCGGGGCGATCCCGTGGTCGCTAGGGAGGGACGGCGGCTCGCCGAGCTGGCTGCCCGCCGCGCACCGCTGGCCTTGTTGGCCGCCACGCTGGCTGGCCTTGCTGTTGGCGGCGCGCTGACCATCCTCGGCCTACCCCGGCCCGGAGGTGCCAGCTGGGTGGCGACGTCAGCGATGGCGATGGCAGCCAGTCTCTGGTGGGTCGTCGACAGCCTGCGGCGTTCGCGGCTCGGGGTGGACGTGATCGCTCTGCTGGCCCTTGTCGGAGCGCTCTTGATAGGCGAGTACCTAGCGGGGGCCGTGATCGGCGTCATGGTGGCGAGTGGGCGGGCGCTAGAGGCCTGGGCCGCGGCCAATGCCAGGCGGGAGCTGCGCTACCTGGTACAGCGTGCTCCCAAGACAGGCAAGCGGTACACCGGAGCAGGGGTGGAGGCGATCGCGCTGCAGCAGGTCGCGGTTGGTGACCTCCTCCTCGTGGGCTCCGGCGACGTGGTGCCTGTGGACGGTGTCATCACCGGGGGTCCAGCTGTCCTGGACGAATCGGCCCTCACCGGCGAGCCGATGCCGGTTGAGCACCCGCCCGGAGACCAGGTCCGCAGCGGGGTTGTCAACTGCGGGGACCCCTTCGACCTTCGGGTCACCGCCCGGGAGACGGACAGCACCTACACCGCGATAGTGCGCTTGGTGCAGCAGGCCGAAGCCTCCACGGCCCCCTTCGTGCGCCTGGCCGACCGCTACGCGGCATGGTTCCTCCTGGCCACCATGCTTGTCGCCGGGGGAGCCTGGGCCTACTCCGGGGAGCTGGTTCGGGCGGTGGCGGTGCTCGTGGTCGCCACCCCCTGCCCGCTCATCCTGGCGGCGCCGGTAGCCATCGTCGCCGGGCTCTCGCTCGCCGCCAGGCGCGGCGTGGTCGTCAAGGGCGGGCAGATATTGGAACAGCTAGCACGCTGCCGGGTCCTGCTCCTGGACAAGACAGGGACCCTGACGATGGGCCAGCCTGAGGTGGCGGACGTTCTCAGCGCCGGGTCGCTGGCTGGCCCTGAGGTGCTTCGCCTCGCGGCCTCCCTGGACCAGGCGTCGTCGCACGTCCTGGCCAGCGCCATCGTGCGGGCGGCCCAGCTCGCCGGGCAAAGGCTCAGCGTCCCCACCGAGGTTCGAGAGGTCGCGGGCTCCGGGATCCACGGCGTGGTCGAGGGCATCCCGGTGGCTGTTGGTCGGGCTGGGTTCGCCGGAGCCCCCGAGGAACTTCCCTGGGTGCGTGCCGCGCGGCGCCGTGCCTCTCTGGACGGGGCCGCCACCGTGTTTGTCCGGATCGGGGCGGCGGCCGCAGGGGCCGTACTGCTCGCCGACCGGGTGCGGCCGGACGCGGCCAGGACGCTGCGGGCCCTCCGGCGGGCGGGGATCGAGAGGGTCGTCATGGTCACCGGGGACCGCCAGGAGGTCGCCCAGGCGATCGGCGGTGCGGTCGGGGTAGATGAGATCTTCGCCGAGCGCACCCCTGCCGAGAAATCCGAGGTCGTGCGCATGGAGCGCCGTCGAGGCCCGGTGATGATGGTGGGTGACGGTGTGAACGATGCCCCAGCCCTGGCTCTCGCCGACGTCGGAGTGGCGATGGGAGCTCGCGGAGCCAGCGTTTCCTCCGAGACCGCCGACGTGGTACTGACCGTGGACCGCCTGGACCGACTGGGTGAGGCCATGCTGCTGGCCCGCCGCTCCCGCTCGATCGCCATTCAGAGCGTGGTGGCCGGCATGGCGTTGTCCGTGGCGGCGATGGGCGTCGCGGGGGCTGGCTATCTCCCTCCGTTGGCCGGCGCGGTGCTCCAAGAGGCGATCGATGTCCTGGTCATCCTCAATGCCCTTAGGGCGTTGAGCCCGGGGGCGGGCTCCCGGACCCTTTCCGCGCGTGATGCCGAGGTGATTCAGGAATTCAGCGGGCAGCACCCGGCCATCCATGCCGCGATTGGAGCCATCCGGGCCGCGGCCGAGGCCCTGGACACTCAGGGACCGGCGGACGCCCTTGTCCGTGTCCGTGAACTGCGGGCCCTGCTTGACCGCGAGGTCCAGCCCCACGAGGAGGCCGAGCAGACGGTGCTTTACCCGGTTCTGGACCGCCTACTTGGCGGAACAGACGCCACTGGGACGATGAGTCGGGCACATGGCGAGATACTGCACCAGATCCGGCTTCTTGGCCGCCTGCTCGATCAGATTGGGCCGGACCCCGCCGGCCCCGCCGACGTGGCGGAACTCCGCCGATTGCTCTTCGGACTGTACGCCGTGCTGCGACTCCACACCGAGCAGGAGGAGGAGTACTACCTGTCGCTGGCGGAGGAGTAAGCGCCGCCGCAAGCCACGCGAGGGAGCGCCGCCGGGGCCGAGCCGAGAGAGTCGAGGCAGCACCAGCTCCAGCTTCCGCGCCGCCCGGTAGGACCGGTCACGTCGTACGCCTCAAGTATCTCCACGACTTCCTCGCCAAACTTCACGGTGTCCCTCCTAGGCGCTGGTTGCCAGTACGCCTCCAGCTAACCCCAGGAGGGACACCTCCCAGCACCGCCCGGCCTACCCCGCGCAGTTCCGGTGGCCACCAGTGTTCCGTTCTGGTGGCCGCCAGCGTTCAGATTCTCATGGGGCCGCCCGAAGACCCCTCGGCACACGGTCGCCACGCCCCCCAAGGCGGGCCCGGAAACGGGTGCCCCCCGGTGCGCCGGGACACCTAGGACCGGGCCCACGGACCTCACCCCGAGACCAGCTGAGCATCAGAGGCCGCCTGGCGGCTTGGAACGCGCATCCCCAGCCGGCACCCGATTCGCCGCGTACTCGACCCAACGCAGGATCTCGCAGCGCCGGGCCGCGCGGACGGGTGGGATCTCTCCTCACCTCTTCCACGCTGGCTCACTAAAAACAGTCCGGCGGCGCCTCCGCCGTACCCGTGCAGTTGCCAGGGCCACCCAGCGCCATCGCGCCT
>JAKBTP010000144.1 GCA_021844355.1 bacterium | reverse complement strand
GCCGAGGGCTGGCCCTTGACAGCTGCGCACAACGTGCTATGTTGGCCTCAGGTATCCGGGTTCAGACGGAGGTGTCACGTAGTGCGTACCGTCTGGAGCATGCTGAGGCACACCAGGGCGGAGTGAGTGGCCCCCCGGGGCCATCCCGGCGGAAGGTTCCGCTGTTTCGCGTTGGGCCCCGGCAGAGGGCGACTCGCCACGTGTTTCGTTCCGGCTTATCCGCCGGACGCGGTGCCTACAGCACCGGTGACTCATGGGAGCGGGCCTTGGTGCCCGCTCCTCTTTTTGCCGTCAACGTCCCGGCGAGGTAGTAGCGCAAATGGGCGGGGTCCCGCACCCCTATACGCGGCCCGGACGCGACGGGCTGCCCGGCCGCACCGGCCTCCAGCCAGAGGTCTGTGCTCCGAGAGCAGAGGTCCAGGCGATTTTCCGCCAGGGTCACCCCCAGGGCGCGGCAGAGAAGCGCCGGGCCGCCCACCACCTCCCCGGAGGGCCGGCGGCCCGCCCGGAGCAGGACCGCCTGGGCCTCGCCGGCGGGGCCGGTCACCACGTTGAGGCAGTGATGCATCCCATAGATGAAGTAGACATAGGCGTGGCCGGCCGGTCCGTACATGGGCAGGTTGCGGGGCGTGGGGCCGCGGTGGGCGTGCGACGCCGGGTCCGATTCGCCGAGGTAGGCCTCCACCTCCAGGAGCTCCAGCCGCATAGGGCCGCCGGGTCCACGCCGGACCAGCCAGCACCCCACGAGCTCGCGAGCCACCTCGGGACTGGAGCGGGCGAAGAACCGTCGGCCCAGGCGCCGACCCACCGGGATCACCTGGGCTTCGCGCCGACCTCCAGCTCCAGCGCCCGCAGAACGGCCTGGCGGGCCCTGTCCCCCTCAGCGGCCGTGAGCGTGCGCTCCGGGTGACGGAGGCGGAGCCGGAGTGTCCAGCCCTTGACTCCCGTCCCGAGCTGGTCCCCTAGGTACTCGTCGATGGGGGTCACCCGCTCCAATTCGGGCAGCCCCAGCGCGGCGACCGCCTGGAGTGCCGGCCCCAGAAGTGCCCGGCTGGGGACGGTCACCGAGAGGTCGAGCACGAGCGCCGGCGTGCGCGGGAGCGGCGGGGCATGGCCCTGGCGGCCGCCGGGCTTGAGCCAACCATCCAGGCGCAGCTCGGCCACCTCCACCCGTCCCCGGACGTCGAAGGCGTCGGTCACCGGCTGGGCCACCTCACCCACGATCCCTCGGCGCTCCGCGCCAGCCCAGACCTCTGCCGCCCGGGCCCGGTGAAGCGCCGGCCAGGCGACCGGACGGAATTCCACCGCCCCCCCGCCGCCGACGCTGGAGAGGGAGGCGATGAGCGCCATGATGCGCCGCAGCCGGGTCGCCCCGTCCTCCGCCGAACCGTCTGCCAGATCCAGGACCGCCAGCATCCATGGCTCCTCCGGCCGCTCCTGGCCCCTTGCCCAGAAGGCCGCCCCCTGCTCGAAGAGACGGACGCTGTCCTGGCCGCGGGCCTGGTTGTGGTGGGCGCTCTGGAGCAGCCCCTGCAGCAGGCCTTGGCGCAGGCTCCCCAACTGCATGGAAAGGGGATTGGCCAGCTCTAGGTGGGCTAGGTCTCCGACGAGGCGTGGCGCCAGCCTCTCTCGCTCCCCCGACACAAGGCTGAGGCTCATGGCTTCGCTGAAGCCGGCAGCCCGGCAGGCTGCGGACGTGAGGCGGGCCACCGGCTCCGCCAGCGCCTCGAGCGGGGGTGGCTGGCGGATCGCTGGCAGCGTCCCGGGGACCTCCCGGTACCCGATGATCCGCCCGACCTCCTCGGCCAAGTCCACCTCTGTGGTGACGTCGGTGCGATAGGGGGACGGGGTGGCCAGCATCTCACCGTCCCCCGGCCACACCTCAAACTGGAGGCGACGCAGCGGGCTGGCAACCGCCTCCGGGCCCAGCTCCATCCCCAGGATCGAGGAGATCCGCACGGGGTCGCAGCGGATCGCTTCGGCCGGCGCCAGTGGCGCGCCCCCTTCCGCACCCGGGCCAAGCCTGGCCCCCAGGTGCCGGACCGCCAGGTGGACGAAGCGATCCGCACCCCTTCTCGCCAGATGCGGCGACAATTGGCGCTCGAACCGGCCGGAGGCTTCGGTCCTGAGGCGAAGCCGTCGGGAGGTGGAGCGGAGCCTCGCCCAGTTGAAGTTGGCTGCCTCCAGCAGCACCTGGCTGGTGTCCCCGCCCACCGCGGACGCCTCCCCCCCGATCAGGCCGGCAACCGCCTGCGGAGCATCTCCCACGGTGACCACCAGGGTCTCCGGATCGAGCTCCCGCGTGACGCCGTCCAGGCAGGTGAGCGACTCCCCGGTCCGGCCGCGCCTCACCCCCACCGCCAGCTCGTCCCCAGGTGCGGGCAGCCGGTCCAGGTCGAAGGTGTGGAGGGGCTGTCCGACCTCGAACATGACGTAGTTGGCGAGATCCACGATCCCACCCAGCGATCGCTGCCCGATGGCTGTCAGGCGCCGGCGGACGAAGGCCGGTGCGGGGGCGTTGCTGAACCCGGTGAGGACCTCAGCCAGATAGACCGGGCAGTCGGCGGAGGAAGCCACGGTCACCTGGACCGCAGGTGCCGCGGATGAGGGCGCTGGCCGGCTGGCCTCAGGGTCCCGCAGCGGTCGCGAGAGCAGGGCTGACAGCTCCCGCGCCACGCCCCAGTGGGAGAGGCAGTCGGCGCGGTTGCTGAGAACCTCAAGCTCGTAAAGGTGGTCGGCGGGGTACAGCCGGGCCAGCGGCATCCCGACTTCGGCGTCCTCCGGGCTGAGGATCAACACCCCGTCGTGGTCCGAGCCCAGCCCCAGCTCGTCGGGAGCGCAGAGCATCCCCTCGCTCCATATCCCCCGCAGCCGCTTGCGCCCGATCTCCACCCCGATGGGCAGGTGGGTGCCGGGACGGGCCCACGGGACCAGCGCCCCCACGAAGAGGTTGTCGGCACCGCAGATCACCTCCCTGGGCTCCAGCCCGGGGATTGCGACATGGGCGAGGAAGAGGTGGTCGCTCCCCTCCACGCGGCGCAGGCCGACCACTTCGCCCACCACCACCTGGTCCAGCCCCACCCCAAAGGGCGTGACCTTCTCAACCTCGGTGCCGCTCAGGGTGAGGAGATCCGCGACCTGCGCGGGCTCGACGCCCTCCAGGTCCACCATCTCTCCCAGCCACTCGTGGCTCACCCTCACTCAGAAGCACTCCAAAAGGCGCAGGTCGTTCTCGTACAGGTCGCGCAGGTCGGTCAAGCCGTAGCGCAGGACGGCGATCCGATCTGGTCCCATGCCAAAGGCGAAGCCGCTGTAGGTCCCGGGATCCACTCCGCCGTTGCGCAGCACCTGGGGATGGACCATCCCCGACCCCAGGATCTCGATCCAGCCCTTCTGGAGACAGGTCCGGCAGCCTGCCCCCTGGCAGACGGCGCAGGCCACGTCCGCCTCCAGGCTGGGCTCGGTGTAGGGGAAGAAGCTGGCCCGCAGGCGCACCCGGCGATCTCTGCCGAACAGCGCCCGGATGGCGTACTCCAGGGTGCCCTTCAGGTCCCCCAGCGTCACCCCGTGGTCGATGCACAGCCCCTCCACCTGATGGAACACCGGGGTGTGGGTGGGGTCGGGGTTGTCCCGGCGGGCCACCTTCCCGGGGACGATGATCCGCAGCGGCGGTGGAGAACCCAGCATCGCCCGCATCTGGACCGGGGAGGTGTGGGTCCGGTAGAGCCAACCACCGGCGGGCGGGCTGAGGTAGAAGGTGTCGTGGGCATCCCGGGCGGGATGCTCCGGCGGCATGTTGAGCAGCTGGAAGTTGTGCTGGTCGTCCTCCAGCTCAGGGCCCCCCACCGACTGATAGCCGAGGAAGGCGAAGATGTCTTCGATCTCTCTAATCAGCCCCGTCACCGGGTGGGCGTGTCCCTGGTCGGCCTCCCGGAAGGGGTGGCTCATGTCCACCCACTCCGCATCCTCCCGCCGCTCCGCCTCCCCCGCCGCCAGCTCACGCTGCCGGGTCTCCAGCGCCGAGCGGAGCTGGCCGCTGGCCCGGTTGAATTCCTGTCCGAAGACGGCTCGCTGTTCGGGGCCAAGCTCCCGGAGACGCTGACCAGCCAGGGTCACCAGACCGTCCCGCCGGCCGAGGTAGCGCAGTCGCACCTCATCCAGCCGGTCCAGGCTGTCCGCCCTGGCGATCTCCTCCAGGGCCATCGCGGTGAGCTCCTGGAGGTCGACCGGGGTCACTGCGGGGTGGTCCCCTCCTTGGCCAGCTCAACCAACTTGGCGAACGCCCCGGGGTCCCTCACCGCCAGCTCGGCCATCTCCTTCCGGGAGATCATCACCCCAGCCGCGCTGATGGCGGCCATGAAGCGGCTGTAGGTGATCCCGCTCTGCCGCACCGCGGCGTTGATGCGGGCGATCCACAGCCGGCGGAAGTCGCCCTTGCGGCGGCGGCGGTCTCGGTATTGGTAGGCCAGCTTGTGCATGACCGCCTCGTGGGCGGGCCGGTAGAGGCGGTTGTGGGAGCCGGTGAGGCCCGAGGCCTCCTCCAGAAGCCGCTTGTGGCGCTTGCGGGCGGTCACGCCCCGCTTCACCCGGGCCACCGATCAGCCCTCCAGGTACGGCGCGTTGCGCCGCACCACCTTGGCATCCCCCGAGTCGACCGCCTTCACCTGGGCGTAGCCACGCTTGCGCTTGGCCGACTTGTGCTCCAGGAGATGGGACTGGAATGCTCCCCGGCGGAGCAGCTTGCCCCCGCCCGAGACCCGAAACCGCTTCTGGGTCCCCTTATGGCTGCGGATCTTGGGCATTGTGGTTCGTCTCTCCCCTGTTGGGCTTCTTCTGCACCGGATTGAGGATCATGATCATGTTGCGCCCCTCCAGGAGGGGCTGCCGCTCGACCTGGGCCACGTCCTTCACCTCTTCGGCCAGCCGCTGCAGCAGCGCCCGCCCGATTTCCTGGTGGACCAGCTCGCGGCCCCTGAACATGATAGTGAGCTTGACCTTGTCGCCATCCTCCAGGAAGTGGCGCACGTACCCGTACTTGGTCTGAAAATCGTGGTCGCTGATCTTGGGGCGGAGCTTCATCTCCTTGAGGCGGATGGCGTTGTGCTCGCGACGAGCTTCCTTCTCCCTCTTCAGGGCCTCGAACTTGAATCGCCCATAGTCCATGAGCCGACACACCGGAGGTTGGGCCTGGGGCGCCACCTCCACCAGGTCGAGCCCCCTCTCCTGGGCCAGCCGCTGGGCCTCCGCCAGGGTCACGATCCCCAGCGCCTCGTCGGTCGTGTCGTCGAAGAGCCGGACCTGCGGGGTCCGGATCTGATCGTTGATGTGCAGCTCGCGAAACGCTATGGACGCATCCTCCTTCGCTCAGGCCAGAGGGGCCGATGCTAACACGTAGCGAGCCGCCCGCCCATGGGTGCTCAACCCTGCTCCGTCTCCTCGGCCAGCCTCGCCGCCAGTTCCTCGATCCCGACCAGGGTCTTGCTCCCGCCCCGGGTATCCCGGAGGTTGACCTGCCCGGACTCCACCTCCCGGCGCCCGACCACCGCCAGGTAGGGGACCTTGGCCAACTCGCCGTCCCTGATCTGGGCCGGCATGGTCTCCCCGGGGCGGGGCGCGGAAACCCGGATGCCCCGGGCCTCCAGAGCAGCCACCACCTCAAGGGCATATGGCAGCTGGTCGTCGCTGACCGTGACCATGCGCACCTGCTCCGGGCTCAGCCAGAAGGGCAGGGCGCCGCCGTAGTGCTCCAGGAGGACCCCGAAGAACCGCTCAAGGGAGCCCAGCAGGGCCCGGTGCACCATGATGGGCCGGTGGGCGGCGCCGTCCGTACCGATGTACTCCAGCTGGAAGCGCTCGGGCTCGTTGAAGTCGAACTGGACAGTGCTGCACTGCCAGCGGCGACCCATGGCGTCGCGGATGTGGATGTCCACCTTGGGGCCGTAGAAGGCGCCCTCCCCGGGGTTCACCTTGAACTCCATGCCCCGCCGCCGAAGGGCGCGGTCCAGGGCGGCCTCGGCCAGCTCCCACATCCGATCCTCCCCAGCCGCCTTGGCCGGCTTGGTGCTGAGGTCCACCTCCAACTCCTTGAAACCGAACCGGGAGAGCATCTCCGAGGCCAGCTCCAGCACCCCCACTATCTCCTCCTCGGCCTGCTCCTCGGTGCAGAAGATGTGGGCGTCGTCCTGGGTGATGCCCCGGACCCGCAGCAGCCCGTGCAGGGTCCCGCTGCGCTGGAAGCGGTAGACCGAGGCGATCTCGGCCAGCCTCAGCGGGAGCTCACGGTAGCTGCGGGGACGTGAGCGGTAGATGAGGATGTGGAAGGGACAGCTCATCGGCTTCACCCGGTAGCGGTCTCCCTCGACAGCGATCGGCCCGTACATCTCGTCCGCGAAGAAGCCGAGGTGGCCGCTCACCTCCCAGAGGTGCTCCCGGGCCAGGTGTGGCGTGTACACGAGCTGGTATCCAGCGCGCTGGTGCTCGCGCCGCCAGTAGTCCTCCATGACCGTCCGTACCACAGCCCCGCGCGGATGCCAGAGCACGAGGCCTCCGCCCAGCTCCTCGGGGAGGGAGAACAGGTCGAGTTCCCGCCCCAACCGGCGGTGGTCGCGCTGCCTCGCCATCTCGACCCGCTGCAGGTACTCCTCCAGCTCCTCGGAGCTGGGGAAGGCGGTGCCGTAGACCCGCTGCAGCATGGGCTGGCTCTCGTCCCCGTGCCAGTAGGCGCCCGCCGTGTGGAGCAGCCGGAAGGCGGGGATTCTAGAGGCGCGCGCCACGTGCGGCCCGCGGCAGAGGTCGAAGAAGTCGCCCGTCCGGTAGCAGGTGATGAGCTCCCCCTCGGGGATCCTCTCGATCAGCTCCACCTTGAAGCGCTGGGAGCGGCGGCGGAACTCCGAGAGGGCGGCATCCCGATCCACCTCCAACCGCTCGTAGGCGGGGTCACGTGCCTGGATCTCCCGCATCCGTTGCTCGATGGCCGGGAGGTCGGAGTCGCTGACCCTGGCCCCCCCGGGCAACAGGAAGTCGTAGTAGAAGCCCTCCTCGATGGCCGGCCCGATGGCGTACTCCGCCCCCGGGAACAGCTCGCAGACCGCCGCCGCCATGAGGTGCGCGGCGCTGTG
>JAKBTP010000036.1 GCA_021844355.1 bacterium | reverse complement strand
GTTGTCGCGGGTCTGGTCGGCGGTGGCCTGGCGCTGGCGGGAGGGCTGGTCGGGATCGGCAACCTGCAGCTGGCTGTCTTCGCGCTCAAGCACTCCCCGGTCGCCTTTCTGGGCTCCAGCCTGCCCCGCCTGGCCGTGATCACGGTCGCGATGGCGGCACTTGTCGTCCTGCTGGGGCCGGTGGGCATCTGGGCCCTGCTGGGGCTCCTGGTCACCCACCTCGCCCAGGTGGGGGCCGTGCTCAGGCTGGGCGTGCGGATGAGCACCAGATGAAGCCCCTGGTACTGACCCAGATCGCGGTCGGCAACCACTGGGTTGGGCACATCTTCGGCCAGACGATCTACCTGGACACCCTGATCAGCTCCGGGGTCGCCTTCATGATCGTGCTGGTGGCGGGCCTCTACCTCAGGCACAAGACGACCAGCGGGGTGCCGGGGAGGTTCCAGACCGCGATCGAGATGGTCTGGACCACAGTCGACGACTACATCAACCGCATGATCGGGCCCTTCGCCCGCTGGGTGGTGCCGCTGGTGACCGTCCTGTTCTTCTACATCCTGGTCAGCAACTGGCTGGAGCTGATCCCGACCGGGGGGCGCCTGACGTCACCGACCTCGGACGTGAACGACACCGCCGCTCTGGCGATCATCGTGATCGTCCTGGTACACGTCACCTCGATCCGACGCAAGGGCTTCGGGGGCTACCTCAAGCTCAACTACGTCCACCCCGACGGGCTGCCCTGGTTCATGTACATCCTTTTGGTGCCGATCAATGTGATCGCCCAGATCTCCTATCCGATCTCGCTCACCCTGCGACTCTTCGGCAACATGTTCGCCGCCGCCCTCATGCTCGAGATCATCGCCATCCTGCCGATCTACATCGGCTTTGTGTTCAACGGGGTCTGGAAGCTCTTCGAAGGGCTCTTCGTCGACGTCATCCAGGCCTTCATATTCGCCCTGCTGACGGTGATCTACCTCAGCATGGCGACCATGACCGAGGACCATCAGTCCACCGAGACCGCCAGCAGCCAGGGCTGACAAGCCCCCATCAGACCCGGGAGGAGACACACTTGCTAACGACCGCACACGCAGAGGTTTACGCCGGAGCCATGATCGGCACCGGAGTCGGCGCCGTTGGAGCCGCCATCGGTGACGGTCTGGCCGGCGCCCAGTTGATCGCCGGGATCGCCCGCCAGCCCGAGGCACAGGGAAGGCTGCTCACCTGGACCTTCCTGACCGTCGGTCTGGCCGAGGCCGTGTACTTCATCAACCTGGCGTTGATGTTCGTCTTCATCGCCCTGGCGGGGAAGTAGGCAGCAGCCGTGGTCCTCGCCTCCAACCCGCTCTCGCTGAACGCGACGTTCATCGTCGAGATCATCGTCTTCCTGGCGCTGCTGTGGCTGCTTAGCCGCTACGTGTTCCCACCTTTGGACAAGGCCATCCGGGCGAGGCAGCAGCAGATCGCCCAGGCTCTGGGAGAGGCCGAGGCCGCCCGCAAGGAGGCTGAGCAGGCGAGGGTCTCGGAGCGGGCGGAGATGGCGGATGCCCGGGCCAAGGCCCAGGAGATCCTGGACCGAGCCCAGCAACTGGGAGAGCAGCTTCGCGACGAGCTGCGCCAGAAAGGCGAGCAGGAGCAGCAGGCGATGCTGGAGCGTGCCCGCGCGGAGCTGGCCAGGGAGCGCGAGCAGGCGGTCGCCGAGCTGCGGCGCCAGGCGGCCGACCTGGTGATGCTGGCCACCACCAAGGTGCTCCAGGAGGAGCTCGACCCGGCTCGCCAGCGCCGCCTGATCGACCAGGCCCTCAAGGAGGTGGACCTCAGTGCCTGAGGTCGCCGAGACTCCCCGGGTGCCCAGCACCGCCCGCCACTACGCTCAGGCGATCTTCGAGCTGGCGGAGCAGGAGCAGGGCTTCGCCAGGTGGCGGGAGCGCCTGAGCCGGCTCAGGGAGGTGCTGGAGCGAAGCGAGCTCGGAGCTGCCCTGCGCAGCCCGGAGTTCTCCGCCGCTCAACGCCGCGAGCTGGCCCAGGCGGTTCTGGAGCAGGACCGAGAGATCGACAAGGAGGCCGCCAACCTTCTGCGTCTTCTGATCGAGAGCCGGCGCACCGCGATGCTGGCAGCGATCGAGGCGGGCTACCGGCAGTTGGTGGACCGGGCGGAGGGCCGGGTCGCGGCCCAGCTCTCGACCGCGGTCGAGGTCGCTCCTGGGGAACTGGCGAGGTTCTCCAAGGAGCTGTCCACCCGGCTCGGGGTGGAGGTGAACTTTCAAGCCCAGGTGGATCCCTCCCTGCTGGGCGGGGCGGTGGTGCGGGTGGGGGACAGGGTCTTCGACGCGAGTCTCAAGACCAAGCTCCAGCAACTGCGCCGCGAGATGCTGACAGAAGTCCAATCTTCGTGAGGAGACCATGAGCCTCAGTGCCGACGACATAGGCAAGATCATCAAGAGCAAGATCGCCGACTTCGACGCGCCGGTGGTCACCGCGCAGTCCGGAGTCATCACCGCCCTGGCCGACGGGATAGCCCAGATCTACGGGCTGGAGGGGGCGATGGCCGGCGAGCTGCTGGAGTTCCCCAAGGGGGTTTCCGGGATGGCCCTCAACCTGGAGGAGGACCTGGTCCGGGCGATCATCATGGGCCCCTACTCCGAGCTCAGCGAGGGCGATGAGGTCCGCACCACCGGCAGGATCGTGGAGGTACCGGTCGGCCGCGAGCTGGTGGGCCGGGTCGTCAACGCCATGGGTGAGCCAATCGACGGCAAGGGCGAGCTGGCGACCTCGGAGCGGTGGCCGGTGGAGCGCCCCGCGCCAGGGGTGGTGGACCGGCAGCCCGTCAACACCCCGGTCGCCACCGGGATCAAGGCGATCGACGCCCTGGTGCCGATCGGCCGGGGCCAGCGCGAGCTCCTCATCGGCGACCGCCAGATCGGCAAGACCGCGATCGCGATCGACACCATCATCAACCAGAAGGGCAAGAACCTCACCTGCATCTACGTGGCGATCGGCCAGACCGCGACCTCGGTGGCCCGGGTCGCCGCCCTGCTGGAGGAGTACGGGGCGCTCGAGCACACCATCATCGTCTCCGCCACCGCCGCCGAACCGGCCGCGCTGCAGTACCTCGCCCCCTACGCGGCCTGCACCATGGGCGAGTGGTTCATGGAGCGTGGTGAGGACGCTCTGGTCGTCTACGACGACCTGAGCAAGCACGCCTGGGCGTACCGTGAAATCTCCCTGGCGCTGCGCCGGCCCCCGGGCCGGGAGGCATATCCCGGGGATGTCTTCTACCTGCACTCGAGGCTCTTGGAGCGGGCCGCCCGGCTCTCACAGGAAAAGGGCGGTGGGTCGCTTACCGCGCTGCCGATCATCGAGACCCAGGCCAACGATGTCTCCGCCTACATCCCCACCAACGTCATCTCCATCACCGACGGGCAGATCTACCTGGAGGGCGACCTCTTCTACGCCGGCACCAGGCCGGCCATCTCGGTCGGCCTCTCGGTCAGCCGGGTGGGAGGGGACGCCATGACCAAGGCGCTGCGCTCGGTGGCGGGCGGGATGCGCCTGGACCTGGCTCAGTTCCGGGCGCTGGCCGCCTTCGCCCAGTTCTCCTCAGACCTGGACAAGTCGACCAGGGATCAGCTGGAGAGGGGCCGACGGCTGACCGAGCTGCTGAAGCAGGACCAGTACCAGCCGGTGTCCCTGGCCCACGAGGTGATGACCATCTTCGCCGGCACCAACGGCTATCTGGACAAGGTGCCGGTGGAGAAGATCTCCGAGTGGGACGAGCAGTTCCGGCGCTGGATCGAGCAGACCCACAGCTCCCTGGGCCAGGCGATCGAGGAGCGCAAGGCGCTCGACGAGGCGATGGAGAAGGAGCTTCGCTCCGCCCTCGATGAGTTCATCCAGGGCTTCGACCTGGGCGACCAGGCCGGCGCCGAAGGCAGCTGAGGGCCTCTGATTGGCGACCCTTCGCGACATCCGGCGGCACATCCGCGCGGTCCGCAACATCGAGCAGATCACGAGGGCGATGCAGATGGTGGCGGCCGCCAAGATGCGGCGCGCCCAGGCGCGGGCCGAGGGTTGTCGGCCCTACGCCCTGGCGATGGACCAGGCGGCCCGCGATGTGGCCAAGATCGGCAAGGAGTACCGCCACCCGTTCCTGGTCCCGCAGGAGAAGGGGCGTGGCCTTTTGATCCTGGTCACCTCCGACCGGGGACTGGCGGGATCCCTCAACGCCAACACCATCCGGGCCGCCCACTCCCACATGCTGCGCAACTTCGGCCCCCGCTACCTGGTGGTGGCGATAGGGCGCAAGGCTGTCGACTTCTCCAGGCGGATGCCGGTGGAGATGATCCACCACCGGGTCGGGTTGCCCGACCAGTTGGAGATGGGAGAGCTCGGGCCCGCCGTGGAGCGGGCGACCAAGGCATACCTGGACCAGGAGGTCTCGGGAATAGTCCTCGCCTATTCCCGCTTCAAGAACCTGCTCACCCAGGTGCCCACCGTGCAGCAGCTGGTGCCGGTGCCGCCGGCCGAGCCGCAGGAGGGCCCCCAGACCGAGGGTGACTACATCTATGAGCCCGACGGGGAGGCGGTGCTGGAGCGGCTGATGCCGGCCTACCTGTTGAGCCAGGTCTACCACGCGGTGGTGGAGAACCAGGCGAGCTTCTACGGCGCCCAGATGATCGCGATGCAGAACGCCTCATCCAGCGCCGGCGACGTGATCCGCGAGCTCTCGCTCACCGCCAACAAGGTGCGCCAGGCGGGGATCACCAAGGAACTGATGGAGATAATCGGTGGCGCCGAGGCCCTGCAGGCGGCCCGGCGCTGAGGAGGTGGTGATGGCGAAGAGCAAGCAGAAGAGAGAGACCAAGGGCCTGGGCGAGGTTCTGCAGGTCATCGGAGCGGTGGTGGATGTCGCCTTCGACCAGAGCGACCTGCCCCATATCCTGGACGCCCTGGAGGTGGAGCACGACGGTCCGCGGCTGGTGCTCGAGGTCCAGCAGCACCTGGGCAACGACGTTGCCCGCTGCATCGCCATGGAGTCCACCGACGGGCTGCGCCGCGGCGACAAGGTGAGGGCCACCGGGGCTCCGATCCAGGTCCCGGTCGGCAAGGGCGTCCTGGGGCGGATGTTCAACGTCATAGGCGAGACCATCGACGGCGGCCCGGAGCTCAAGGTGGAGAAGCGGCTGCCCATCCACCGGGAGGCGCCCTCGGTCTCCGAGCAGGCCGTCTCCACCGAGATCCTGGAGACGGGGATCAAGGTGCTGGACCTGATCTGCACCTTCGCCAAGGGCTCCAAGATCGGGCTCTTCGGAGGAGCCGGGGTGGGTAAGACCATCATCGTGATGGAGCTCATCCGCAACATCGCCAAGGAGCACCAGGGCTATTCCGTATTCGCCGGGGTGGGAGAGCGCACCAGGGAGGGCAACCAGCTCTTCGGGGAGATGCACGAGTCCGGGGTCATCGACCAGACCGCCCTGGTCTTCGGACAGATGAACGAGCCCCCCGGGGCTCGGGCCCGGATCGCGCTCACCGGCCTCACCATGGCGGAGGAGTTCCGGGACGAGGAGGGAGCGGACGTCCTTCTCTTCATCGACAACGTCTTCCGCTACATGATGGCCGGCTCCGAGGTCTCCGCCCTGCTGGGCCGGATGCCGTCGGCGGTGGGCTATCAGCCCACCCTGGCCACCGAGATGGGAGACCTCCAGGAGCGCATCACCTCCACCAACAAGGGCTCGATCACCTCGGTGCAGGCGGTCTACGTCCCCGCTGACGACTTCACCGACCCCGCCATCCAGACCACCTTCGCCCACCTGGGCGCGACGGTGTCCCTGGACAGGCGCATCTCCGAGCTCGGCATCTACCCGGCCGTGAACCCTCTGGACTCCTTCAGCCGGATCCTGGAGCCCAGGACCGTGGGCCAGGAACACCACGAGGTGGCTCTGGGGGTGCAGCGGGTGCTGCAGCGCTACCAGGACCTTCAGGACATCATCGCCATCCTGGGGATGGAGGAGCTCTCCGACGAGGACCGCCGGACCGTGGACCGGGCCCGCCGGGTGCAGCAGTTCCTGGGCCAGCCCTTCTTCGTGGCGGAGCAGTTCACCGGGCGCCCCGGCAAGTACGTGCCCCTGCGGGAGACAGTGAGGGGCTTCAAGGAGATCCTCTCCGGGAGCCTTGACGACCTTCCCGAGCAGGCCTTCCGGATGGTGGGCACGATCGACGAGGCGATAGAGAACGGGCGCACCCTCAACCGGGGCCAGGAACCAGAGGCGGCCGCCTGAGGTGGCGGTCAAGACCAGGCTGCTGGCCAGTCAGAAGCCGCTCTTCGAGGGTGAGTGCGACTTCATCGTGCTGAGAGGCGCCGATGGCGACCTGGGGGTTCTCCCCGGCCACTCGCCACTGCTCACCTGGCTCAAGCCCGGAGAGGTGATGGTGCGCCGGGGCGAGAAGGAGGACTACTTCTTCCTGGAGGATGGCTTCCTGGAGGTTCTGCCGGAGAGGGTCTCGGTCATGGCTAAGCGCGGGGAGCGTTGTGACGCCATCCCCCTGGACCGCGCTGAGAGCATGCGCAAGGCGGCAGAGGAGGCTGTGGCCCGTGCCTCATCATCGGGTGATGAGAAGCTTGCGGAGCTCAGCCGGGAGCTGGAGGTGGCCAGCGCACGTCTGGAGGCGGTCGAGCGGCAGCGGCGCCGGGGGCGGGAATGATACGGGAGTTCGCAACTTCGTAACGGGTCAAGCGCGGGCCCTTGGCCCGCTGCGCCCCAATCTATACTCGCGCTGTGTTGGAACAGCAGGCTCGCCCGTTGACAGCCACCATACCCCAGCCTGAGCCCGGATCGGGCAGGATCGAGATCCTGGGCGTGCCGGTGGACGCCGTCGGCCGGGAGGAGGCCATACGAAGATGCGAGCGGGTCCTCGCCCAGGGCGCGGCCGCCCAGCCTCTGCAGATTGTGACCGTGAACCCGGAGATGGTGATGCGCGCTCGCAGCGACTCCGAGTTCAGGGAGGTCCTCCTCCGGGCCGGGCTTGTTCTGGCCGATGGGGCGGGGATCTCGTGGGCCGCGGCCTGGCTGGGGCGCCCCCTGCCGGAGCGCCTGCCCGGCGTCGACCTGCTCTTCGAGCTGTGCTCTCTGTGCGCCCGCCG
>JAKBTP010000132.1 GCA_021844355.1 bacterium | reverse complement strand
TGATGCGCATCCCCAGGGTTCTCGCCGACCTCGCGGGCTGGACGATCGCCTGGGGCCTGGGGTTGATGCTGGTGAGGAGGGGGACCAACGTCTTCGTCGGGCATACGGGGGGGATGCCGGGGTTCCTAGCGGCCGCCTTCAGCGCCCCCCAGTTCGGGACGTCGGTCGCTCTACTGTGCAACACGGGATCCGGCGTCGCCATCGCCCAACTGGCAGCGGACATCCTCGAGGCGGTGGGAGAGGTGGCGGGGAAGCCGTGGCTCCCGGGAACACCGGCACCAAGGGAGGTGGAAGGAGTCCTCGGCCGCTGGTGGTCCGAGTGGACTGAGTGGGTCTTCTCCTGGTCCGGGGAGGCGCTCGAGGCGCGGCCCGCCGGCGCCCCCGAAGCCCAGCCCGAACGGTACCGCCGGCTCGAAGGGGACCTTTGGGTGTGCGAGCGGGGGGCTGAGCGTGGAGAGGAGATGCGGGTGGTGCGAGACTCGGAAGGGAGGGTGGTGAAGCTCTACATCGCCACCTACCCGTTCACCCGAGAGCCCCGTATCTTTGGAGAGAAGTAGCGGACGCTGCGGGCCGATCAGTCCGGCCGCAGTCCCGGGGCAAGCCAGACCGTGGCCAGCGGGGGGAGCGTCACCGTGGCCGAGTTGGGCAACCCGTGCCAGGGAGTGGGACCGGACTCCACCACTCCCAGATTGCCGACATCGCTGCCCCCGTAGTGGCGGCTGTCGGTGTTCAGGACCTCGCGGTACGGACCGGGCGTGGGCAGCCCCACCCGGTAACCGAAGCGGGGGACGGGTGAGAGGTTGCAGAGGCAGACCAGGTGCCGGCCAGGATCCTCCGCGAAGCGGGCAAAGCCAATGACGTTGGCATCGGCGTTGCTGCCGTCGATCCAGCGGAAACCTCTCTGATCGAAGTCCAGTTCGTGGAGGGAGGGCTGGGCCCGGTAGATGCGGTTCAGGTCGCGGACCAAGCGCTGCACCCCGAGGTGCTCTGGACGGTCCAACAGCTGCCAGTCCAGGCTCGAGTCGGAATCCCACTCCCGGCGCTGGCCGAACTCGCTCCCCATGAACAGCAGCTGCTTGCCCGGATGGGCCCACATGTACCCGTAGAGCGCGCGGAGATTGGCGAACTTCCGCCAGTCGTCGCCGGGCATCCGGCTGAGCAAGGAGCCCTTGCCGTGGACCACCTCGTCATGGGAGAGGGGTAGCAGGAAGTTCTCGCTGAACGCGTACATCAGGCTGAAGGTCAGGGCGTTGTGGTGGTAGCGGCGGTGGATGGGGTCACGCGAGAAGTAGTCGAGGGTGTCGTGCATCCAGCCGAGGTTCCACTTGAGGCCGAAGCCCAACCCACCGGTGTATACCGGGCGGCTGACTCCCGGCCAGGCGGTGGACTCCTCGGCGATCATCAGGGCGCCGGGATGCTCCCCATAGACGGCGACGTTGACCTCGCGGAGGAACTCCACCGCGTCCAGGTTCTCCCGGCCTCCGAACCGGTTGGGGACCCACTCGCCCGGCTTGCGGCTGTAATCGAGATAGAGCATGGAGGCCACCGCATCAACCCGGAGGCCGTCCACATCGAACTCGTCGAGCCAGTAGAGGGCATTGGCCACCAGGAAGTTGCGGACCTCGCGGCGCCCGAAGTTGAAGATGGCGGTTCCCCAGTCCGGGTGCACCCCGAGGCGGGGATCCTGGTGCTCATAAAGGGCGGTTCCGTCGAATCTGTTGAGGGCGAAATCGTCCCGGGGAAAGTGGGCTGGGACCCAGTCAAGGATCACTCCGACCCCGGCCTGGTGCAGCGAGTTGACCATGTCAAGAAAGTCCTGAGGACTGCCGAAGCGGGCGGTGGGGGCGTAGTAGCCGCTCACCTGGTAGCCCCAGGAGCCCCCATATGGGTGCTCGGCCACGGGCATCAGCTCCACATGGGTGAAGCCGAGCTCCCGGGCGTAGGCGCCCAACTCCTCACCCAACTCGCGGTAGGTGAGTGGTGACCCATCTTCCCGTCGGCGCCAGGAATTCAAGTGCACCTCGTAGACGCTGATGGGAGAGCTCAGCGGCTCGCCCGCGTCACGAGCCAGGCGCCACTCGGGGCCCGCCGGAACCAACGGTGCCGCGACGACACTGGCGGTCCGCGGCGGCACCTCCATGCGCCGTCCGACGGGATCTGCCTTGTACACCCAGCTCCCGTCCGCGCGGAGGATCCAGAACTTGTAAAGGGTTCCCGCCTCCACTCCGGGGACGAAGATCTCCCAGATCCCTGCGGCACCTAGGTTGCGCATGGGCAGGGTGGGGGAGTCCCACCCGCAGAACGCGCCGACGAGCCGAACCCCGAGGGCGTTGGGCGCCCAGACCGCAAAGGCCGTCCCCTGGACCCCCTGGTGCGTCCGGAAGTTGGCGCCCAGGTGGCGGTACAGGTACCGATCGGTTCCCTCCGCCAGGAGGTGAAGGTCCTGGGGACCAAGAGTCGGGCTGAGGCTGTACGGGTCGGCCGGCACAGATTCTGTCTGTCCCGCGGACTCCCGCTCGAGCAGGAAGGGCGGCATCCCCGAACGCGCCAGCTCCTCGGCGGCTGACATCTGCCGCGGGTTCAGCGTGGCAAGCTGAAACTCCGGATCCTCCTCGAGCTGTCGGAAGGGGAAGACCTCTTCGCCCACGACCCCCCTGAGTCCGGCTACGCCGGGCCGCCAGACCAGGGCCATCCCGGCCTCGCCGCGACGATGCAGGCCGAGTATGGAGTGGGGGTCCTGACTGCGGCCAGACCGCAGGAGCCCCACCTGCTCAGCGGTGACCTCGGGCCCGGTCACCAGCTCCCCGCAGCGACCAGGCGCACTATCCCCTCGAGGGGAATCTCGATCCAGTCCGGCCGGAAGTTGATCTCGTACTCGAGCTCATAGAGGCACTGATTGAGCTCCAGTGCCCGCAGCAGGAGCTCCCGGTCCTCCGGGGCGGGGGGCAGGAGCGCCAGCACCCCGGGGTCGCGCCAGTAGGCCAGCCAGAAGGCCTCCCTCATCACCTCGGCCCAGGCCAGCCCGTACGGACTTAGCGTCCTGGCGTTGGCCTCGTCGGGGTGCACCTGCTGACGCAGGGCCAGGGCTGCGGCGTACTCCAGGGAGCGAAGCATCCCGGCGACGTCCCGCAGTGGAGACGCCAGCTGGCGCCGGAGTGCGGGCGGCTCAGATGGGCGGCCCTCGAAGTCCAAGAAGTGCCACCCCTCGTCGTTTCGGACGACCTGCCCGAGATGCAAATCCCCGTGGACCCGGATCTTGCTCCCGGCCCGGGGCAGGCTGCCGGCTTCAACGAGGACCCGCCGAACATCCGCCGCGCGAACCCGCAGTGGTTCCAGGCGAGGTTCGCGCACCTGGAGCAGCCGCTCGAGGTGCTGCAGTCCCCGGTCTCGGATCGACTGCACGTCGGAACTCTCCATTTCGGCGGCCGGTGGCTTTAGGCCACTGGCCGGAGAAGCGAGCGCCAGGTGCAGCGCCCCGGTCAGGTGACCTAGCTCCCGGGCAGCTGGAAGGAATGACCCGCCCTGTTGCAGCACAGCTCGCCGACACCGCTCAGGAGGTGGAACGTCTCCGTCGGCCTCCATGAGCAGATCGCCCTCCAAATCCCGAAGCGAGGTTTGGGCCAGCACCATCCCCTCGGTGGAGTTGGCCAGGTAGCGCTGGATCAGGCCCAGGGTGGTGCGATCACCTCCTGCCTCCAGCTCCATGGACCCCAGGGCCGGGGCGATGGCCGGGAATCCGACTCGGGTGAGGGCCGAGGTCAGCTCCACCTCCGGGCTGGGGGCCGGCCACGCTCTGCGGTAGAACTTGACCAGCACCCGTTCGCCCACGACAAGGCTGCTGTTGCTCTGCTCCAGTCCGAGCGCCCGGGCGCCATCGGCGGAGGTGAGGTGTTCCTCTGCCCCCGCCGGGGTCACCACCAGGTGCGCGGCCTCTGCCGACCCCGAGCGCGCAGCCCCAATGAGCGCTCGGGAAAACGCCGGCTGGGAGAGCACCTCCCTGACCGACCAGCGCCTTTCTTGGGGGTCAGTTCCCTCCCAGATGACGTCGCCAGCTTCCGGTGAGCCGGCGGGGTCGAAGTCGAGGCCAAGGTGGTAGGCGGCCACGGTTCCAGAGTCCAGCCCGACCTCGGCCAGGACCAGGGCCCGGGGATGGGGGAGGGGGGAGACCCAGAGGATCGCCCGAGGACGCACGAAAGTCGGACCCTCCGCCTTGTGACCGAACCAGCGCTGACCGGGGAGCCACCTGGCGATCTCGGCGAACAGCTGAGGCAGCTGGTCCAGCTCGAGGGTCAAGACCCTGGCTCGAGCCGCAACCAGTAGAAGCCGTGGGGCCCGAGTGTCAGCGGATAGGGTGACCTTCCGATCTTCGGGAAGGGGACCCTGCCCACCAGTTCCACCGGGGAGCGTCCGGAGTAGGCGGGCAGCGCCAGGCTCGCCGGTTGGGCGAAGCGCGAGAGGTTGTTCACGCACAGCACCTCCTCATCCGCAGAGGATCGCACGAACGCGAAAACTGAGGGGTTGTTGACTTCCACAATCGTGAAGTCCCCGCGCCCGAAGACCGGGTGGGCCTGGCGCACCCGAACGAACCTCCGCACCCACTGTAACAGTGAGCTCTCACTGCGCTGCTGCTGTTCCACATTGCAGGCCTGGTAGCCGTAAACCGGATCCATCAGTGGGGGCAGGTAGAGCTGAGCGAAGTCGGCGCGGGAGAATCCACCGCACCGGTCGGCGTTCCACTGCATCGGGGTGCGGACGCCATCGCGGTCCCGCACGTAAACGTTGTCACCCATCCCGATCTCGTCCCCGTAATAGAGGATCGGGGTCCCGGGGAGGGAGAGGAGCAAGGCAATGAAGAGCTCCATCTGGCGGCGGCCGTTGCCCAGTAGCGGGGCAAGACGCCGACGTATGCCCAGGTTGAGCTTCATGCGCGGGTCGGCGGCGAACTCGGCATACATGTAGTCACGCTCGGTGTCGGTCACCATCTCCAGGGTCAGCTCGTCGTGATTACGCAGGAACAGGCCCCACTGGCAGCCGTCCGGAATGGCTGGGGTGTCCGCCAGGATCTCGGTGATCGGGTAGCGCTGCTCCTGGCGCAGAGCCATGAACATCCTTGGCATGAGGGGGAAGTGGAAGCACATCTGGCACTCGTCCCCCTCGCCGTAGTAGGCGCGGACGTCCCGGGGCCATTGGTTCGCCTCTGCCAGCAGCACCCGGTCGGGAAACTCGGCGTCCACAACGGCCCGGACCCGCTTCAGGTACTGGTGGGTCTCAGGCAGGTTCTCGCAGTTCGTGCCCTCGCGCTCGAAGAGGTAGGGCACCGCATCCAGCCGCAGCCCGTCCAGCCCCATGCCCAGCCAGTAGCGGATGACGTCCAGCATGGCCTCCTGGACCTCGGGGTTGTCGTAGTTGAGGTCGGGCTGGTGGCGGAAGAAGCGGTGCCAGTAGTAGGCACCGGCCACCTCGTCCCAGGTCCAGTTGGAAGTCTCGGTGTCGACGAAGATGACCCGGGCCTGGCGGTACCGCGAGTTGGTGTCGCTCCACAGGTACCAATCCCGCTTCGGCGAGGTGGGGCTGCTCCGGGCCTCCTGAAACCAGGGGTGCAGGTCCGAGGTGTGGTTCATCACCAGATCCGAGATGACCCGGATTCCTCTTGCATGGGCCGCCTCGATCAGCTCCCGGAAGTCCTCAACGGTGCCGTAGTCGGGGTGGATGGCATAGAAGTCGGAGATGTCGTAGCCACCGTCCCGGAGCGGCGAGGCGAAGACTGGGAGCAACCAGATGCAGTCGACACCGAGCCAGTTGAGGTAGTCGAGCTTGGAGGTGAGTCCGGGCAGGTCGCCGATGCCGTCGCCGTTGCTGTCGTAGAAGCCGCGAACCAGCACCTCGTACATGACCGCATCCTGGTACCAGCGGGAGGGCTCCCGGGACGTCACGGCACCACCGCGAAGAGGTGACCGGGGGCTCGAGCGGGGTCCAGGCGCACGTAGTTGTGCGCTCCGTGCCAGCGGTACTCCGCCCCGTCCAGCAGGTCCGTGAGCGCGAAGCTGGCGTCGGGACTCAAGCCGAGCCGAGTCAGATCAAGGTGGACCATGGACTCGTGGGCCTGCCAGGGATCGAGATTCACAACCACCAGTACCCGGTCCCCGAGACCAGGCGTCGTCTTGGAGTAGCACAGGATGTCGGGTTGGTCGGCCCAGTGGAAGAAGAGCCGGCGGAACTGCTGCAGAGCTGGGTGAGCCCGCCGGGCGGCGTTCACGGTGGAGATGAGCGCTTCCATGGCCGGGTCGCCGTGGCCGGGCCGGGGGCGGTACTGGTACTTCTCGGAGTCCAGGTACTCCTCACTCCCGGGCCCCAGCGCCGCCCGCTCCAGATGCTCGAAGCCGCTGTAAATCCCATAGCTCGAGGATAGGGTGGAGGCGAGAAGGAGCCGGGAGCGGAAGGCACCCGCGCCACCCTCCTGCAGTTGGGCGGTGAGTATGTCGGGGGTGTTGACGAAGAAGTTCGGACGCAGGTAGTCGGCGGTTTCCTCCGCCAGCTCGCGCCCATAGGCCGCCAGCTCGTCCCTGGTCTGCCTCCAGGTGAAGTAGGTGTAGGACTGGGAGAAGCCGAGCTTGGCAAGCTCGCGCATCATCGCCGGGGCGGTGAACGCCTCCGCCAGGAGGATGGCGTCCGGGTGCTCGAGCCGGAGGCGACCCACCACGTACTCCCAGAAGGGCACCGGCTTGGTGTGGGGGTTGTCGACCCGGAAGGTCCGCACCCCCTGGCGGGCCCAGTGATCGAGGATCTCGTAACAGGCCGCCCAGAGTGCCCTCCACTCCGGGCAGTTGAAGTCGAGAGGGTAGATGTCGTCGTACCGCTTGGGGGGATTCTCAGCCGGTCGGATGGAGCCGTCTGGCCGGCGGCGGAACCAGTTCGGATGCTCTCGTACCCAGGGGTGGTCGCGTGAGCATTGGAGGGCATAGTCCATGGCCACCTCCATCCCCACCGCTTCGGCGCGCGCGAGAAGCCGGCGGAAGTCCTCCATGGTTCCCAGCTCGGGGTCCACCTCCATGTGCCCCCCCGCCTCGGAGCCGATGGCCCAGGGACTGCCTGGGTCGCCAGGGAGGGCCGCTGGGGCGTTGTTCCGTCCCCGCCTGCCGGTGACCCCCACCGGGTGGATCGGGGTGAGGTAGAGGACGTCGAAACCCAGGGAAGCCAGGTGTGGGAGGCGCTCGGCAGCTGCGGCGAGAGAGCCGGGATGGAC
>JAKBTP010000222.1:22930-36799 GCA_021844355.1 bacterium | reverse complement strand
TGGCTGTCAGCGGGGCGTGGTCGCTGGGGCGGGAGGCCGCTCGGGCGGAGCGATCGACCTCAACCAGTGTCGTCGCCCGGGCAGCCTCCGGGGATCCCAGCAGCAGGTCGATGCGCATGCCCAAGCCCCGACGGAAGAATCCCTGCCGGTAGTCCCAGTAGGTGTAGGAGGGGGTCTGGCCCGGTAGGTCCGCCAGATCGACGACTCCCGTTCCAAGCACCGCGCTCAGGGCGTCACGTTCCTCCGGGCTCACGTGGGTCTGTCCCACGAAGGCCGCCGGGTCGAAGACATCGCTGTCCCTGGGGGCGATGTTGAAGTCTCCGCCGAGGACGAAGGGCTTCCCTCCCGCCATCTCCCCGGAGACTCGCTCGCTTAGGGCTTCCAGGAAGGCCAGCTTGTAGGCGAAGTAGGGGTGGCCGAGCTCCCGACCGTTGGGAACGTAGACGCTGGCGACGCGCAGGGGGCCGCAATCGGCCGCCAGATAGCGGGCCTCGACCCGGCCATCGGGGGCCGCCAGGTCGAGTCCGATGTCCACCTGGCCCAGGCCGACCCGGGACAGGATCGCCACCCCGTTCCACCTCCCCTCTCCGTGCTCTGCAACCTGGTAGCCGGCGGCCTCCACCTCGGCCGTGGGGAAGGCGCCGGGCGCGCACTTGGTCTCCTGGACGAGGAGCACCTCGGGCCCGCGCCGTTCCAGCCACGCCATCACCAGGGGCAACCGCGCCTGGATGGAGTTGACGTTCCAGGTGGCGATCAGCAACCCGGTGGATCCGTCAGCCGGCTCAACCCACCCGCTCCAGGTCGGAGCTGGCGAACTGCTCGAAGTAGAGGCGGGAGTAAACCCCCTCCTGGGCCAGGAGCTCGGTGTGGGTGCCCCGCTCCACGATCTCGCCGTGGTCCAGCACCAGTATCTGGTCCGCAGCCAGGATGGTGGAGAGGCGGTGGGCGATGGCGATGGTCGTGCGCCCCTCCATCAGCCTCTCCAGCGCCGACTGTATGGCCCGCTCGCTGCGGGTGTCCAGGGCGCTGGTGGCCTCGTCCAGGACCAGCACCCGGGGGTTCTTGAGGATGGCCCGCGCCAGCGCCACCCTCTGCTTTTCCCCACCGCTGAGGCGGTAGCCCCGCTCCCCGGTCATGGTGTCGTAGCCATCGGGGAGCTCTTTGATCCTGTCGTGGATGGAGGCCGCTCGGGCCGCCTGCTCCAGCTCCTCCTGGCTCGCGTCCGCCTTTCCCACCAGAAGGTTCTCCCTGATCGTGCCGTGGAAGAGGAAGGTCTCCTGGGTCACGACGGCGATCGCATTCCGGAGAGTCTCCTGAGTGAGGTCGCGAAGGTCGTGGCCGTCCAGGGTCACCCGGCCCTCGTCCACGTCGTATAGGCGGGCCGCCAGGTAGGTGAGGGTGCTCTTGCCTGCGCCACTGTGTCCTACCAGCGCGATCAGCTGGCCCGGGCTGGCGTGGAAGGAGATCTCGCGCACCGCGGGCGGGGAGTCCGGTTCATACCTGAAGGAGACCCTGTCGAAGGCCAGCTCCCCCCGGATCGAGGCAGCCGGTATGGCCACGGCCCCCTCGCGGTCCTGGATCTCCACCTTCTCATCGAGGTACTGGAAGATGCGCTCGAACAGGGCCAGTGCGCCCTGCAGCTCGACCTGGATGTTGAGCAACTGCCCGACGGGGAAGAAGAGCTGCGACTGGAAGGTGGTGAAGGCCACCAGCGTGCCCACCGACGCCCCTCCGGTACGGCCGGCGCCGAGGAAGAGCCCCGCCACCAGGTAGACGAGGGCGGGCAGGATGGAGAAGAAGGTGGAGATGAAGCCGAAGAACCACCGTCCCACCATCTGCTGGCGGATCATGAGATCGGTGAGCCGCCCGGTTTCGTTGACGTAGCGCTGCTGGGTGACCTTTTCCCGGCCGAAGACCTTGCTGAGCAGGATCCCGCTCACCGAAAGCGTCTCCTCGGCGATCGCCGAGAGGTCGGCCAGGGTGGCCTGGGTGTCCGCGCTGACCCGCCTGCGCACCTCTCCCACCCGGGCCGTAACCAGAAGGAAGACCGGCATGAGCGCCACCGAGAGGAGGGTCAGCTGCCAGCTGAGAACCGCCATGCCGGTCAGGGTGGCGGCGGCTCTCGTCAGGTTGGAGACGATGCTGGTGGCGGTGTTGGTGATCACCGAGTCCACCCCCCCGACGTCGTTGGTGAGCCTCGACTGGATCTCCCCGGTGCGGGTGGCGGTGAAGAACCGCAGGGGCAGGCTCTGGAGATGGCTGTATAGGGCCACCCGAAGGTCCTGCATCATCCTCTGGCCGACCACCGCGTTGAGGTAGGTCTGCCAAACCCCGAGCCCGGTACTTACCACCGGGGTTATCACCATCACTCCCACGAAGATGATGAGCAGATGGACGTTGCGCTTCAGGATGGCGTCGTCGATGATCAGCTTCAGCATCACCGGGTTGACGATCCCGAGGCCCGCCACCACCACCAAGATCAGCAGAACGCCGGTGACCTTCCAGCGATAGGGGCGGAAGAGGCGGATCACCCGCAGCAGGGTGCTGCGCTGGATCTTCCCCGGAGGGCGCTCCCCCTGGTATCCGGCCATCAGGCGGCGGGGTCCCCCTCCCATGCGCATCGCCATCCCGTGCAGCTTTCCACGCTTTTGATCAACTCAACCCCGAGCGATCTTATCGTTCGGCGGGGAGTCTGGGCCGTCCGCCGGTCTAAACTCACAGCAGGGAGGATTCAAGGGGAAAGGAGGCCAGCTTCCATGTCGCAGACCGTCGCCAGGACCCGCCCGAGGACCAAGGCCGCCACCGCTCGCAAGTTCGTGTACGACTTCGAGGAGGGCAACGCCGAGATGCGGGGCCTGCTCGGGGGCAAGGGCGCGGGAGTGGCCGAGATGACCCGGGCCGGGCTACCCGTGCCCCCCGGGTTCACCATCACCACGCAGGCGTGCTTGGCGTATTTGGAGAGGGGGACCTTCCCGGACGGGATGATGGAGGAGGTCCGAGTCCACCTGCAGAAGCTCGAGGCCACCGCCGGCCGGCGCTTCGGCGACCCCAAGGACCCTCTCCTGGTCTCGGTGCGGTCCGGTGCCGCCTTCTCCATGCCAGGGATGATGGACACGGTACTCAACCTCGGCCTGAACCAGACGACCCTGGAGGGGCTGGCCCAAGCCACCGGGGACCTGCGCTTCGCCCGGGACGCCTACCGAAGGTTCGTCCAGATGTATGGACGGATCGTCCTTGGCATCGAGGGCGAGCTCTTCGACGAGGAGCTGGAAGCGGCCAAGCGCCGCCAGGGGGTGAGTACCGACGCCGAGCTCGACCCCCACTCCCTGGAGCAGCTTGCCTCCACCTACCGTGCGATCATCGAGCGCCGGACCGGCAATCCTTTCCCGGAGGAGCCCTGGGAGCAGCTGACCGGGGCGATTGCCGCGGTCTTCTCCTCCTGGAACGGCAAGCGAGCCATCGCCTACCGCGAGTACAACCACATCCCTCACACCCTGGGGACCGCCGTCAACGTGCAGGCGATGGTGTTCGGGAACATGGGAGAGGACTCCGGCACCGGGGTGGCCTTCACTCGCGACCCTTCAACCGGTGAGCGTCGCCTCTACGGTGAGTACCTGCTCAACGCCCAGGGCGAGGATGTGGTGGCCGGGATCCGCACCCCCCAGCCGATCGCCACCCTGGAGACCAGCCTGCCGGAGGTCTACCGGCAGTTTCAGGAGATCGCCGAGAGGCTGGAGCGGCACTACCGCGACGTGCAGGACATGGAGTTCACCATCGAGCGGGGCAAGCTCTACATGCTCCAGACGCGCACCGGCAAGCGCACCGCGGCCGCCGCCGTCAAGGTCGCTGTGGACATGGTGGACGAGGGGCTGATCACCCGCGAGGAGGCTCTGGCCCGGGTGGAGCCGGAGCAGGTGGACCATCTCCTCCACCGAGCGATCGACCCGAGGGCGGAAGTCAAGGCGCTGGCCCAGGGGCTGGCCGCCTCCCCGGGGGCGGCCACCGGGGCGGCGGTCTTCGACGCCGACCGGGCTGAGGAGATGGCCAAGAAGGGGCAGCGCACCATCCTGGTGCGCATCGAGACCAACCCTGACGACGTGCACGGAATGATCGCTGCTGAAGGAGTGCTCACCTCACGGGGCGGCCGGACCTCGCACGCCGCGGTGGTGGCCAGAGGGATGGGCAAGCCATGCGTGGCCGGCTGTGACGGGATCAGGGTGGACCTGGAGAAGCGGCGCTTTGTCGCCGATGGGGTGACCATCAGGGAGGGAGACCTCATCACCATCGACGGGAGCACCGGCCGGGTGATCCAGGGTTCCGTACCCATGGTCGAGGCAGGGGTGTCTGGAGACCTTGAGAAGCTGCTGAAGATGGCCGACCAGGTGCGGCGCCTGAGGATCTACGCCAACGCCGACACCCCCGAGGACGCTCGCCGGGCCCGGGAGTTCGGGGCCGAGGGGATCGGGCTCTGCCGGACCGAGCACATGTTCATGCAGCAGGAGCGCCTGCCCCATGTGCAGGCGATGATCCTGGCCCAGGACGCAACCGCTCGCAGGGAGGCGCTGGACCAGCTGCTCCCGTTCCAGCGGGCCGACTTTCTCGGCATCCTCGAGGCCATGCAGGGGCTGCCGGTGATCATCCGGCTCATCGACCCTCCCCTCCATGAGTTCCTGCCCAGTCACGACGAGCTGCTGGAGGAGGTGACCCGGCTCCGGGCACTGAAGAAGAGCGGGAAGAAACTGCAGCGGGCGGAGCGCCTCCTGGTGGCGGTCGAGGAGCTGCGCGAGCAGAACCCCATGCTGGGCCTCCGAGGATGCCGGCTCGGCCTGCTGTTCCCTGAGATCATCGAGATGCAGGTGCGGGCCATCGCCGAGGCGGCCTCGCAGCTGCGCCAGCGCCGCGTCCGCGCCATCCCCGAGATCATGGTGCCGCTCGTGGGGCATGCCGAGGAGCTACGCCGCTCTCGCCTGGTGATCGAGGCCACCCTCAAGCAGGTCGCCAAGGAACAGGGGGTGCGCTTCGAGACCAAGATCGGGACCATGATCGAGGTCCCGAGGGCCGCGCTGACCGCGGGGGCGATCGCCGAGCACGCCCAGTTCTTCTCCTTCGGCACCAACGACCTGACCCAGATGACCTTCGGGGTGTCGCGGGACGACGCCGAGGGCAAGTTCCTGGGCCGCTACGTCGAGGATGGCATCCTGCCCGCCAATCCCTTCGAGCACCTTGACCCCGAGGGGGTCGGTCGTCTGATGGGGCTGGCGGTCCAGGAGGGGAGGGGGGCGAGGCCGGGCCTCGAGGTGGGGATCTGCGGCGAGCACGGGGGCGACAGTCAGTCGATCGCTGTCTGCGAGCGTCTGGGTCTCGACTACGTCTCGAGCTCGCCCTTCCGGGTGCCGGGTGCCCGGTTGGCCGCCGCCCAGGCGCGACTGGCGGAGCGCAGCTCCAAAGACGTGTGACCTGCGCTCAGCCCAGCCGTCGGGAGGGCTGGGCTGAGCCGTCAGGCACCGCCGCAGAGGGGCCATCCGCGCTGCGCTGAAGCCGGTCATCGAGGTGGGGGCCGCGCCGGGCATTGGGCCGCCCGCTGGAGAGATCGCCCGGGAGTTGACCGTCTAGGTGATCACCCGGTCGGCGCGGCCCGGGTAACCACGGTAGAGGGCTACGGGGACCGCGGCTAGAGTCGGGGTCAAGGCGATGGAGACGGACCGCGGAGCGCTCCACCCGTCCGGGGCCGTTCGAGCCAACGTGGAGGCAGTACCAGTGAGCGAGAAGATGTCCGTGATCCTGTTCTCCGGCACCGCGGATCGCCTCCAGGCGGCCGCCACCATCGTTTCCGGGGCCGCCGCCATGGATGTGGAAACCCACGTTTTCCTGACCTTCTGGGGATTGAACGCGTTCCGCCGGGAGCAGACGAAGGTCCCGCCCCCCATGAGCCCCGAGTATGGGGAGCTGGGCCGGGCCGTGGGGGAGATGATGATCGCCAAGGGTGTGCCGTCATGGCGCCAGTTGATCGCCGGCGCCAAGGATCTGGGTACCGTCTATGTCCACGCCTGCGCGATGACCATGGACTTGATGGGCCTCGCCAAGGAGGACCTGGATCCGAGCGTCGATGACGTCATCGGGGTCGGCACCTTCATCCAGCTTTCAGAAGGCGGTCGAACGATCTTCATCTGATCGGGGCCCCCCTTACGGCGCTCGGGCATCGCCATGGCGCCTGGGCCGTGGGCGGGGATCTCCGACGGTGAGTCAAGGAGGATCTGATGCCACTTCCCGTCCAGCGAGAGATCGACGCGCGCGGCTCCTTCTGCCCCGGGCCCCTCATGGAGCTCATCCGCGCTGTGCGCGGATCCGAGGTCGGCGACCTCATCGCGGTCCTTTCGAAGGATCCCGGATCGCGAACCGATATCCCGGCATGGCTCAAGAAGGCGGGGCACGACCTGGTGGCGATGGAGGACGAGGTTGGGTACACCCGGTTCGTCGCCCGCAAGGTTCGCTGAGCGATGACCAAGGACGTGGTCATCGTGGGGGGCGGGGTGGGGGGCCTGCTGACTGCCAATCTCCTCGCTCGCAAGCTCCTGCCTGGAGGAGCCCGCATCCACCTTGTCGATGCCACCGGGATGCATGTCTACCAGCCCGGCTTCCTCTACGTGGCCCTGGGGCTGGCCAACGCCAGGTGGTTGGCCCGTGATACCCGCTCCCTCCTCGACCGCCGGGTGGAACTGGTGGTGGACAGGGTCGGCGGGATCGACACGGAAGCGTCCCGTGTGCACCTGGAGGTGGGCGGATCCCTCCCCTACGACCAGCTGGTGATCGCCACCGGCTGCACGCTCGACTACGATGCCATCCCCCACCTCCGAGAGGCGTCCTACACCTTCTACTCCCTCCCTGACGCGCAGCGGCTGCGCGAGGCGCTGCGCAACTTCAGGGGTGGCACCCTGGTCATAGGGGTGGCGGGCCTGCCCTACAAGTGCCCGCCGGCGCCAGTCGAGTTCGCGTTCCTGGTGGACGAGTTCCTGCGCCGCCGCGGCCTGCGCGACCGCACGGCGATACGCTTCCTCTCCCCGCTCAACCGTGCCTTCACCATCGAGTCCGCATCCAAGCTGGTGGCACCGATCTTCGCCAAGCGGGGGATCGAGTTGGACACCTTCGTGAACGTGGAGTCCGTGGACCCCGAGAGGCATGAGTTGTCCTCGCTCGAGGGCGAGACTTTCAAGTTCGACCTGGCGGTCTTAGTGCCGCCGCACAAGGGCGCCGACGTGGCGATCACTTCCGGGCTCGCTGGTCCAGGCGGGTGGCTGGGCGTGGATCGCCACACCCTGCGGGTGACCGGGGCGGAGAACGTGTACGCGCTGGGGGATGCGACCGACCTGCCGATCTCCAAGAGCGGCTCGACCGCGCACTTCGAGGCTCCGGTGGTCACCGAGGAGATCGCCGCCGCGATCGAGGGCCGCAGCCCGGACCAGGTCAGGAGCCGGTATGGGGGCAAGGTGGTCTGCTTCCTCGAGACGGGCAGGCGCCAGGCGACCATTCTCTCCTTCGATTACGATCACCCGCCGGTGCCACCCCGGCCGTCGCTGCTCTGGCATGCGGCGAAGTGGGCCTTCAACCGCGCCTATTGGTATACGGTGCCGCAGGGAAGGGGCGTGTAACCACCGCGGCTGGAGGTCCCGGTGGGCCGTATCACCGTCAACGTCCGGGAGGCCGACTGGTGCATCGAGCGCCGAGCCCAGCCGTGAGCGGATGGGGCCTGTGGCCGCCTCCGCTCAGGTGCCATCCTGCCCGATCCGTGCCAGCAGGCGATGGGCGCAGGCGAGATCAAAGACCGCGGAGCCAACACTCTTCATCAGGGTCAGCGGCTGGTCGGGGCGGAACCTGGCGGTGGCCAGCGGGCGCACCTGGTCCCGTGACAGTCGGCCCTCCGCGATGGGGATCAAGAGGTCACCGGCCTCCTCCAGGCAACCTTCGACCGTATCCGCGTACACGCTGGCTGCCGCCACCAGGTCGGACCCGAGTTCACGCCGGTCAGGCCGGTATGAGCCGATGGCATTCAGGTGGCAGCGTGCCTTGACGTCCGCAAGGTCGAGGAGAGGAAGCGCCGCCCCCGTGGCCAGGGTGATCACATCCGCATCTCGAGCCGCTGCCGCCAAGTCCCGAGCCACTTCCACTCTCAGTCCACGGTGCGCGGCCCTCACCTGATCGGCCAGCGCGTGTGCCCTGGGAGATGTGCGATTCCAGATCATCAGGCGCCGGATGGGGCGTACCGCGACCACCGCCTCCACCTGGCCGAGTCCCTGTGCTCCGGCGCCCACCAGCAGCATGCTCGAAGCGTCCTCGGGCGCCAGCGCCTCGGTGGCGAATCCGGCGATGGCGGCGGTCCGGACCGCGGTCAGGCTCTCGGCGTCGACCGCGGCCAGCAGCCGACCATCATTGCGGTCGAACAACACCACCAGGCCCTGCAGGGTGGGCAGGCCGCGAGCGAGGTTGCTCTCGACCAGAGTGATCGCCTTGAGGCCCACTGTGCCCAGGTAGTGCCCGGGCATCAGGGCCAGGGCCGCGTCCGTGGAGCCGTCTATGTAGCGCCCGGCGGAGCCCGCCCTTCCGGCCTGGTGCTCAGTGAGCGCCGATTCGATGGCCGCCATCGCCTCCCGCGGGCTGAGCCCTCGGCGAACCTCGGCAGCGCCAACCCAGCGCAAGCTACTCCCCCTCGCCCATGCCATGCCCCAGGTATGCCCGCCGAATGTGCTCGTTGGCCAGCAGGTCGGCCGAGCTTCCCTGGAGGGTAATCTCCCCCAGCTCCAACACGTAGCCGCGGCTGGCGATGCCGAGTGCCCGGTGGACGTTCTGCTCCACCAGCAGGACAGCGATCCCGGAGGCCGCGATGCTCCGGATGACCTCGAAGATTTGGCTGGCGACCAGCGGCGCCAGCCCCAATGAGGGCTCGTCGAGCATCAGCAGCCGTGGACGGCTCATCAGCGCGCGCCCCAACGCCACCATCTGCTGCTCGCCACCGGAGAGGTTGCCGGCAAGGGCGTTGAGGCGGGCCTCGAGCGAGGGGAACGTCTCCAGGACCCGGGTCAGATCCTCCTGATTGTGCTCGTGCGACTGGTTGAACCCACCCAGCTCGAGATTCTCGCGAACGGTGAGCGTGGCGAATACCTGGCGGCCCTCGGGCACCAGCGTCACGCCCATCCGGGCCATCTCGTGGGCCGGGAGCCCGGTCACCGGCTTCCCGTCAAAGTGAACTCTTCCGCTGGCCGGCCTCATCAGGCCCGAGAGCGCCTTCAAACTGGAACTCTTGCCCGCGCCGTTGGCTCCCAGCAGGCTGACACATTCGCCGTCGGAGAGAGCGAAGTCGATGCCTCGGACGGCCCGGATGGCCCCGTAGCTGACCACCAGTGACTCGACCTCGAGCAGGGTCACGCTCCGACCTCGTCGCCCAGATAGGCGCGGACCACGGCCGGGTCGGAGCGGATCTCCTCTGGAGTCCCCTGGGCGATCATGCGCCCGAAGTTAAGGACCACGATCCGGTCGCAGACCGACATGATCACCCGCATGTCGTGCTCGACCAGCAGCACTCCGATCCCGGTCGCCGCAATCCGTCTGATCATGGTTCCCAGGCTGCGGCTCTCCGTGGCATTCATGCCCGCTGCCGGCTCGTCCAACATCAACACCTTCGGGTACCCGGCCAGGGCCCGGGCAATTTCCAGACGGCGCTGGCCCCCGTAGGGGAGTGAAGTCGCCATGTCACCGGGCGCCACGTGTCCCAGGCCGACAAAGGCCAGCACCTGCTGGGCACGCTGGACCGCGATGCTCTCTTGGCGATGGTAGCGCGGGGTTCGGAAGGCGGAGTCGAAGACGGACTCCCGGATAGTGAGGTGCTGGCCGGCAAGGACGGTGTCGATGACGCTCAGGCTCTTGAAGAGGCGGACGTTTTGAAAGGTGCGGCGCAGCCCCAGGCCGACGATCCGCTGGGGACTCTTGCCCCGTAGGTCGACGCCTCCCATGGCGACGCTGCCGCGGTAGTCCTTGACCAGCCCCGACACCACGTTGAAGAGCGTGGTCTTGCCCGCCCCGTTCGGTCCGATGATGCCGAGGATCTCGTCCCGCTGCAGGCTGAACGACACCTCAGCCAGGGCCTGAACACCCCCAAAGCTGACTGAGAGATCGCTGACCGCGAGCAGCGGCTCAGGGGCCAAGGCGGTAGTCATCAGCCACCACCGGTGGTTCCGGGAGTCCGTACCGGAGCAGGCGGCGGCGGTTGAAGGTGGGCCGGTAGGGAATCAGCCCCTGGGGGCGGAGCAGCACCATCAGAAGGAGCAGGGCGGCGAAGATGACCCCGCCGAGCGTGCCGGTGTAGGCCGACAACCACTCCGCGATGACGACGTAGAAGATCCCGCCGATGATGACCCCCGAGATGGACCCCATGCCGCCCAGGACCACGATCGCCACCGCAAAAAAGGAGGCGTCGAAGGTGAAGCTCTCGGGGGATATCAGCGCCTCCTTGGCGGCGAAGAGGGCCCCCGCCAAGCCGGCCCAGACCGATCCCAGCATGTAGGCGTACAGCTTGTAACGCACGATCGGGATGCCGGAGGCGGCGGCAGCGATTTCGTCATCCTTGATGCATGCCCAGGCCCGCCCTATGCGGGAGGTGCGCAGGTGCATGGTGACCAGTGCCGCCACCACCAGGAGCGCCAGCACGAACGGGTAGAAGTCCAAGGGGGTGACGAAGGGGTGCCCCAAGAGGCTGGGCGTCTTCCAGCCGTACAGCCCGTTGACTCCTCCGGTCAGGGCGGTCAGATTCTCGGCCGCGAAGTAGACGATCCCTCCAAACCCGAGGGTCATGATGGCCAGGTAGTCGCCCCGGACCCGCAGGGTCGGGAAACCGATGATCGCGCTCGAGACCAGGGCCACCACCGCACCGATGGGAAGCGTCTCCCAGAGGTTGAACCCGTGGTAGAGGGCGGCGTTGGCGAAGACGTATCCGCCGATCGCGTAGAACGCCATGTACCCGAGATCGAGCAGCCCCGCGAACCCGATCACCACGTTGAGCCCGACCCCGATGATCCCCCAGAGTCCCATGTCGATCCAGATGTCGGGGAAGTAGGTTCCGCCCAGCCAGTAGGGAGCGCTGGCGAAGGCCACCGCACCCAGCACCACGGCGACCCGCACAGCGCGCCTGGCTTGGGAGGAGGCCTCCGGGCGCCTCACCGCCCGGAGGCGGGCCAGTGCTTTCACGCTCTCTCCGCGACCCGTTCACCCAGGATTCCCTGAGGTCGCAGGGCCAAGACCAGGATGAGGATGGCGAAGACGATGGCCTCCTGCCATTGGTTGGGCAGGAAGATGGTGGCGAAGCTGGACAGGACACCCACGGTCAGCCCTCCCACCAGCGCCCCCGGGACGTTGCCGATGCCCCCCAGGACTGCGGCGGTGAACGCCACCAGCCCGTAGAACTCGCCCATGTTGTAGGTGACAGATCCGTACTCGACGCCGAAGAGGACTCCGGCCACCGCCGCCATCGCGCCTCCCAGCATGAAGGTGAAGGTGACCACCCACGTGGTGTTGATCCCCATCAGGGCCGCGGCGTTGCGGTTGACTGCGATCGCTCGCATCGCCTTGCCCATCTTGGTGCGCTGGACGTAGAAGTGGATCCCCACCATCAGCAGGATGGCCACCACCGCTATCAGCAGCGAGGTCGGGGCCAGGGTGATCGGGCCGATGGACCAGGGGGTCACGGAGAGCACCTGGGGGTAGTTCAGGGGCTGCGCGCCGGTGATCACCTGGATGATGCTGATGATCAGGAAGAAAGTCGCCAACGAGCTGACCAAGGGAGCCAAAGGCGGGGCATTGCGCAACGGCCGGTAGGCGACCCGCTCCACCACGTAGGCCAGCCCGCCGGTGAACAGTGCGGAGAGGATCAACGCAATCAGCAGACCCACCAATGGCTGCCGGGTGCCGAAGGCCCCCAGCAGGCTGAAGGTAGCCACCCCCAGGTAGGCACCCGCTTCGAAGAGCGCCCCCTGGGCGAAGTTGATCAAGCGCACGATCCCGTAGACCATGGTGTAGCCGAGGGCGACGAGCCCGTATACCGAGCCGACCACCAGACCGTTCACGATCTGCTGGAGCAGCTCTTGCAGGCTCATCGCCCCGGCGCCACCCTGCCCTCAGTCGCGATCCGTCACGCGCCCTTGGTGTTGGGGTTCCAGGCAACCGCGTTGCCGCCCCCGGGCTGAACCTTGTAGATCAGGTACTGGGGAGTGACGTTGTTGCCAACGCTGTCGAAGTTGACCACCCCGGTGACCCCGTGGTAGTCGTGAATCCCGGCCAGGCCCTTGATGATGGCCGCAGGAGCGATGGAGTTCTCCGCCCGCACCGCCTGGGCGATGACGTACACGCAGTCGTAGTTGTAGCCGGCGAACTCCGTGGGCTGGTTGCCGAACCTGCTCACGTACTGGCTGACGAAACCCTTGGCCGTGGCCAGGTCCTGGGGAGCCGGCTCACTGGACAGGTAGGCTCCGACGGTGGCCGTGCCGCCGGTCTGGTAGAAGAGCGGACCGATGGTGCCGTCGTCTGAGATGAAGGGAACGTTGATTCCCAGCTCCTTGGCTTGCTTGGCCAGCAGCCCGGCCGCGGGGTTGAAGCCGCCGAACTGAATGGCGCCCGGATTGAGGCTCTTGATCTGGGTCAGAAGCGAGGTGAAGTCCGTGGTGGTGGCCTGGACGCCCTGCTGGGAGAGGATCCTCCCCCCCAGCTTCTCGAAGTTGGAGACGAAGTACTGGGAAACCCCCTGGCCGTAGGTCTCCTCGTCGTTGATGGCGACCGCAGTCCTGATGTGGAGGACGTTGTAGACGAAGTCGGCCTCGACCTGCCCCTGGAAGTTGTCTGTGCCGCAGATCCGGAAGACGTTCTTGAATCCCTGAAGGGTCAGCTGGGGGTTGGTGGAGGCGCCCGATACCATCGGAATCCCTGCGGCATGCAGGATTCCGGACGCGGGAATCGAGATGTCGGAGTTGAAGAACCCGATCACGGCGTTGACGTTGTCGGAGACGAACAGGTGCGCGCAGGCGATCCCGGTGGCGGGGTCGGCCTTGGTGTCGCAGGAGATGATCTTGATCTTGTGGCCGGCGACGCCACCCTTGGCATTGATCTGGGCGGCGGCCATGTTGACGGCGTTGAGGTCGCTGACCCCGTAGGTCGCTTCGGCACCGGTGATCGGGTTGGCGAACCCGATCACGAGCTGCGTCTTGGGACTCGTGGTCGTGGTCGTGGATCCACAGGCCGCCACCAGCAGGGCCAGCCCTGCCGTGGCGGCGAACACCCCCACCCACCGCAGTCTGGTCGTCAAGGTTCGGGTTGTCACTTCACCCCTCCCTAGTCCTCTGCTCGTTGGTGGAGGTCGGCCGGCTTGGTTCTCCACCGCAACTCTGTGTTATATAGAACCGCAATGGGCCGGGAGTCAAGGGGCAGCCAGTCGGCTCGTCTCCGCCAGGGGTTCGCGGCGAAATTGCCCCGGGACCCCGAGGGTTCCGGTCCTGACGGCAGCGGACTTCCACCTCTGGACCGGGCCAGCCTCCGGGACCGGGCCAGAAGCGTCATCCGTGGTGGCATCGTGGCCGGCCAGATCGGCGCCGGCGAGTTGCATCCGGTCTCCTATTTCGCCACCCAGCTGGGCGTCTCGGCCACCCCGATCCGTGAGGCCCTGTTCGACCTCGCTGGCGAGGGCTTGATCGAAGTGGTTCGCAACCGCGGCTTCAGGGTACCGGTGCTGAGCGAGCATGATCTCGACGAGCTGTATGAGCTCCGCCTTCTGGTCGAGCTGCCGGCCGTGGTCCGGGTGGCGCGGGAGCATGCCCCACTGGACACCATGCGGCTCCG
>JAKBTP010000222.1:0-22830 GCA_021844355.1 bacterium | reverse complement strand
GCTTCAGGGTACCGGTGCTGAGCGAGCATGATCTCGACGAGCTGTATGAGCTCCGCCTTCTGGTCGAGCTGCCGGCCGTGGTCCGGGTGGCGCGGGAGCATGCCCCACTGGACACCATGCGGCTCCGGGGCCTCGCCGGTGAGCTGCTGGCCCAGGCCCAGCACCGCCAACTGATCGAATTCCTCTGGACCGACCGCACCTTCCACCTGGAGGTGCTCGCGGGGCTGGGCAACCGGCGGCTGGTGGATCTGGTGGCCAGGTTGCGGGACGAGGCCCGCCTGCACGGGATCGCCGGCCTGGCGCTCAGCGGACGCCTGGTTCCCACCGCCGCCGAGCACGGCGAGCTCCTCGACGCCCTGGAGAGCGGGGACACGAAGCTCGTGGAGGGCCATATGCGGCGCCATCTGCACCACACGCGAGGCCTCTGGGCCGGCCGGGATGGGGAGGAGTGACGGTCCGTCGATGGTCTTGGCGGCTTGACCTCGATGTTGCCGTTGGATGGCAGTCGGGGGCCCAGCGGTCGTCAGATGAACACGGACTCCGGGACCAGAGTTCCGCCGGAGAAGCGGAGCGGAGCGAAGGGGCTCATGTCTATCCGCGGGGCGGTGCCGCACATCACGGCCGCCAGGCTCTCCCCTACGGGCGGCGCCATCATGAACCCATGGCCGGAAAAGCCACAGGCTAGCCAGAGCCCCGGCCGGGCGCCTACGCTGCCCACCAGCGGCTGGCGGTCGGGGGTCATCTCGTAGAGGCCGGCCCACACGGTTCGAAGGGACGCCCCTTGGAGGGGCGGAAGCCGGCGGCTCCCTTCCTCAATCACTTTGGGCAGGAAGTCCCAGTCGACCGACAAGTCATCGCCGAAGGTCTGAGAGGGATCGCCCATCCCCATCAGCAGGCCGTCTCCTTCAGGGTGGAAGTAGAGGCCGGTGGCCAGGTCGATGGTCATGGGGCTGTGGCTCGGCCGTCCGGGAAAGGGCTCCGTGAGCAGCACGTGGCGTTTCAGGGGGTCGACGGGGATCGTGATGGCGGCCATCTCTCCGAGCCGGCGCGACTGCGGGCCGGTGCAGACCACGACCTCGGGCGAAGAGACCACGCCGTGGTCGGTGCGGACCCCGACGACCGTCTCCCCCTGGAGGTCGATACCCACCACTTCAACGCCCTCCTCGACTTGAGCTCCGAGCCGGACTGCGGCCGCGGCGTAGCCGGTGGTCACCTCGTTGGGACCGGCCAGCCCGTCCGTGGGGCACAGGCTCGCGGCGCGGACGTCGTGGGTCGCAAGGCCCGGTACGAGCCGGCCCACGTCGTCGGCTCCCAGGACCTCGACTGGCACCTGCAGACGGCGTTGCAGAGAGACATCCCGGGCCAGGTTGTCGGCCTGGCGCTGGGAGGTCGCGAGCAGCAGGTAGCCGATGGGCCGGTATTGCGGGTCCGTGCCCGTGACCGACTCAAACTCTCCCAAGAGCTCGATCGCGCGCTGACCGAGGCGGACGTTGATGGCAGTGGAGAACTGCTGCCTAACCCCCCCGGCACACCGGCCGGTGGATCCGCCCCCGAGCCTCCCTCGTTCCAGCACCAGGGGTTTCCGGCCCTGTGCCGCGAGGTGATAGGCGAGGCTGCAGCCCATCGCGCCGCCGCCAACGATGGTGATCTCAGCTGTGGTCGGGAGTGGCCGTGCCATCACAGAAGTGGATGGTCCCGCTGCCTGACTCGGGGGCCGGCCTCTGCCCGCCCGGGACGAGGACCATTCGCTGCCGGTGTGTCCGGGTCGAACTCATCTGCGGCCACTCTCTTTACCTCCACCCACGGATCCTCGCCAGGGCGCCTCCAGCCCGACGGCGGTCAGGTCGCGAGTGATACTTTCTATAGAAGCGCCGGGGCCGCCGTGTCAACCGCGTGCCTGGGCGAAGGCCGCGACCGGGTCCCCCGGAGCGTTCGCGGGGGCGGTCGACAGACCACGGAGCTGGCGTAACTCGGCCTCGAAGGGCTTGACGGCATGGGGAGAGTGGGAACCGGATCGACCCGGGCGGTCGTCGTGGTTGGCGGGGGAGTCATCGGCCTGTGTTGTGCCTATTCGCTCCACCGGCGGGGCTTCGAGGTCATCCTGGTGGAGGCGGGGCGGCCCGGTGGGGGCGCCTCAGCAGGCAACGGCGGCTGGGTCTGCCCCTCCCTGTCGGCGCCGGTGCCCGGACCCGGGGTACTGGCCACGGCGGCGAAGTGGATGCTGGATCCTGGGAGCCCCCTGCTGGTCCGCCCCGGCTGGGACCCGTCGTTCTGGGGTTGGTTGATCGCCTTCGGCCGCCACTGCAACCGCCGTGACCACGACCGGGGCATGGGTGCGGTGGCCGCCCTCGCGAGCGCGGTGACCCAGCAGTTCCATCGCCTCCAGGAGGCGGGAGTCGTGTTCGAGGCCCACCATCAGGGGCTGCTCTTGCTCTTCATGAGCCGCCGGGCGGCAGAGGAGGAGATGGCGCTGTTGCGGCGGATTCCCCATCTGCCTCCGGCCGCTCTCATTGAGAGAGGTGATTTGAGCCAAGCCGAACCCGCCACCGGGGGGCTGCCGGCCGCCGGGGTCCTCGCTCCGGTTGACTTCCATGTCCGGCCGGAGGCGTTCGCCGCTGGCCTGAGCCGCTGGCTGGAGCAGGCCGGGGTCACGGTGCTCCCCGAGACCAGAGTGGTGGCGTTGGAGACGCGGGGGGGGCGAGCCGTCGCGGCCGTGCTGGCAGGGGGCGGCACGCTACCGGCCGACGCGTTCGTGCTGGCGGCAGGGGTGGAGACCGCCCGCCTCAGCTCCAGGCTGGGTGCGAGGATCCCCCTTCGGGGTGGGAAGGGCTACAGCGTCACGTTCGCTCGCAGCAGTCCACCGCTGCGCCACGCCATCTATCTCAGTGAGGCCAGGGTGGCCGTCTCCCCGTTTCGCGAGGGGGTGCGGGTGCTGGGCACCATGGAACTGGGCACCGACGCAGTCGCGCCGAACCCGGGGCGCGTCGCCGCGATGCTCCGCGCGCCCACGCGCTACCTGCCCCAGTTGACCCTGGCGGAACCCTCCCCACCCTGGTCAGGCCTGCGGCCGATGGTGCCCGACGGCTTGCCGGTGATCGGACCGCTCAGGCGTGTGCCCAATGTGATCGCGGCCACCGGTCACGCCATGCTTGGCGTCACCCTGGCCCCCGCCACCGGGGAACTGGTGGCGGACATCCTGGCGGGGGACCCGCTGCCATCGTTCGCCAGCGCCTTATCGCCTGCCCGGTTCTCGAGTTGACCGTGCGAGTGTTCAGGCGTGGGTGCTCCACCGCGGGCGACCACGCGGTGATTCCGTCGGACGTCGTGTGCCACGGCGCTGGTCCCTTGTCGGCGCAGGTCGACTCCCGCCAATCCGCGGCCAGGCTGCGCGCCACCCTGGCCCCGGGACTCAGGCCCGCGCCCTACTGCAACATCGGCCCGCGCCCGCCGTGGCCGCTTCCGTGCACACTTGACACGTATCGATGAGGTTGCGGCTCGGGGATGTCGGCGCCAGCTTGACCCGAGGGACCATGCGCATGTTGGGGGGGAACCATGAACCAAGGTGAGGGGCTGGGCGGGGCCGACGTCTGCATAGTGGGCGCAGGCGTGATGGGAGCTTCCATCGCGTACCAGCTCGCCGCCCGCGGGGTGGGCCGGATCGTGATATGCGACCAGGGCTCAGTCGGCGAGGGAATGACCGGCCGTTCCTCAGCTTTGATCCGCATGCATTACACCTTCCGGGAAGAGGTGGAGCTGGCCGTCCTCAGCTTCCGGATGTTCCGCGCGTGGACCCAGCTCGTCGGGGGCCAGCCGGTGTTTCACCCCGCCCCGTTCGTCCGCATAGTCCATGCCGACGAGGCGGACAAGCTGCGCCAGAACGTGGCCATGCAGCGTGAGTGCGGGGCGCAGGTTGAGTTGATCGACCGCCCAACCCTGGCCGCCCTGGCGCCCACCTGGGCCGTGGAGGATGTGGAGGTCGCCGCCTATGAGCCGGAGTCGGGGTACGGCAGCCCGGGACAGGTGGCCAGTGACCTGCTGACCCGGGCCAGGGAGCTCGGGGTGGTCTACCTGGCCGGAACCAAGGTCCTGGGGCTGCGCCGGAGCGGCGACCAGGTGACCGGGGTAGACACCGCGGAAGGGCCGATCGAAGCGTCACTGGTGATTTGCGCGACGGGAGTCTGGACCCGGCCGCTGCTGCGCGCGGCGGGCTGGGACCCGCCCATCGAGACGGAGTTCCACCACGTGTCGTTCGTGCGTCGCTCCAAGGCGGAGCCGGTCGACCCTATGGCCTGCATCGACTCGGTGAGCCGGACCTACTTCCGTCCGGACGTTCCGGGGACAACCCTGGTGGGGAGCTTCTACGGACCGCGCGGCGTGGACCCCGACAACTTCCCACAGCACCCCACGGAGGCGGAGGCCGTGGCGCTGGTCCAGGCGGCGAGCCGCAGGGTGCCCGGGCTCGCTGACGGTGGCATCGTCGGCGCCGTCACCGGTGTCTATGACATGACCCCTGACACCAGGCCCCTCATCGGGCCGGTGCCCACCCTGCCTGGTTGCCTGCTGGTTGCCGGGTTCTCCGGGATGGGGTTCAAGATCTCTCCAGCGGTGGGCCTGGCGGTGGCGGAGCTGGTCGCCGACGGGGCGGCCTCCAGCGTCGACCTAGGAGCCTTCGGGGTGGAGCGCTTCGCGGAGGGCAGGCCGATCCAGCCCGATGGTGAATACCGGGACGATCTCAACACCGCGCGCTGAGTGGGCTCGACGGAGATGGCTTGGGCGGTCTCCGGATGGGCCGCCACCGGCCTTGGGGCATCCGCTCCCCGGACCGGGTGACCCACCCGCCGTGACTCGCTGCCATGGACAGGTCCGGGTCGCCGCCGGGGTCAGAGCTGGAGTGACTTGGGCGTCAGGAACTCCGCGATCCCATACCTGCCGAACTCCCGGCCATACCCGGATTGGCGGACCCCACCGAACGGAGCTTCCGTGCTGAAGGCCCCGCCGTTCACCTCGACGGTCCCTGCCCGCAGCCGTCGGGCCACGGCCAGCGCTCGCTGCTGGTCCGACGACCAGACGGCGCCGGCCAGCCCGTACGGGGTCCCATTGGCGATCTCCAGCGCATGGTCGTCCCCGTCGTGGCCGATGATGCACAGAACAGGGCCGAAGATCTCCTCCTGGGCGATGGTCATGCCCGGGTCGACATCGCCGAAGATGGTCGGCTGGACGTAGTATCCCCGCTCCCGGCCCGCGGGTGGCGCCGCCCCCCCGCAGACCAGCCGGGCTCCCTCCTCGATGCCCAGGCGGATGTAGCCGCGGACTCGCTCGAGCTGGCTCTCGGAGGCCAGTGGCCCGAGTCGGGTCGCCTCGTCCAGCGGATCGCCCGGCACCAACTTGGCGGCCGTCGCGGCGGCCACCTCCTCCGCCTCCCTGATCCGGGCGCGAGGCACCAGCAGCCGGGTGAGCGCGGTGCACGTCTGTCCCGAGTTCAGAAAAGCGTTGTAAACGGCGAACTTGGCCGCGGTGGCCAGGTCCGCATCGTCCAGGACCAGACTCGCCGACTTGCCCCCCAGCTCGAGAGTCACCGGGCGGACCAGAGAACCCGCCAGCTCGGCGATCCTTCGCCCCGCCCGGGTGGAACCGGTGAAGGACAGCTTGTCGACCAGGGGGTGGGTGACCAGGGCCTCCCCGGTGAGCTCGCCTCGCCCCACGAGCACGTTGAGCGTGCCCGGAGGAAGTCCAGCGGCTCCCGCGGTCTCCGCCAGGATGAAGGCTGTAAGCGGCGCCACCTCGCTGGCCTTGAGAACCACCGTGCACCCTGCGGCCAGCGCTGGGGCGACCTTGGCCACCACCTGCTGAAGGGGGTAGTTCCAGGGGGTGATGGCGCCCACCACGCCGACCGGTTCGAGGGCCACAAGGCAGTTGCCCACCTGTTCGGTGAACGTCATGGAGGTGAGCGCGTCCGCAGTGTGGGCAAGGATCGCCAGTGGGTTGCCCACCTGGATGGAACGCGAGTGGCGGATCGGCGTCCCCACCTCCCGGCTGATCGAGGTGGCGAACTCCTCAGCACGCCCCTCTATCGCCTGGTGCCAGCTGCTGAGCGCGGCGGCCCGCTCGGCTGGTGGCCTGGCCGACCATTCCGGCAGCGCCCTCTGCGCCGCCCGGACCGCACGATCGACGTCGCTCGGCGTGGCCTCCGTCACCTCGGCCAAGACCTCGCCGCTGGAGGCCTCGAAGACGGGAATCCGCTCCTGCCCTTCGAGCTCGACGAACTCGCCGCCGATGTAGCCGCGGCGGGCTCGCTGGTCCTCTACTCTTGCTGCCACAACCAGAATCCCTCCTCTCCCCGGCGGCGACCCGAACTTGAGGTCTCGGGGCCCGGGAGATGGCCGCACTGAGCCGGTTTGAGCCGCGGGGAAGTGTAGCAGTCCCCTCCGCGCGGCCAGCTCACCGTAGAATGGCCTCAAGCGGGGAGGCAGACTGTGATGCCGAGGCTCCTGGGACCCGACCCGGACGGCGCCGAGCTCGCGAAGGCGCGTGCATCGGTGCGGCCGTCCTCCCTCCCGGAGCCCTGCTGAGATGAGAGCGCCACGCCAACTCGCACCCTGGTTGGGTAGTCCCGCGATCGAGGCCGTGGGGCAGGTGACGGAGCGCAAGCCGCCGGACGCCCGCAAGCGCCCCCGGCTCACCTTCGGTGGTCGGCGCCGCCAGCTGCTCGATGCCAGCCTGGCTGCCTTTGTCTCGCACGGTCTCGACCTCACCACCATGGACACCATCGCGGCCCAGGCCGGGGTGAGCAAGCCCTTGGTCTATCGCCATTTCCCCAACCGCTTCGAGGCCCTCCTGGCCGTCGTCAACGATCAGGCGGACAAGTTGCTGGCAACCCTGGCCCTCGAGTCGGGCCCCAGTCTGGCCCAGCTGATCGAGTCATACCTCCACTATGCCGAGACCTCCCCAGCCGGCTTTCGTTTCCTCTTCCAGGTGGTGAACGGCAGCCCGGGTGCGGCCCGACGGCGGGTCCAGGCCCTGAGGACCCTTCTGGAGGAAGCGGTGGTGGGGGCAGTGCTGCGCGAGGCCGCAGCGAGCCCCGATCTCGGTGAATCCGCTCGGGCCTCCGGGGTGGGGACCCTTCTGCTGTCGATACTGGAAGGGGTTGGGGGATCACTCCGCGATGGCGACGACGCCGCCGGCAGGGCGCTGGCCCTGCGGAGGCTTCTCGATCCCACCTGGATACTTGGGGCTATGTCCGACTCGCCCCGCAAGCTCCCGGACTTGACCGACGCCCACTTCCCATCTGGGGATTGAGCGCCGTCCAGATCGGTCCGGGGCTGTTGGAGCCGGTCGGGCCGACGCGTCTCAGTGGGGGCCCAGGGTCCGGCAAGACAAGGGCGCTGGTTCAGCTGGTTGCGCGCGAACTGGAGCTGGGGGCAGACCCGTCGCGGGTGATAGTGGTGCTCCCCAGCCGGGCCGCAGTCCGGGACTTCACAGGGCAACTGGACGGTGGGCATCGTGGGGCAACCCGGCCACCACAGGTGATGACCCATGAGCGGCTGGCCCGCTGGGTGCTGGAACGCTCGGTCGCCGAGCCCCAGCTGGTCCTCGGACCGGTGGCGGAGTGGATCGCCATGCGCGCGGCGGTGGAACAGTCCCGCCCCGTGCTTGGGGAGCTGGGGAGCCTTGCCGACGTCCCCGGATTCGTCGAGGGACTCCTCGACCTCTGTGGTAGCTTCAGCCAGGCCCTGGTGTCTCCCGCGCTGGTCGCCTCCCGAGTCCGCGCCGGCGGCGGCATGCTCGGCCAGGTCACGGTGGTGGCTGCCAACTATCAGCTGATGCTGGACCGCATGGGGGCGATGGACACCAAGCAGCTGGCCGGAGCTGCCCTCGCCTGTCTCCAGGCCCACACCCGGGAGTGGACCGGTTATGCCGACCTCCTGGTGGTCGACCAGGCCGAGCAGCTCAGCCCGGCTCAGTGGTACCTGCTACGAGAGCTCGCTGACCTGCTGACCGCCCCGAATCGCTTCGTGGTGGCAGGCGACGGCACGGTGGCCGGGGCCGAGCGGCATGGACCCTCGGTTCGTTGCTTCGAGGAGTTCTTCCCCCGGGAGATGCATCCCCAGGAGCTGGTGCTGCCGGGGTCCGGCCCGGCAGTCGAACTCGCGACGAGGTGGAGCATCGCCGCTGAGGCCTGGCCCCAGGCGGCGGGAGCAGCCGCGGGCCCTTGCGCATCGGTACGGGTCTGGCGGGCCGTGGACGAGACAGAAGAGGCCTACTCCGTAGCGCGGGAGGTCCGCCGGCTGCGGCTGGAGGAAGGAGTGCCCTATGACCAGATCGCCGTGGTCTCCGGGGGCGGGGCGGTTCTGCTGCCCTCGTTGGTGCAGGCACTGCGCTCCATTGGGGTCCCGGTGCGGCTGGAGATGAGCCCCTGGTCGGGCAGCCCCGTCTTCAGCCAGCTGTCCGCGTGGATCGACGCCCTCTGCAATCCCGGAGACGACAGGCGGGTGCTGGCAGCGCTACAGGCGGGGCCGGGCGGAGTGGGCGAGGTGGACGGCCTCCGCCTGCGGCGATGGGCGGCGAGGAGGCAGACCAGCGTGGCGGGCGCGCTCAGGAGCGCCGAGATGGGCTCCAGTGAGGGTGCCGTGGGGCTGCGGCGGAAGTTGTGGATCCGGCTGGGAGGCGGCGACCCCGGGCTCGCCGACCGGCGGCTTGCGCTGCCGGAGTTCCTCGACCTGCTCGGCACCCTCGAGGTGGAGCTCGGCCTCTCCGAACTCGCGCTCCACGAGTTCGCATCCGCCTCCGCGCTGGCCCGCATCAACCTGGCGATCCAGGATGCCGGGAGGGCCCGCGAGCTGCTGTCCTTGGGGCCGGCAGAACTTCGGGAGTGGGGGCATATCCTGGAGCTGGCGGCCCGTCGGTCGGGGTGGGACGTGGATCGGGTCGCCAGGCCGGACCGACCCGAAGTCACGGTGGTCACGCTGGGGCAGGCCAAGGGGCGGCGCTGGCAACGGGTGTTCCTGGTCGGGGTCGCCGACCGGTACCTTCCCGGTCCCGGTCCCTCCCGTGAACTGCTGACCGCAGAGGACAGGCAGCGACTCGCGGAGCTCGTGCCCGAGTTGGAGGAGGTCCTGGCTCCCGGGGACCGGAGCACCCAGGAGCGTCGAAGGTTCCTCATGGGGATCTCCCGTGCCGATGTCCAGCTGACCGTCACCTGGGCTGCCCGGTATGGTGAGGACGAGGTGGGGAGTTCGCGGTTCGCCGCCGCCCTCGAGGCGGTGGGGGTGACGGCCGGCCCAGCACCTCTGGTGAAGAGCGTGACCCGGTCGGACTGCGTGGCCCAGCTGGCGGCCGTGACCCAGGGAGCCGCGGGCGGGGTGGATCCCGGGGCCCCCCCGGAGGCCTTCGAGCTGGTCGATCTTCTGCGGCCGTGGGAGCCGACCGCCGCCGCGCCGGCCCGAGACCAGGTTCGTCTCAGCGCCACCAGCATGAAGAGCTGGCTTGCCTGCCCCCGGCAATACCACTATCACCGGCTTCGCCTCTTCGAGGAGAGCACCGTCCTGTCGGTCCTGGGGCAGATGGCGCACCGACTCCTGCAGCGCCTCTACGAAGACACGACCGGGTGGGCGGGGGATCCCGACCAGTTCCGCGCCACGGGCCGGATGGTGATCCGGGACCAGCTGATGCCGGAGGTCAGGGAGTGCCTCTGTGACCCTTTGGCCGCAGCCTCAGTGGGCCTCTCTCTGGGCGTCATGTTGTCCCGTTGGGCGGAGCGCGTCGTGGCGGAGGGGCCTGGGGTGGTGGGCGGCCCGGTTGCGCTGGAGGTCCCGTTCACCCTTGAGCGGCAGGGTTATATCCTCGCCGGCCGGGTGGATGCGCTCTGGCGGCACCCCTCCGGTGAGCTGGAGCTGGTGGACTACAAGACCTCCCGGACGCAGCCGAGCAGCGCGATTTTGGCCAGCTACGTCTCCGGTGCCGATGGCAAGCCGGCGGTCGACTGGCAGCTCCCCATCTACGAGCTGGCGGCCAGCTCAGGTGCCCTGGACTCGGCCGCGGAGGGAGTCCGCCCCCGCTTCGTCCGCAACTGGTACCTCGCCGTTGAGCCGAGCTCCAAGTTCAAGACTGGTCTCGTGATGCGCGGATTCGCCGTGGGCGAGGAGTCGGATCCTGTCGCCTGGCACGATGCCCTGCTCACTCCTGAGCTTCGCCGCCAGTTCGGCGAACGGCTGGATGAGGAGGCGCGATCGATCCAGACCGGCCTCTTCCCCGCCGCCCCGCGACACGACGTCGGGACCTGTCTCAGCGAGGGCGGATGCCCGTTCGCCACCTGCTGCGACGGCGAGGGCAGCGTTGGCGGAGGCCCCAAGTCGCCTCGGTGAACCGCGAGATCTTGGAGCGGATCCTGCAGGACCTCAGCCCGGCGCAGCGGGAGGTCGTGTCCCAGCTCCATCACGGACCGGTGAAGGTGGTGGCGGCCGCCGGAAGTGGCAAGACCAGGACCATGGCGGCGTTGTACGCGATCGGCCTGCTGGACGGGATGACCCCCGGGCAGATCCTTGCGGTGACCTTCACCAAGAAGGGCGCCGCCGAGCTGCGGGACAGGGTGGCCAGGACGGTGGCCACCTTCCCCTCGCCGCCGGACCTCGACTTCGCCTGGATCGGCACCTTTCATCAGCTCATGTACCGCCTCCTGGCAGAGCACTGGTATGAGGCCAGGATTGGCCCGGAGCTCAGGCAGGTGGATGAGATCGAGGCCGCTCAGCTCCTGGCGGAGGCCGGCCAGGTGGTTCGCAGGAAGTTGGCCGACGGCGGACTGGGGCCACTGCCCCGCCGGGTGGATGGTAGGGACCTCCTCCTGATCGCCAGCTCCGCCGAGGGTGCGGTGAGGCGCCTTCGCTCGACACCGCTCAGCCCTCAAGACTGCCTGCGGCTCTCCACCTCGGCCTACGGCGCACCTCCCTTCGACACCGACCCGGAGGATGAGCTGGCCGTCCACCGACTCGGCCTCCGACTGACCCAGGAGATCTGGCTCGAGTACGAGAGGCGCCTGGAGGCCCTGAACGCCACCGACTTCGACGGCCTTCTGAGGACGGCGCTCCAGGCGCTGCGATCGGCATCGTCCCTCAGGACCTGGACGCAGCAGAACTTCCGTCTGGTGATCGTGGACGAATACCAGGACACCAGCCCTCTTCAGGTGGGCCTGCTGTCCGAGCTCTGGGGCCACCACCAGGAGCGCAGCTACGTGGTGGGCGACCCGAGACAGTCGATCTACGCCTTCCGGGATGCCCAGCCGGGGGTCATGGAGGAGCATCCCGGCCGCCTTTATCCTCTCGCCCACAACTACCGGTCCCTGGCTCCCATCCTGTCAGCCGCCGAGGCGGTGCTTCGCACTGAGCCCCAATTCGCTGATGACCATCCGATGGAGGTGGGGAGGCCAGCTCCCGATGGCCACCCGGTACTCCTCGGGCTGGCCTCCCATCCACGGCTGGAGGCGGAGGGTATCGCTGACCTGATCAGGAGGCTCCACGACCAGGGGCTGGTCCACCCGGATGGCAGCGCCCAGGAGGTGCGCTACCAGGACGTCGCCATCCTCGCCCGCACCCTGGGGCGGATTGGCCCCCACCTGGAGGACGCCTTGCGAGCAAGGGGCATCCCGTTCGCGGCCGCCGCCGGGGGGCTGCTGGAGCGGCCGGAGGTGAAGGACGCGGTGGCCCTGCTGCGGGCGGCGGTCAACCCCCTCGACGGTCAGGCCTGGGTGCGCGTCCTCCAGGGACAGCTGTTTCGCGTCCCCGACCACGAGTTGGCCCTGATGATGGGCCATCCGCAACAAGAGGACGTGCCGGTACCGGTCCGGCTCCGCCGCGGCCTGGCCACGTCGTCGGTCAGCCACCTGGTGCGGCGCCGGGCGGAGGCAGCCATCGATTTGCTTGCCGCGGGGGCGGCCGCGGCAGAGCTCCGCTCTGGCAGCGAGGTATTGTCCCTTCTGATGGAACGGTCGGGCATGAGGGCCTACCACGACGCCCGTCGGCGCCGGGGGGAAACGGACGGTGCGCGAGCCCTGGCGTCCCTGGAAGCGCTCAACCGCGTGGCGCTGGAGCCGGAACGAGGGGGGAGGTTCGTGTCCGCCCGGGAGTTGGTGGCCAGGATCGCCGGCCTGGATGAGCGCGGCGGGCGCCGGGAGCCGGCGCCCGCCGAGGGGGACCAGGTGACTATCAGCACCATCCACGGGGCCAAGGGCTTGGAGTGGCCGGTGGTGGTGCTGGCTGACTGCCGACCGTTTCATGCCCAGGCCCGCTCCGGCCCGGTGCTCTGGGATGAGGAGGCCGGCGCCGTGGTGGTCACCAGCGCCGGCGGTGCCCCGACTGCTGCCAAGGCCCGCTGGGAAGGGACGCGGGCCGCGCGCGTGGACCGGGAGGAACGGACCAGGCTGATCTATGTGGGGATGACCAGGGCCCAGGACCTGCTCGTGGTGACCACGACCCGGGCCTGGCGGGGCAGCAAGGGAGCCACCCTGGACGAGCTGGTCGCGGAGGTCTGGCAGGGGACGAGGGGAGCGGGAGAGTTTGGCGAGCTGGTCACCGGAATGGCCGCGGGTGTTCCTTGGGTGGGGCGCCTTCCCGGCTTCCCCGAAGAGGTGACCCTGCCCTGGGAGCCTGCCGCCAGGATCCGCCCCAGGGCGGCCCCGGGGCGACCGCTCATGAGTCGGCAGGCGGCGCTAGCAAGGTACCGGCAGGTGGAGCAGCTGGAGGAAGAGGTGTGGGACCACGGCCAGCGCCCCCGGCCCGAGGTCAGCTACACGGCACTCGAGACCCTGGAACGCTGCCCGAGGTGGTACTGGTTTGAGCAGGTGGCCCAGTTTCGGGTGGGAGAGCTGGACGACGGGGAGGCGAGCGAGGCCCCACGGACGGGCATCGCCGCGCACCGGGTCCTGGAGCACTTTTACCGTCGTAATCCAGATCGCGGGCCCCGCCCCGGGGAGCTGGCCGAGATCGCTAGGGGCTCTGGCGCCAGCTCGGGTGAGCTGGAGGCGATGCTTGAGGCCTACGGCGCGCTTCCGATCGCCGCGCTGCCCACCCTGGGGGTGGAGATCAAGTTCAAATGGCGCGGGTGGGGGCCGGGAGACCTACCCGACCTGGTGGGGGTGATGGACCGGGTGGCGCTGACGGAGCGGGGCGAGGCACTGGTACTGGACTACAAGACAGACCGCATGCTGACGCCAGCATCCCTGGAGCGGCATGGCCGCCAGCTCCTCCTGTACTCGATGGCCGTGGACCAGGGCCTCCTCGGGAGCTACCGAGCGGCGCCTCCGACCCTGGTCATGTTGCGCTCGGGGGAGCTGGTGGAGGTGGGCTGGTCGGCGGCATCCCGCGACGACGCGCTCAGCTGGGCGGTTGCTCTGGCGCGGAGGGCGGCCGAGCCCGGGGCCCTCTCGGCGGTGGGGCACTCACCGCTGCCGTGCGGCGAGTGCCCCTACCGGTGGTTCTGCCCCGAGCGAAACGGGGTCGCTGCCCACCGCCAGCTTCCCGTCAGCGAAGGTTGAAGAGCTGGGGCAGCCGCATGGCCAGCCCCATGTCCCCCTTGACCTTGAGCTTCCCGGTCATGAAGGCCACCGTCCCGTCCAGTTTGCCGGTGAGCATCTTCACAAAGTTCTCATCGGCTATGGTGAGGGTGATGTTGGGCGCCTCGGCCTGACCCTCGTCCACACGGCAGGCCGAGTCCTTGACGGTCACGTACCAGTGCCCCCCCTGCTCTCCACCCACGTCCCACTGGAAGACGGCGGTCACCCCCGCTGCCTTCTCCGGCTTGAACGCCGAGGGAATGCGCTCCATGATCTCCTTGGGGGTGGGGTTCTCTTCGCTCATATCAGATTCCTCCTGGTGACGCCAGTCAGCCGTCGCCCCCCGTCTCGCGACCCCGGCCTGGGGTCGAGGGCCAATGGCTCTCAAGCCTAGCGCCGCCCTGGTCCAGCAGCCGCAGCGGCCAGCGGCGCTGCCGCCGCAGGTAACCCAGATTGGGCTCCAGGGGGCGAGGGTCGAATCCGAAGTTGCTGCGCACCGCATCCACCTGGGCCACGTTGGGCTTGACCAGCATGTCCAGCTGTTCGGGGGTGACCAGCGGATTGGGGAGCAGCTTCTCCATCAGAACGGCTGCGGGCCGGATGAGCCGCGGGTCGAGGTGGAGAAGCCGCCGACGAGCTATCCCGAACCACTCGCGCCCGGTAACCCGAGCCACCACCTCGGTTATCTGGTCCAGAGTGAGCTGTTCCGGGCCGCCCAACTCGTAGAGGTCGCCGGCCCGGCCGTCGTCCTCGACCGCCGCGACCAGGCAGCGCGCCAGGTCCTCGGCGTGGATCGGCTGAAAGGTCGCAGCCCCGTTGCCCGGCACCACCAGGAAGGGGGAGGGGAGGGCGATCGCCCGAGCCAGGAGGGTGAAGAAGCCGTCGCCCTTGCCGAAGACGACAGAGGAGCGCAGGATGACCGCCTCCAGCCCGCTTCCCCGAACTGCCTGCTCGCCCTGCCACTTGGAGTACAGGTACGGGAAGCGGGGGTCGGGATCGGCGCCGATGGCTGAGAGCTGCACCACCCGGCGGACCCCGGCCGTGCGCGCCGCGCGGGCGACCCGGGCGCTGCCCCCCGCGTTGACCGACTCGAAGGTCTGGACCCCGCGGTTGCGAATCACCGCCGCCAGGTTGACCACCACCTCCGCACCCTCGAACGCCTCCTCCAAGCCCCGGCCGGAGACGACGTCGCCGAAGGTGGGCAGCAGCCCCTCGGGCAGGTCGGCGTGGGCACTGCCGCGCGCCACCACCCTCAGCTCGTGGCCGGAGCGGAGGAGCTGGGTGACCAGGTACGAGCCGACGAAGCCGGTTCCCCCGGTGATGGCGACCCGCACCTCTGTCCTCCCGGGGATCTAGGAGCGCCGGGCGTTGCGCCGGGCCGCGGTGGGCTTGCCGGCCACCTGGGCCTTAAGGGAACTGGCCGGGTAGAAGCGCACCTTGGTGGTGGGGGCGACCCGGACCATGGCCTGGGTCTGGGGGTTGCGGCGCATCCCGCCCGGGCTCTGGCGCAACTTCCAGTGGCCGAAGCCGGCGATACTCACCTCCTCGCCGCTGGCCAGCTTCTGGCCGATGAGGCCGAAGATCAGCTGGAGGGTCTCGTCGGCGAATCGGAAGTTGGGAAAGACGGGATCGCTGGGGTCGTTGTCGTAGAGCAGCTGAGCCTGCAGAGTCTTAGCCAGCTCGCGCCGATTCATGGGCTTGCCTCCCGAGAGCGACCTGGGTAGACGGTCGCGTGACTACTTTCTGCAGGGATTCTAAGCAATTTATGGGGAGGCACGCAGGGCGCGGAGGCCGCTTGCCTTGCGGGAACAAATGTTCGTATCATGGCCCTGTATCCGCTCGACCCTTGCCGAGGAGCTGGGACATTGCTGGGCGACGACCTCCGCAACAGGACTTCCCCCGCTCTGGGGGCGGCTCTGGCCACCCTCCGGGAGCGCTACGGCTCCCGCGCGGTCCTGGCGGGGACAGGGCTGAGGGCGGCCGGGTTGCCCACGGGGATAGGGGGGATCGATGGCCTGACCGGGTGCGCCGGACTTCCCCGGGGACGCCTCACATGGGTGTCAGGAGAGTTGGGGCAGGGGTGGTTCGATCTGGGCCTGGCGATCCTGGCCCGCCTCTCCATCTCCCTCCCGGCGGTGCTGGTGGACTTCTCCAGGCGGGTCGACCCCAATGACATAGAGGCCTATGGGGGTGATCTGCGCAACCTATGGCTGGTTCATCCCCGCCGCCCCGAACAGGGGTGGGCCGCCGCCCGAGCCCTCGTCGAGGCGGGGGCGGGCATCACCCTGATGGTGGCTGATAGGTGGGAGCCGGTGGGAAGGGCGGCCCCGGCGACCCTGCTTGGGGCGCTGGAGTCCGGTGGAGGGGTGGCGCTCATCTGTGGGGGCCAGTCCCTCCCCGGAGAGGTCACCCTCCGGGTGGCGATGGAGGTCGAGTGTCAGCGGCTGGCCTGGACCAGAGTCCATCGCGACATCTCCGGAATCTGGGTGCGCCTGCAGGTGGGACGCAGCCGGATGGGGGGGAGCGGCCGGAGCTGTCGGCTGCGGATCGCACTTCCCCGTCCCTACTCCCCCAGGGCGGGCGTGGTGGAGACGGAGCTGGAGGAAGGGGAGGGGCTCACGGCCTCCCTGGAGGCCAGCGGGTGAACGGCCGGGGTTCCTCTCCCCGCCTGGCTTGCGCGATCTTCCCCCATCTCGCACTCAGCCTGGCCTGGCGTGCCCATCCCGAGCTGAGGGAAGAGGCGGTCCTGGTGGGCCCGGAACGGAGACCGGGCGGGGGGGAGGTGCTTCTGGCCGCCTCGGAGGCGGCGGTGGCCGGCGGAGCTGTCCCCGGCGGTGAGTGGCGCCAGGCAGTGATCTCCTGCCCGGACGCGGCCCGTCTCCGGGTGGAGGAGACGGCGATCTCGGACTTGCGCTGGGAGCTGCGCCTGGCCCTACAGGACATTAGCCCCATGGTGGAGTGGGTGGACGACACCCTCGCCTATCTGGATGCCGGGGCTCGCGATCTGCGCTGGCCCACGGAGGCGGCCCTGGCCTCCCGGCTGGGGAGGGAGCTGCAGCGGCTGCTTTTGGTCCCGCCCCGGGTGGGGGTGGGGCAGTCGCGCTTCACCGCTTGGGCGGCCGCCCTGGCCGCAGATCCCGGTCGTGCCCGGTTGGTGCCTCCGGGCGGGGCGCCGCACTTCCTGGCCGAGCTTCCGGTGGAGGTCCTGCCCCTGTCCGGGGCCGTCAAGGAGCGGTTGCGGGAGTTTGGCCTGACGACCTGTGGCGACTGTGCCGCGATCCCACTCCCACTGTTGCAACGACAGTTCGGACCGGAGGGCCTGCTCCTCAGCCGTCTGTGTCTGGGGCGGGACAGGGCCACCGTCAATCCCTGGGTGTCTCCGCCTCCTTGTGGTGTTCGGCGGGTGTTGGCAGGGCCGGTCGAAGATACCGAGGCGTTGCGCTTCGGCGCTCCAGAGCTGGCGGCGGAGCTGGCAGTGGAGCTGGCCCAGCGGAACCTGGCCGCGGGACGTCTGCGGCTGCTGGTGGGAGGAGAGGGAGCGGAGTCCTGGGAGCTGATCTCGCCCCCCTCTCCCGCCATGACCAAGGAGGAGCTGCTGCCTCTGGTGCTCAGTCTCATGGCCCGGGTGCGGCGCCCGGTCGAGGTGGTCGAACTCCAGGCTCTGGAGCTGGTCGCGCCCCCGGTGCGCCAGCGCCAGCTCTTTCCCACCGGGGGGGATCGGCGGGAGGAGATCGAGCGCGCCGCCGCCCGGCTCAGTGAGCGGTTCGGCAGCGGCCTGGTCTGGCGGGTTGCGGTGCGTCCCGAGCATCCCGGGGATGTGCCCGAGGAGCGGCTGGCCTGGCACCGGGCATGACCTCGGTGGAGGTGGAGTGTGGCGGCGAGGGGACGGAGCCGCTCGCCGTCCGCCGGGAGAGCGGCTGGGTGGCGGTGGCCGAGGTGGTTGAGCGGACAGTGGTGGAGGTGGGCTGGTGGCGCACCGACCCAGCCCGGCACCGGAGGCTGCGACGCTGGCGGGTGCTGCTAGCGTCAGGAGAGTGCCTGGACCTCCGTCGCGAGCCCGGGGTGGGCTGGACGGCCAGGGTGTGGGGCTGAGGGCAAGGCAAATCTCCCCCGCGAGCCGCCGCTCCGGCATCTGCTAGCTTTCGCTCATGGCCCAATCTCCGCAGGGGGGTTCCTCGCCGCCCCGGCGGTCGTCCCCCTGGCGCTCGCTCCAATTCCTGCTGCCGGTGGCCATCTTCCTGGCCCTGAACATCCTGGTGGCCAACGTCTTCTTCCCCCCGGCCAGCCCCAAGACCATAACCATCCCCTACAACCGATTCGTGACCGAGGTCCAGGCCAATGACGTCGCCAGCATCACCGCCACGGGGGACAGCATCGAGGGCACCTTCAAGAGGCCCACCGGGGCCAGTGACTCCAGCAAGAACCGGGCCCTCCACTTCACAACGCAGGTCCCCGCCTTCGCCGGCGGTCAACTGGAGTCGCTGCTGTCCGCCCACAACGTCACCATCAACGCTCAGAATCCCAACCCCCCGACCTCGGCGCTGGTCGAGATCCTCTACAGCTTCGGGCCCACCCTGCTCTTTCTGGTGTTCTTCGTCTGGCTGATGCGGCGCACCACCGCCTCGGCGGGCGGGGGACTCTTCAGCCTGGGCCGCTCCCAGGCCCGCCTCTATGACCCGGAGAAGCCGGCCACCACCTTTGCGGACGTCGCCGGGATCGAGGAGGCGAAGGAGGAGCTGGAGGAGATAGTCGACTTTCTGCGTCAGCCGGGGAAGTACCAGCGCCTCGGGGGCAGCATTCCCAAGGGGGTGCTGCTGGTCGGCCTTCCCGGGACCGGCAAGACGCTGCTGGCCCGGGCGGTGGCGGGGGAGGCGGGGGTCCCGTTCTTCAGCATCTCGGCGTCGGAGTTCATCGAGATGGTGGTCGGGGTGGGTGCCTCCCGCGTTCGCGACCTGTTCAACAAGGCCAAGGCGGCGGCCCCGGCCATCATCTTCATCGACGAACTGGATGCCGTCGGTCGGAGCCGCAGCGTCGGCCCCAGCTTCGGAGGCCACGACGAGCGGGAGCAGACCCTGAACCAGATCCTGACCGAGATGGACGGCTTCGACTCCCGTGAGGGGGTCATCGTCCTGGCCGCGACCAACCGTGCCGACGTGCTCGACTCGGCCCTCTTGCGTCCGGGGCGCTTCGACCGACGGGTCATGGTGCAGCCACCGGATCGTGTCGGTCGCGCCGCGATCCTGAAGATCCACACCAAGGGCGTGCCGCTGGCGGCGGATGTTGACCTGGACGCCCTGGCCTCCAGGACGCCGGGCCTGGTGGGGGCCGAGCTGCGCAACCTGGTCAATGAGGCGGCGCTGACCGCCGCCCGCCGCAACCGCGCCGCCGTCACCATGGGCGACTTCACCGAGTCACTGGAGAAGGTCCTCCTGGGCGCGGCTCGCCGCATCGTCATGAGCACCGAGGACCGGGAGCGCACCGCCTACCACGAGGCCGGGCACGCGCTCCTGGGGCTGCTGGTGCCCGAGGCCGACCCGGTCCGGCGGGTGTCGATCATCCCTCGCGGGCGGGCCCTCGGCGTGACCGTCCAGGCGCCGGTGGACGACCGCCAGAACTACCCCGAGACATACCTGCGGGCGCGCATCGTCGGGGCATTGGGCGGGCGTGCCGCCGAGCAGCTGGTGTACGGAGTGGTGACCACCGGGGCCGAGAGCGACCTGCAGCAGGTCACCAACATCGCGAGGCAGATGGTGGTCCGTTGGGGGATGAGCCCCAAGATCGGCCCCCTCAATCTGTCGGACGACCCGGACCAGCAGACCATGATGATCAGCCAGCGCCCCTACAGTGAGGCCACCGCCCAGGTGATTGACTCGGAGGTGCGACGGATCGTCGACGAGTGCTTCGCCGAGGCGGTGAACCTGCTCGAGCGAAACCGGGACAAGCTCCAGGCGCTGACCTCCGCCCTGCTCCGTGAGGAGTCGTTGGAGGAGGCGGCGATCCTGCGGGTGACCGGCCTGCCGCCGAAGCCGGTTGCTCCGGGGCCGGTGCCGCGGAAGGAGAAGGAGCCCGTGGCGACGGCAAATGACGCCCTCGCCGACGGAGGACTTCCCTCGGCGCTCTGATCCCTTCAGCCGTCCTCCGCGAGACGGCGGTCGCTGAGTTGGGCCCGCGGCACGGCGGCCAGCATGGTGGCGCCGGCGCCTGCCCCCAAGATCGCCGCGTAGATGTACGCCAGCTGCGGAGCGACCCCATAGAGCAGGCCCATCAGTAGGTTGCCCACGAACACTCCCCAGCTACGGGCCGCCGCCAGGGCGCCGAAGCCTCGGCCCGCCGCCGCCCCCGGCCGCAGGAAAGACATGAGACTGGGCTCGAGGGTCTCGACCACCCCGAGGCCGAAGCCGAGCACGGCGACACCCGGAAGAAGCGTCGCCAGCCCCAGATGGAGGCCGTACCCGAAGGCGAGCAGGAGCGCGCCCAGCGCCCCTCCCCCGTATCCGAGCCAGGCGAGTTCCCGAAACCTTCTTGCCAACGTGCTCCCGAGGAAGCCGGGCAGGGCGTACCCGGTGGCCGCGGAGACCGCCTGGAAAAGGAGGAATGCCCCGATGCCCGCCACCGCCCCGCCTCCTCCCTGGGCGACGGTGAGGATGGGGAAGCCCACCGCGTAGAACGTGAACCCATAGAGGGCAGCGGCCAGGAGCAGCGCCCCGGCCCCGGGAAGAGGGGGACGCGGCGGACCAGGAACCAGAGCCGCGGGCGGGTGGGGCACCCGCTTCCCGGTACGCGCCCGGGAGAGGGCGAGCGTGGACAGCAGCAAAGGTGCGGCGGTGGCCAGGAAGATCCAGCGATAGGGGAGGTGCGCGGAGAGCGCAGCCAGCACCCACACCCCGGCCAGGGCGCCGCCCCCGACGTCTAGGGCATGGAGGAACCCGAACGCGGAATTGCGAGCGGAGCCGTCGGGCACCGCCTCGGTCAGCATCACCCGCCGGGAGGGGCTGCGGAGGTTGCGGAACCACCAGCCGCCGGTGAGAAGTCCGATGGAGACGGACGGGCTCGTGGATAGGGCGCTCAGGGAGAGCAGGGGGATGAGGGAGTTGCCCAAGAGGGCGACTCGGCGGTGCCCGAGGCGGTCTCCCAGCCTTCCCCCCAGCAGTGAGAAGAGGGTCCCTCCCCCGTAGCTGAGGGCACTGGCCACCCCGAACAGCACGATGGGCTGATGAAGTTCCAGCACCAGATACAGGGGGAAGCCGGCCAGCACCGCCTGGTAGCCGAGGTCGGCGAAGAAGGCCGAAAGTGAGATGGCCCACACGTCCCGGGTGCGCCAATGCGGCGATCGCAGCTGGGGCCCGGCCCTCCGAGTCACCTGTTGGTGTGGCTCCGGCCGGCTCTGGGCTTTCCCGAGGCTGCCGCAGAAGCCGCTGGGGTTGACTCGAATGTGCCTCCGGGGCCAGGGTGGGTCAGCTCCCTCACCTCCGCCCAGAGGTCCTGATAGGCGCGGGCTGCGGGGGTGCCCGCGGCGAAGGTGTGCATCGGGGACCGCCTGGGGCCCATCTGCTCCACCGCGGAGGAGATGGGGATGGCGGCAACGGCCAGGGACGGCAGCCTGGCCCGGAGCTCCTCGGCCACCTCCCGATGCAAGCGGCGGCGGCGGTCCACCAGGGACAGAAACGGAAGCAGGGCAGGGCGCGGTGCCTTGAGCTCCTCGACCAGCCCCGTCACCTGGTTCAGGGTTCTCCAGGAGAGGGTCGCCGGGATGACGGGGATCAGCACCAGGCGGGCGGCGCGCAGCGCCGCCTGGGACACGAGAGACGCGCTCGGCGGGCAGTCGAGGAGCACCAGGTCGTATCTGCTCTCCAATGGTCGAAGCTGGTCCTCCAGGCGGCGGGTCGAGTGGGATTTCCGGTCCAGGACCAGGTCCATGGCTCGGTAGGAGCGATCCGCGGGCAGGAGATCGAGGTTGTCGAACTCGGTGCCGCGTATTCGTTGCTCCAGCTGGCCGGGCTTGTTGATCAGGGCTCGGGCTCCCCCCTTCACCTTGGGGCGGCCGCGCAGCAGGTAGGTTGCCCCACCCTGGGGATCGAGGTCCCACAGAATGGTCCGAAAGCCATCACGAGCCGCCAGGAAGGCGAGGTTGACGGCGGCCGAGGTCTTGCCCACCCCGCCCTTGAGGTTGTAGACGGCGACCGTCAGCATCCTGCCCCTCCCCGGTCGGCGGCAGCGCGCGCCCACCCCCTCAGCTTGGGGTCGGTGAACGCCTCAAGCCTTGGGACCACGGCTTGCCTCGCCTGTTGGCGGCGCTCTCGCAGCCGGTGATCCAGCCGTCCCAGGGCGAGAACCGCCCCGGGGCCTAGGGTCGCGGCCATGGGCGCGAGTTTCAACAGCTCGGACTCCTGCACCTGCGTGTCCTGGAATTCGCCGAGGCAGTCCTGGAGGGAGCGCAGCACGGTCAGGAGCTCACGGTACTCTCCGCCGTCCAGGGCGGGCGCGAAGAACTCCAGGAGGTAGCGGAGCTCCTTGCAGCGCTTGCGCAGGCTGTGGAAGCGCTCGGGGGGCGAATCCGGCCCCAGGCTGGTGGCGATCCGGAAGGCCCGGCGGTACGCCCTTCCGGCTCGTTCCTGCGCCAGTTCCTCGACGGTTCGGTCCCTGTGCGCGGGAGGACTGCCGCCCCCGGTGACGGCGGCCCAGCGGCGGAGCGCAGTCGTCCACCGAGGGCTGTGGATCTGGGCCGCAAGCCGAGACCACCCTTGGGCGCGTATCTCGGCGAGGTGCCGCAGCAGCGGCTCGGCCGCCGCGTCTCCGGTTGAGGAGAGTGCCTGGAGGAGGACATCCATGTCCCTGGTCGGGGTGGTCAGGTCCCCCATCCACCGGAGATCGACGGCCAGGCGGGCCGCACCCTCTCCCGGCAGGCAGTCGCCCACCAGCTTGACGGCCGAGCGAGCGCGCCGCACCGCGACGCGTAGGTCGTGGAGGAACTCCACATCGAGGTCGGCGAGGACCCCGGGCTGGTTGGCGGAGACCACCTCCAGGAGGTCGTGCAGAATCCCCTTCACCGCCTCGGCCGACGGCTCGCCGGGCTCGACTGGTCTCACTCGAGGGCCCCCGGCCTTGTCCAGCCAGACCAGCCAGCCTCCGGAACTGGTCTGCAGCCCACCCCTCTGCACCAGGCGGCCGCGCAGCTCCTTAGCTTGGCGCTGCCCTTCGCCGACCAGGGTCACCCGCAGCCAGGTCCGGGGGATCGCTCGCCTGGCCCCCAGGCGCTCCTCCCAGCGTGCCTCTCCCAGTGCCCGGCCCCG
>JAKBTP010000219.1 GCA_021844355.1 bacterium | reverse complement strand
CGGTCAGGGACTCTATAGGGATGGCCCCGCAACGGCTATGCGATGCCGCAGGGGAGAGGGAGGCCGAGCGCCAAATGGGTTGCACGGTTGACTTCGGTCATCCGCGATGGGCTGAGCCTAGTTAGGCGAGAACGGAGGATACCGCGTGGGATCGTCGCGATGTTGTCCAGGTTGACCACGCATGGCCGGGGCATTCCGTCGGCCTCGGTGAGGGAGACCTCGGCGTCGAGACCCCGGACGTGGGTGGTGATCTCGGCCACGGTCACACGATCCCGCCAGTCGCCGTGCGCGTCCCACGAGAGTAGGAGTACGGGATGGCGTTGGCCAGGTGGCCGTTCGGCCCACCAGACCTCAGCTCGACGCATCGTTGCTGGCGTCGTCGGGCGCCCAGACAGAGCTCGCCTCACCGAGCGTATCGGCTGCCGCCTGGTCGGCCCACGCCTGCTCTTCCCTGGTGTCGGGCTCCGCCTGGTAGGAGGTGCGGTACCGTTGCTCGCGGTCCTCGGTCTCGGCTTGGCGCCAGCCGCGCCAAAGTAACTCCGACACCACTTGGGAACGGCTGGTCTTGCGGCCGTGACGACGATCCTCGATCCGAGCCAGCAGCTCGGCTGGCAGACTGACCGTGACCTTCTCCGCTGTGCTCATACCGTCTAGAGTACCACCCGTCCTACTAATGGTGCGCTCCATCACACTTGAGGTGCGAGTCATTTATCCCGCCGACGTCCTCTTGGCCCAGAAGGCCCCGTCACAGCCCCAGACTGCGGGTGGCAGCGAGGCGAGCACCGTGGCCTCCATCTCCAAGGGCGCACAACTGGTCACTCTGGTCAAGCTGTGCTATTCTAGCCTAATGGAACTGACTACCGAGATCGAGTTCACCAGGGCCAAGGCGTCCCTCTCGGAGGTGATGACCGAGGTGGTGCATCGCCAACATCCCAAGGTGATCGATCGGAACGGTGGCCGTGAGCGCGCACTCCTGATCGGCGGGGAGGTGGCCGAGGCCGCTCTCGCGGGTTACCGTTTCGCGCCAGAGGTCATCGTCGACGATGGGGAGGTCACGGTCCGTCTGTCCCAATTTGGCCTGCTGGGCTTCGGGGAGACGGTGGATGAGGCGATGTCGGACCTCGTGGCCGAACTTGACGCCTACGCTGAGCGGTTCCTTGGCGACTACGCCTTCTATCGCCGCACCAACCGGGCCCAGCACCTGCCCTACCTGCTACGGTTCAAGATCACCCCGCCAGAGCGCCGGCCGGCGCTCCTCTCGGAAGACTCCAGGGTCCAGGCCACCGCTGGGTGAGGACGCCGGACTGGTCAGAGGTCGAAGCCTTCTGCCGGATCGACGGGTGGGAGGAGGTGGCCGTGGGGCGGAGTCCGGACCATCGTTACTACAGACTCGTGTTGGATGACGGCACCGTTCTGGAGACGCGCATCTCGCACTCGTCGAAGAAGACGATGAGCCAGGGACGATGGCGGGCGATCCTTCGCGATCAGCTCGGCGTCAGCGACGAGGACTTCTGGAAGTCTCTTCGAGACAAGAGGCCGGTCGAGCGGCCAAGCGGCCCACCCCTTGAGGAGGAGATCGAGCAGATCCCTCTGTGGGCTGCCGAGCTGCTCACCGCGCGGCTGGGAATGTCCCTCGCCGCTATCGCCCAACTGGGTCGGGATAGGGCCATCGAGCTGGCGCGCGAGACCTGGGCGAAGCCAACCACGTAGTCCACCGGCGGAGCACTCCCCTCCTCCCACAGGAGAAGGCCTGCGACCCAGAGATGTGCGGTCAGCTCGGCGGAGTTTCCTTGCCCCAGAGGGCCGTGCCCCGGGCCCACGCAGCTGGCAGCAGCAAGGCGGGCACCCTGGTATCCATGGCTCGCCCGCCGAGACTCACCGGCGATGGCGTGTCCTTACCGCTCGCGCCCTGAGGGATTGGCTCAGGAACGCTGGGGTCCCTGCCGCCGTGGCGCAACCTCGCGCGTATGCCGCTCGCCGCTGGCGGATCGCCTCTGTGGCGTCCTTGGCCATTTGATCACTGAGAATCACGGTTCGGGCAGCGACCCCGGTGACCCGCTCAAGGTCGGCCGCGCGGCCCAGTGCCCGGGCCCTACTCAACGGTCCAAGTGTGGCTTGGTACTAATGGGCCCACTAGATCGGACCACCTTGGCTACGCTCCCTCCCGGGTTGACCACCTTTCAGAGCCGCCCCCCATCTCTGGTGCTGGCCAAGTGTCCGTCCGCACCGACCCAGCCGGTGGTCGCACTCGAGAAGGCGAGCCTCGTGACGAAGTTGGTCAGCAGGCTCCTGGGGAGAGGACCGCCCTCCACCGTCCAGGTCTCACCTCCCGTCCTTGCCATCGCGAGGCGCGTGGGGTACGGCTCGCTGCCGAGCTGGACGCCGTCGACTGCGGACTTGTGCCACGTGCACATAACCGAAGACAGGGTCACCCCGACCCCGATCGACGGGCTGAGGAAGTCAATTGAGGCGAGATCTGCTGGAGGCACCCGCGATCCCGCCACCAGGGATGCTGGGTCCTTGCTGCAGGCGTCCGGGAGCACCATAGTCGGGCTGGAGGTCGACGCGTGAGCTGGGCCTGGCGGTCGAGTCTGGGCTCTACTACACGCCGCGACCAACGGCAGTAAGACGACGGTGAGAGCCACCATCAGTGCCCACTTCGATCCCGGGCCGACCCGCCGGATTCGCATTGGAGGGCTGATCACAGCCGTGCCAACGGGCCGACCTTCTCAGGTGTTAGGCGGGCTGTTGCGCCAGTTGTAGGGACCCGGCGCCCGCGCTCCGGCCGGAGCTGGCGCTGGCGGGGTGAGCACCGGTGAAGGGCGCTATGCCCTCCGCCCGAGCCAGCGGACGGTGACTCCCGCCTCCTCTGCCACGCGCTACTCGGGGCCACCGGTGGGCACCGCGCAATCGAGCACCGATGCGGTGGCAGCGGCGAAGGCGTTGGTATAGCTCATCCCGCCTCGCGCCTCGATAGCCGCCGCCCGGCGCACGAGAGTGTCATGGACGTCGATCCAGCGAACCGGCACCCCGCCGGGCCGGCTCTCGGCGCCGAGGTTCGCCCACACCTCGTCGTCGGCTCCAGTGTCGGAGGTGCGTTCGAGGATATAGGCGACCTCTCCGAGGTTGACGAGGGTCATCCGCGGCCAGCCGGCCCGTAGGATCTCCTCGACCTTCGCTCACCCAGGTTCCTCTCGGAGCACGGATAGGTCCCGGCGGAAAATCGTAGCCGTCGGGCAGCGGGTCGGAGATGCGCGACCTGCCCCTTCCGATTTGCCGTGGTGATCCACCTTCCATCATTGCTTCAGCGCCCCACGTCGCGTCGTCGCATGCCCCAGGTGCCAAGGGCGACGCCCCCACCGGCCAGCCCCAGGCAGGCGATCACGCCCACGCCATCCCATTGGCCCACCATGGGCTGGCCAAGGTGCGAGGTCAAGGCCAACTGACCGACCCAGCCGGGCAGGTGGAGGCCGGGGGCGAGCAGGCTGAGCAGGAAGGTCGCGCCAACGGCGGCGCCGCAGACGGGCGCCGCCGCCCTGGCTCCGATCCAGCCGCCGACCGCCACGCCCACGCCGACCACGGCGATGGCGTAGAGGCCGAGGGCCGCGCTCCCCAGCAGCGGCGTCAACCCGTCGCTGCCGGCGGCGAGCGCTCCCAGCGCGATGCCGAGCGCGGTCACCACTGTCATCGCGACCACCGCGGCCATCGTGCCGAGCGCCGATGTGATGAGCCAGCGTTCGCGGCTCAACCGTGTCCCGAGCAGGACGTCGAGGCGGCCGTTGGCCTCATCAGCTGCCCATCCAGAGACCAGGGTGACCGCGGCCACCCCCGCCAGGACCAGGCCGATGGCGACGAATGCGATCTGGAGGAGTCCCGCCGTGGTACCGATGTCGACGCCCGGGAACAGCGTGTGGTAGACGGAGAGGGTGGAGGTGGGAGCTTCCTTCTTGATGCTGGCGGCAACCGCCGAGGCGGCATCGCCGATCACGAAGCCGTAGACGCCGAGCCCAAGACCCCAGGCCAGCGCGATCGGAAGGCGATCACCGGCCGCGCGTCGCAGCGGTCCGCCCAGTCCCAGCAGGACCCGCGGCCAGCGCAGCCAGGGGATGGAGATGGTCGCGCCCACATCGCGGCGGGCGGTGAGCTCGACACCGGTCCCCAGCAGCACAGTCGTGATGGCCACGACCGGGATCAGCGTCATCCAGTCCGGCTGCCCCGCGAGTGGCTGGTCGTGGCCGGTCCAGCCGAACCAGGTCACCTGCCCGAGCCCCCTCAGCCAGGGGGCGGCTGTCTCGTAGCCGTACGCAAGCGCGCCGCCGACCGTTACGGCCGTGGCGATGCCCGCCGCGCCGGCCCGACCGACGAGCGGGGCCAGGGCGAACGCGACCGAGCCGGATGCCAGCGCCATCAGCATGACCCAGAGCCCGAAGCCGATGGCGTTGCCGACCGTCACCGCATCCCCGGGCAGACTGCCGAAGGCGATCCCGAACAGCCACGCCGTGGCGGCGCAGATGGCGGCGATGATGGCCATCCCGGTCACATGAGCCGCCACCTTCTCGACCGCGACCCGGCGGCGCGAGACTGGGGTCGCGATCACCAGTTCGAGGCGACCACGGCGGGCCTCACCGGCGATCGACGCCGACAGGGCGACTATGGACCAGAGTGCGGCAATGCCGCAGACCCAGGTCGCGTCCTTGAAGGACACCATCCCGCCCAGGGTCGTCAGGTTGGCCGGATGGGGGTCGCCGGTGACCCCACGCAGCGCGGCCGGCATGCTCGTCAGCAGGTTGGCGAACGACACCCGGGAGGCGGGCGTCGTGTAGGAGCGCCCATAGGCCCCGGCGGCGGCGATGAGCATCAGCGCGAGCACTCCACCCACCACCACGACGGCGTTGCGCGAGTCGCGCAACGTCCGGCGGTACACGGCGGTGACGAGCGAGCGAGACAGGGAGTGCCGGTAGCGCCGTTGGTCGAGCCGGCTGCGTGGTTGGCGGCGGCTCATCCGCGGTCGTCCGCGGCCGCTGTCCCGGCACGGTAGTGGGCGAGGAAGAACTCCTCAAGGCTCGGCTCGCGGCTGGTGAAGTCGATCAGGTGATGGCGCGCCGCCGCACGCACGACCGGATCCATCTCGCCGGTCACCGTGAGGTGCAACTCGTGATCCGTGGCAGTGACAATGCTGACGCCAGGGAGCGACTCGAACTCGGCGGCGGTTACAGCTCCGGCGAAGCGCAGCTCGACCTCGTGGTGGGCCATGTCCCGCAACTGGTCTACCGGGGCAACCGTCTCCAGCCGGCCCTCGCGGATGATTCCGACGCGGTCACAGCTGCGCCGAACCTCGTCGAGGACGTGACTGGAGAGGAACACCGTGCGCCCGTCCTCACGGGCCTCGCGCAGCAGCGCCAGAAACGTCTGCTGCCCCAAGGGGTCGAGGCCGGAGCTCGGCTCGTCGAGGACCAGCAGGTCGGGTCTGTGCTGCAGCGCCGTGATGAGGGCGACCTTCTGCTTGTTGCCGCGCGAGTAGTCGCGGTACCGGCGCGACAGGTCGACATCCAGACGCTCTGCCAACTGTGCCTGATAGGCGCGGTCCACGCCGCCGTGGAGCTTGCTGAAGTAGTCCACCGTCTCGCGCCCCGTGAGCCGGTCGTAGAGGGAGAACTCCCCCGGCAGGTAGCCGACGCGCCGATGGATGGCGACGCTGTCGGACCGGGAGTCCAGGCCGAAGATCCGCGCCGTTCCCGCGGTCGCGCGGACGGTGTCGAGGAGGATGCGGATGGTGGTGGTCTTGCCCGCGCCGTTGGGCCCGAGGAACCCGAAGACCTCGCCGGCTGCGACCTCGAACTCGACCTGCTCGATGCCCCGGTGGCCTCCGTAGTGCTTGGTGAGGCCGAGCGTCTGGATGACTGGGGCCATGGCACTCTCCTGGGGTTGGGCCGTGGGGCTCATGCGAACCACGCACGGACCACCGCGTCGTCGATGAACGAAAGCTGCTCGGGTGGCGCCCCGAGGACGCGGGCCATCGCGTCACTGAAGGCGGTGAGGGCGGCCGCGATCGCGTCGAGAGGGACCGTGCCGGCCTGCCTCTCCAGGTACAGCCGGCAGGCCAGATCCTGAGCTCCTAGGAGCAGGGTCACGATGACCCGAGTGCTCGCCTCGGGCGAGGTGACTGCGAACGTACCCTCGCGCACGCCCTGGGCGATGACGGCGCGCAGGCGCGGCACCAGCGTTGAGTCCAGCTGCACCCGGAGCTTGTCGCGTACCAGGGTGTTCTCGTCGGAGAGCCAGACGCGGACTAGGGCGAGGACGAGGTCGCGGCGCTCCGACTTCCATGCGATCATCCCACCGAAGAGCCGGCGCAATTTCTCGGGCGCGGGCAGCGACGCGTCCGCCAGCACTCTCTCGGTCGCATCGAAGGCGGCGACGACCATCCGCTCGACGACCCCGTCCAGCAGCGCGGTCTTGGAGGGGAAGTAGTGATACAGCGCTCCCCTGGACGACCCCACCGCGGCGAGCACATCCTGGATGCTCATCTGGTCGTAGCCGACCCTCTGGATTAGGGTCTGGGCGGCATCGAGGTAGGCATCACGCTTCAGCGCGTGGTCTTCCACATCCACCGTACGTGCCATGGATGGATCTCCCCAATTGATAGACCGACTGTCGGTCTATCAATAGCATGGGTGTCTGTAGCCCGTCAAGTGACATGTCCAGGCGGCGCGTGCCATTGGCCTTGGCAGCTCCCCATTGGCCCTGCGGGGCCGGGCGGCCCGCGGCGCCCATCTCGGTGGCCGAGTTGCAAGCCTTCATCCCTGAAGGGGTCGAATTCGGCTGTCACGATCAGGCTGGGAGGCAGCACTCGCGCGATAAAGTACTCGACCATGTCATACACGATCCGGCCGCTCGACGCCGTTACCTGGGATGCCTTCTCGGAGCTTGTGGAGCGCAACAACGGGATCTTCGGCGGGTGCTGGTGCATCGGCTACCACCCAGAGTGCGGACAGCGCGGGCTCAGCTATCGGGCGGTCAAGGAGGACCGGGTCCGGACCGGTCGTGCTCACGCTGCCCTCGTCTTCGATGGTAGCGGTGCCGCCCAGGGGTGGTGCCAGTACGGCAGCCCCGAGGAACTCTCAAACATCAAGCACAACCGCGAGTACGCGAAGGACGCGCCGCCACGCCCGGACTGGCGGATCACTTGCTTCTACGTCGACAAGGGACATCGCGGCCAGGGCTTAGCAAGGGCGGCGCTGGAGGGCGCCCTCGATCAGATCGCTCACTCAGGCGGCGGGCTGGTCGAGGCCATCCCCGAGGTGACCACCGGCCGCGAGGCGCCGGGGCGGTTCTTGTTCAGCGCAACCGTCGAACTCTTCGAGGAGTACGGATTCACGCGCGGTCGCCAGGTTGGCAAGCACGCATGGATCGTGAGCAGAGTGCTCGATCCAATGTGACCGTTTGCTGGCGCGCCGC
>JAKBTP010000019.1 GCA_021844355.1 bacterium | reverse complement strand
TGCGGGTCACCGTCCCGGTGTTCACCTTGAACTCCACGGAGGTCACGGTCGGCAGGGTGTTCTGGGCCGGCACGGACAGCGGGAGGGAGTTGGGCACCGTCGTCTGGTACCGGCCACAGGCGCCCTCTGGCCCCCACTGCAGGTAGCCGCGGAGGTTGGGGGTGCCGGCAGGTGAGGGCATCGTGGCCCAGGTGATGTCGACCGAGCTGTCGGTAAGGTCGGAGGCGTAGGGGGCGCGCGTGAGCATCGGGTTGTAGTTCCCGAACGGCGTCACCGGGATAGGGCCCCCCTGGGCGGCAACCGGGGAGGGAAGCAGCGCCGCGGCGGCGACCCCGCCCAGGAGGGCCAGCCCGGCCAGCGACGCCCACCTCACCTGGGGCAGAAGTGACCTGCTGGTCCCTCTCCGCGATCCGCCCAGCCGACTCCAGAACCTCATCTTGAGCGACATCCTCCCTGGTCCTCCTCGCTGGGCAAGGCTCGCAAATCCCCGGCGGTCGCGCCCCAGGACGCCGCGGGTGATCACAGTGAGGTGGCCCCCCGGGCCCGCAGGTCACCGGCGAACATCCAGGCCACGAGCCGCCTCCGGCCCGGCCCCAGGCCGAGCAAACCGCCGGCGATGAGCAGCAGCAGCAGCACCCCGCCTGCCAGGTCCAGGATGGTCAGGAGCGGGACCGGCACCGCCGACGGGCCGGAGACCCGGAAGTCGAGCCCCGGACCGAAGCCCCCGCCTCTCACCTTGAGAAAGTAGCGCCCCCGTGGAAGGATGAGGGCGAGGGGCCCGCGAGCGGGCAGGTGCAGCAGCCGGGAGGTGGAGCCCGGCCCGCGGAGCAGGACCGTCGCTGGCACCTGGGCGCCCAGCACCGTGTTGCGGCCCACAAGGCTCACCGGGTAGACGTCCAGGCCCACCTTCCAGACCCCTCCGGGGCCGGGGGAGAAGCGGTCCTTCCCCTGGTTGGCGACGTTCACCCCCTGGTAGATGGCGCTCACCACGGTGTAGGTGTCGGCACCGACCGTCAGCTGGCCGGTGGGGGAGCGCCGCGGGGCGGGGGTCGTCAGCCAGGCCTGTCCGCTGCTGCCCACGTCCACTTTGGTCCCGTCCGGGCCGGTGAGGGTCACCCCCTTGACCTGAGACGGGGGTATGGGGACACCGGCCGCGGTGGTGAACTTGATGGGCGTCAGGTAGGAGACCTGGAGCGCGATCTGGGTGTAGGCATGCGAGCTGTCCAACATCACCCGGGTGGTGGAGGTGTCGCCGTTGGACCAGGAGACGAAGGACACCCGAACGTTGGAGCTGGGGTTCTGCACCTCCGCCACCAGGGTCACATGCCCGCCCCTGGGCAGAGGGACGTTGATGAAACCGTCGGAGTTGGGGCTCACCGGGGCCGCCCCATCGATGCTGACCGCGATCGAGTGGGGGACGTAGGGCACCACCCGGATGCTGAGCGGCGCGGCCACCACGACGATGGTCTGGGAGGCGGTGGCGGACTCGATCGGCCCCCCTCCCTGGTAGGTGGCGAGCAGGGTCCAGGTGCCCACCGGCAGCGCCTTGCGCAAGGTGGTGGAGCCGTGGCCCACCGAGTTGGTCTTGGTGGCGCCCAGGTAGATCCCGGCGGCGTAGAAGCGCACCAGGTGGTACCGGACCGGCACCCCGGAGGAGGTGACCTCCACCGAGACGGCGATGGGGGCCCCACTGGTCACCTTCACCGGGGCGGTGAGCTGGATGTTGACGGGGATGTAGGGGGCGATCTTCTGGTGGGTGGTGGCCGCCAGGGCCCCCACGCTCCCCACCTGGAAGGCCACCACCATCCCGGCGGCCACGACCAGCGCCACCCGCCGAGCACCCCCTCCTCCGCCAGCTCGTCCATGCATCACGCTCTCCTCCGCAGCAGGGGGGCCGGTCCGGCCCCCCGTCCCCACAGCGCATATATCACCAAAACCAGAATCAGGAGCCCGGGGATCGTGTAGGCGATGAACACCTGAACCACCGACCCGTGAGAAGCGACGGACGCAGGCAGCGTTCCCATCGGAACCGGTGAGGGGGCCCTGGCCGCCCCCTGCAGGTCAAAGGCGCCCAGCAGGCTGCCGGAGCTGGCCTCTCGGCTGGTGAGGGGAGGCAAACCGTACACCGCCTGGATGAACTGGAGGATCGACCCGAAGTCGGCTGTCTGGGAGAAGATCGTCCCCGGTCGCACGAAGGGCGACACGATGAGCAGAGGCACTCGGAAGCCGTCGCTGACCCCTCCCACCGTGGGGGGGACGACCCCGTCGTACCAGCCGCCCCAGTCGGACCAGGTGAGCAGGACCGCCGAGGAGCCCCAGTACTGGCTGCGCATGATGGCGTTGATCAACCCCACCGTGGCCACCTGACCCTGGGCGATGTTGCCCGGGGCCCGCTCGGTGGCCCCGGGCTGCACCACGTAGTTCACCGCCGGGAGATGGCCGTGGACCAGGTCGGAGTAGAGGCCGGTCAGGTCCTGCACCCGGGCCAGGTCGCCGGGGTTGCCGGCGATGTTGGATAGCCCCAGCACCGGGACCTGGGGCACCAGGCTGGACTGCCGGCCCTGGGCCAGGTGGGTGCGGTACTGGGCCACGAAGTACCCCCAGGAGACGCCCTTGGAGTCCAGCTGGTTGAAGATGGTGGGCACATTGGGCAGGGCCGCTCCGGCCGTCGCGGGGGTCCAGGTCTGAGCTGCGACCAGGTACTGGTGGTTGGGGATGCTGCCCCCGAGGTCGGAGGAGAAGAACTCGTCCGCCAGGGCGAACCGGTGCGCCAGGGCCCAGTAGTAGGGGATCTCCTGGGCGTTGTAGTAGCCCAGCGCCAGCTGCCCCGCGCCCGGCAGGCCCTGCTGGGCGGCGGCGAAGCCGTTCATGTGCCCTAGGTTGAGCGCCGCCGCCGCCGCCCGCGCCGAGTTGTCCAGGGGCGACGTTCGCACCTGGGTGAGGTGGTGGGCCGTCACCGTGCCGGCGGCCGGGTTGGTGAGGCTGGCCGGGACCCCCGTCTTGGGCCCCAACCCTGCCACGCCGGGATAGGTCCCGAAGTAGTTGTCGAAGGAGTGCCCCTCCTGGACGATCACGAAGATGTGCTTGATCCTGTCCAGACCGGGCGCCGCCACAGGGCGCGCCGGCGTGGCGGCCGAGGCCAGGACCGGGGTGGCGAGCGCCCAGGGCAGAACCAGCGAGAGTGCCAAGATGCGCGCCGCCGCTCTCATGGCTCCACCGCGTAGATCAGAACCTCGGCGTCGTGGCGTGCCCGGGAGGTGCCCGGCTTGTCGTACTGGTAGACCAGGATCCCGTTGAACTTCCTGGCCAGGGCCAGGATCCGCTCGGCGAAGTGGGAGCTGCGCTCGGCGGAGTAGGCGTCGTAGACCAGGTACTGGACCGCCCCGCTGCGGATCAGGAGGTCGGCGTTGTTGACGGGTGCGTAGGCGGGGTTGCGATGGAGGGGGTTGGGGCTGACGCTGAGGGCCAGCGCCCGGTCCAGGCTGTAGAACTGGAGCACGTTGGCGAAGGTGGGCCCGATGGTGAGGAAGACTGACCCTGGCAGCAGGTGGTGACGGACCCAGAGGGCGGTCGGTCGTCCGGCCTCCAGCCCGCCGGACCCGGCCAGAGCCTTCACCTTGACCGGGGTCGGCTGGCCGCTGTCCGTGCCCACCAGGGCCGCCAGCCCCGTGGCCGCGGTGGGAGCCGGGTTGAAGACCGGGAGAAACGCGGAGACCGCCCCCAGGGCGACCAGGGCCGTCACCGCGATACCCGCCGCCCGTCCCGCCCTCGCGGACCGCCAGATCCGGGTCACGGCGGCGAGGGACAGGGCCCCGCAGGTCCGGGCGCCGAAGGCGGCCAGGGCCATGATCGGGGCGGTGGCCGGGATCAGGTACTCATATCCCTTGGTGGGCCAGATCTCCAGCAGGCCCACGATGACCAGGCTGGTGAGCAGAAGCAGGATCTCCGGAGAGGTGCGCTTCCAGAGGGTGGCCAGGGTGCCGACCCCGGCGAGCGCCACGATCCCCCACCCCATCGTCCGGAAGATCCCGGCGTAGAAGAGCAGCGAGTGGTTGGCGGGACGGAGGATCTGCCAGACGAGGTAGTCCACCCCGGTGCTGGCCTTGCCGGCGCTGAGCTCGGCCAGGGGGTAGATGACCACCAGGACGAGGTAGATGGCCCCGGCGATCAGCAGGTCACGGTAGCGGCGCAGGACGTAGGGGGCGAGGATGAGGAAGAGGAGCACCGGGGGGACGAGCAGGATGGCCGTCTCCTTGGAGAGGAACGCCAGCCCGGCGGCCAGCGCCGCCGCCCAGAGGTACACGGGGCGGGAGCGTTTGATGTAAAGGCACAGGAGGAAGAGACTGGTGGCCACGAAGAAGGCCTCCGGGCCGTCCAGGAGCATCTCGCGGGCCACCGACACCGGGTACGGCGAGAAGGCCACGAAGAGCATCGCCGCCAGGGCGGCGATCCGGCCCCAGATGGTCCAGGCCAGCATCCCGGTCATGAGCACTAGCAGGACCCCGAAGGCGACGCAGACCTCCCGGGCGCCGGAGCCGGTGACGCCGGTGAGCCGGTACACGACGGACACGATGAGCTGGATCAGGAGGGGGTGGGCCCGGAAGATGCCGAAGAGCTGGCTGTACGCCTTGAACCCCGCCAGTCCCGCCGCCTGACCGGCGTAGACGGCCTCATCCGAGTTCAGTCCGTACTGGTTGAGGTCATGCAGCCGGACCACGGTGGCCCCGAACAGGATGGCGGCCGTCGCCACCAGGGTGGCGACCAGCCAGGGGTCCAGGCGGCCCCGACCCCGACCGCCCCGAAGTTCCGCCTCGGTGTCCGGGGAGCCGTCCACCGGCGACAGGGCGCCTACGGCTGCGCCTCTTCCGGAACCGGCAGCCGCCGGGACGGCGCCCTGGGGCCCTCCGTCTGGGGCCCTCGCGGGTGACCGTTCGAAAGACCGGCGAGATCCGCGGGGGCCACGGCGGCGCGCACCAGGCTGGGCCAGCTGAAGTCCGCCACCCGCAGCCGCACCACCTCGATCGAAGAGAGGGCTTCCCAGAGCACCCGGCGCTCCGCCTCCTGGACCGCGGCGAAGTCCAGGCCGCCGACGATCAGCTGGGGGGCCATGGTCTTGAAGGGCGGAAACTCATAGGCGTCGGCGGTGTTGCTGAGCAGCTGCTCCACCGCCTCGTCACGTCCCACCCCCGCCGCCAAGGCGGGAGACCCGCGCTCGATGAGGAACAGCCGCCGAACCTGGACGCTCTGGCCCATCTCCGCCGGGACCAGCTGCCGGACCATGTACTTGGGAGGTGGGATCACCGCCTGCACCAGGCTGTTCATCGCCATGATCGGCAGTGGCCTCTCCCCCAGCCACTTCCCGACAGAGCGCCCGCTCCGGGAATGCAGCCGGCTCTGCACCGAGAGGGCGGCCCTCCGGTGCGCCGGGAGCGGGCTCGCCGCCACCGCCTTCAGGGTGTGGGCGCTGATGGTGAGCGGCTTGGGGAACCGGCTGGCCGTCCCGTCCGGGCCGATGATCGTCATGTCGTCGGAGAGGAAGGTCCCCCGGCACTCTCGGAGCAGTCTCAGGATGGTCGCGGTCTTGCCGGTGTCGGTCTTGGCCGAGAGCATGATGCCCTGCCCGAAGAGCGAGACGCAGCCAGCGTGCAGCAGCATCCGCCCGCGCCCGGCGATCACGAACCGCAGAAGCGGCTCGACGATGTTGGTGTAGAGGACGTGGGGGGAGTGGGCCAGCAGCGGGGTGGCCAGGACTCGGACCGGGGGCCCCAGCTCGACGTCGAAGTTGGCCGTGACCGCTCCCAGCCTCTCCCGGTAGACGTAGGTGGGCAGGGCATGCCCAGCCGGCGTCCCGGAGACCACCGGCCGACGCTCGATCACCACGTCGGGCTGATCGACCTCAGGGACGCGAAAGAGCTCGAGCTCGGGGAGCCGGACCGCGGAGCGAATTCGCGCCAGTCCGTCGATGTCGTAGCTGAGCCTGCGGGCTCCTCCAGAGTCGGTCACATCACCCTCCTGTTGAGACGGTCGAATCAGAGCGCGCGGGGCGCTTCCAGATCCAGCCGTCGGCGACCAAAAAGCGGAGCAACAGGAAGACGATGACGGCGATGAAGTTGCTCACCAGATAGTTGATGCCCAGGCCGCTGGTCAACCCGAAGAGCACGGGCAGGCGCAGCGCCAGGGAAGTCGTGTTCAGCGCGTCGAAGACGAGGAACCGCACCGGAAGGGCTCGGGCACCGGGGTCCAGAGCGGCCTTCCGGAAGACCCAGAGCTCATTGATTATGAACGTGGTGACGGTGGAGCCCTGGCTGGAGATCACCGCTGCCAGGAGGTAGTTCCAGTGGGCCAGCGAAACCAGCCCAGCCAGCACCGCCTGGTTGACCGCCAACCCGGCCGCGCCAACGAGGCCGAACTGCACCCCGCGCACCAGCCTGCCATCCCCCCAGCCCCGGGCACGCGCCACCCGGGACGGCGTCGAGTAGGAGGCCCTGGCGCGGGACGAAGCCCGCAGCGGCCTCACCTCCGTCTCCGGAGCCGGCGGCCGGGCCATGGCCGCGATCCAGGTCAGCTCCTGCGGGAGCTCGTCCGCCCTCAAGGCGCCTCCACCGCCCGGTCGCCGCTGGGGGCGGCCTGGTCGGCCACCGCCTCGGCGCCGGCCTCGAACCGGTTGCACCAGGCGACGCAGGCGTGGAGGTCACGCTCGGAGAAGGGGCTGCGGCCGGTACGGGCAACGGCCGCGATCCGCACCACCCTCCGGGTGCCGGCCAGCTGAGGGATCAGGATCACGCTGTAGCTGCCGACGTTGATGCGGGCCTGGCGCCGGCTGGAGGGGAGCTCTGTGAGCACCACCGGCCGCCCGCTCCGGGTCACGTGGCTCACCACCTCGGCGGTGACCAGCTGCTCCACGCGGGGCGGCGCGGCGGCAGGGCGGGCGGCGTCGATCCACCAGGCGAAGTCTGCGGAGAGGCGGCGCGCCAGCGCCTGCAGCGAGAGCTCGTCGGCCAGCGTGACCACCGGAGCCGCGAGTTGGGCCCGCCGGCGCAGATAGGAGACCATCGCCGACCCCAGCAGCTGGGCCGCCAGGAGCGCCAGGATGGCCAGCAGCACGGTGGCCAGGTGGGCCCTGGCGGTGAGGATCGCGAAGCCCCCGAGCCCCCCAGCCACGGCGATGAGCCCGGCCACCCACAGGAGGCGCTGAGCCCCCATCCCCATCCGCCAGAAGGCGCTGCGGAAGGTGAGGAGGCCGTACACCGCCGCGCTCACCAGAAGGCTGGTGACCACGGCCCCCAGCCAGGGAGCCGGTGGGCTCAGGGGCAGGTCGGTGAGCAGGGCCACCACCGAGACGAAGACCACCATCCCCGCGCCCGCCGACACCGCCACCTTGCCCAGGAGCGCCGCCAGCGGCACGTAGACGACCAGCGAGATGACGTGCTTGCCGAAGAGGATCCCCTGGGAGAGGGTGGCCTTGCTCTCGCCGGCGTAGCGGGGAGCGAAGGTGAAGGGGACATCCTTGACCCGGATGCCGGGCAGGCACACCAGGAGCTCGAGGAGAATCTTGAAGCCCACCGGGCGGAACTCCAGCCCGGCGATGCTGCGCTGGCGCACGCAGAAGAAGCCGCTCAGAGGAT
>JAKBTP010000152.1 GCA_021844355.1 bacterium | reverse complement strand
GAGCTCGGCCGCCGGCTCACGCGGCGGGGTCTGCGGGCGGTGGTCTGGCACCGCGACCTGGCGGTGTGACGGCGGGCTCGGGTCAGGCCACCGCCCAAGGTGGAATCCTGCATCCGGGTCGGGTGGTGGCACCCTGCAGCCAACCCCGGCGGTGCTGCCAGACTTCGGGATGAGAGTGGGGCCTGAAGGCCGGTCCATATACTCGGCCGGGGTGAGGGCGCACGGGCAGCAGGAGGTGAGCTTATGACAGTCCGGGTGGGAATCAACGGATTCGGCAGGATCGGCCGCGATGTGATGCGGGCGATGAGGGGCCGGGACGGGCTGGAGGTGGTGGCCGTCAACGACATCACCAGCCCCGAGGTGCTGGCCCACCTGCTGCGCCACGACTCGATCATGGGCCTCTATCCCGGCACGGTCGAGGCCGCCGAGGGGGCGCTGGTCGTCGATGGCGCCCAGGTCAGGGTTCTCTCCGAGCCGAGCCCGGAGACCCTGCCATGGAAGGACCTCGGGGTGAGCCTCGTGATCGAGGTGTCCGGCCGTTTCACTTCGGCAGACAAGGCCCGGGGCCACCTGGAGCGCGGAGGGGCGCGCAAGGTGATCATCGGGGCCCCGGCCAAGGGCGAGGACATCACCATCGTCATGGGGGTGAACCAGGAGGCCTACGACCCCGACCGCCACCACATCATCTCCAACGCCTCCTGCACCACCAACTGCCTGGCCCCGGTGGCCAAGGTCCTCAGCCGGCGGTTCGGGATCGAGAACGGAGTGATGACAACGATCCACTCCTACACCTCCGACCAGCGGCTGCTGGACGCGCCCCATCAGGACCTGCGCCGGGCCCGCGCGGCGGCGATGTCGATGATCCCCACCTCGACCGGCGCGGCCCAGGCGGCGGCCCTGGTCCTCCCCGAGCTGAAGGGCAGGTTCCAGGGGATGTCCATCCGCGTTCCCACCCCGAACGTCTCCCTGGTCGACCTGAGCGCCACTCTGAGCACCTCGACCACCGTCGACGAGGTCAACCAGGCGATGCGCGAATACGCCGCGGGGGAGCTCAAGGGGATCCTCGGAGTCTCGGACGAGCCCCTGGTGTCCGTGGACTTCCAGGGTGACTCCCGGTCCTCCATCTTCGACGCCGCCTCGACCCTGATGAGCGGGGACCGACTGGTGAAGGTCCTCTCCTGGTACGACAACGAATGGGGCTACTCGAGCCGGGTCGCCGACCTGGCCGAGCTGGTCGCCAGGGGTTTGGACGGCTGAAAGTGAAGGCGGGACTGGACGACCTCAGCCCGGAGGGCAAGCGGGTACTGGTCCGGGTGGACTTCAACGTTCCCCTCCTCGGAGAGGGCGGGATCCGCGATGACGCGCGGATGCGGGCCTCCCTTCCCACGATCCAGGAGTTGCGTTCCAGGTCGGCCAGGGTGATCCTGGCCACCCACCTCGGCCGCCCCAAGGGGAAGCCGGTCGAGGCCCTCTCCACCAGGCCGCTGGCCAGTCATCTCTCGGAGCTCCTGGGGGTGGAGGTGGGCTGGTGCTCGGAGTGCGTCGGACCGGTGGCGAAGGAGGCGGCCCTCGGCCTGGCGGACGGCGGGGTGCTGCTGCTGGAGAACCTCCGCTTCCATCCGGAGGAAGAGGCGAATGACCCGGGGTTCGCCGCCGAGCTGGCCTCTCTCGCCGAGCTCTTCGTGAACGACGCCTTCGGCACCGCCCACCGGGCCCACGCCTCCACCGAGGGGGTGGCCCACATCCTCCCGGCCTACGCTGGGCGGCTCATGGAGGGGGAGCTGGCGGCGCTCTCGGGAATCCTGGATTCGCCTTCTCGGCCCCTCGTGGCCATCATGGGCGGGAGCAAGCTGAGCACCAAGTTGGGGGTGATCGACCACCTGCTGCCGAGAGTTCAGCAGCTGCTTCTCGGTGGCGGGATGTCGGCCACGTTCCTCGTCGCCGAGGGGGTGTCCGTGGGGCGATCCCTGGTGGAGCCGGACTTCGTCGCCAAGGCGGCGGAGATCCTGGGCCGGGCCCCTTCCCTGGGCGCCGAGGTGTACCTGCCCACGGACGTGGTCGTGGCGGCCAGCCCTGAGTCCCCGGCCGCGGAGTCGAGATCCTGCCCGGTGGGGGAGGTCGGGGTAGAGGAGATGATCCTGGACGTCGGCCCCGCCACGGCCCAGCGCTGGTCCGAGCTGGTGCGGCGCGCGGGCACCGTGGTCTGGAACGGACCGCTCGGTGTGTACGAGAACCCGGCCTTCGCCGGCGCCACCCGTCAGGTTGCGGCCGCCATCGGGGAGAGCTCCGCGGTGAGCGTCACCGGGGGCGGGGACCTCCAGGCGGCGCTGGAGTCGCTGGGCCTGGCCGCCAAGTTCACCCACGTCAGCACCGGTGGGGGCGCCACCCTGGAGTTCCTGGAGGGGCGCGAGCTTCCGGGAGTGGCGGCCCTGCGTGAACGGGTCGCCGTTCCATGACCTCTGACCCCTGGAGGGCGGTGCCTCTCATCGCCGGTAACTGGAAGATGCACAAGACACCGGCGGAGGCCCGGGAGCTGGTGCGCTCGCTGCTGGGACAGCTGGCCGCCGCGCCCGCGGCCGAACTGCTCCTGCTGCCCCCCTTCACGGCCCTTGAGGCCGTGGTTGCGGAGCTGGCAGGCGACCCACGCGTCCGGGTGGGCGCCCAGAACTGTCACTACGAGGCGGCGGGCGCCTTCACCGGGGAGATCAGCGCCCCGATGCTGGCTCCGCTCTGTGACTACGTTCTGGTGGGCCACAGTGAGCGCCGGCACCTCATGGCGGAGTCCGACGAGTTGGTGCGTAGGAAGCTTGACGCGGTACTGGCCGCAGGGCTGCTTCCGGTCCTGGCGGTGGGGGAGACCGAGGCCCAACGGAGGACTGGGGAGACCGAGGCCGTGGTCGAGCGACAGACGCGGGCTGGCCTCGCCGGCCTGTCCGTCGAGGAGGTCGGCAGGTGCACGGTGGCCTACGAGCCGGTCTGGGCCATCGGGACTGGAGCCACCGCCACGCCGGACGATGCGGCGGCGGCCGCGGCGGTGATCCACCGGGTGGTGCAGGAGCTCTCCGGCGGGGAGATGGCTGTCCGCGTCCTGTACGGTGGGAGTGTGACACCCGCCAACGCCGCCTCCCTGCTGAGCGCCCCGGGAGTGAGTGGGGCACTGGTAGGTGGTGCCAGCCTCAGGGCCGACGAGTTCGCTGCCATCGTCGCGGCGGCCGGTTGATGGTGCAACCGGCGGTCCTCTGCGTGCTGGATGGGTACGGCTGCCGCGCTGAAGTGATGGGCAACGCCATCGCCCTGGCACACACTCCCAACTTCGACGCCCTGTGGAGTGGGAGTGCCCATGCGGAGCTGGCTGCCAGCGGCCTCGCGGTGGGACTCCCGGAGGGGCAGCAGGGCAATTCTGAGGTGGGTCACCTCACCATCGGCTCGGGCAGGGTTGTGCTCCAGGACCTGACCCGGATCGACGCCGCCATCTCCGACGGTTCCTTCTTCGAGAACGAAGTTCTCCGAGCCGCCCTAGAGCGAAGTCGGGGCACCCGGCTGCACCTGGTGGGCCTGGTGTCGCCCGGGGGGGTGCACAGCCACCAGGATCACCTGGTGGCCGTCGCCGAGATGGCCGGGCGGATGGGGGTCGCGGAGATCGCGGTGCACGCGGTGACCGACGGACGGGACACGCCCCCCGATGCCGGCGCCGGCTACCTGGAGGAGGTGGGCCGGCGGTTGGCCGCCGTGTCCTCCGCCCGCTTCACCTCGATTTCGGGGCGCTACTACGCGATGGACCGGGACCGCAGGTGGGAGCGCGTCCGGCCGGCCTTCCTCACCATCCTGGGCCGCCCGGAGCGGACCGCTCGCGACGCCGCGCTCTACGCCCGAGACTCCTACGCTGAGGGGGTCTACGACGAGTTCCTGCTTCCCGCGGCTATCGTGGCCGATGGGGGAGAGCCGGTGGGAGTGCGGCCCGGTGACGTCGTGATCCACTTCAACTTCCGGCCCGACCGCGCCCGCGAGCTGTCCCACGCCCTGGTGGACAGAGAATTCGATTCATTCGACCGTGGGCCCTGGAGGGCCCCTGCTGACCTGGTCACCTTCACCTCCTACGACGAGACGCTGGAGGTGCCGGTGGTATTTCCCAAGCCCGACGTACGCCACACCCTGGCGGAGGTGGTTTCCGAGGCGGGCCTGGAGCAGTTCCATGTCGCCGAGACGGAGAAGTACGCCCACGTAACCTACTTCGTCAACGGTGGGCGCGAGGAGCCCTTCCCCGGGGAGCGCCGTCTCTTGGTCCCGTCCTCCAAGGTCGCGACCTACGACCTGAGACCGGAGATGAGCGCGGCTGGCATCACGGACGCTGCCCTGGCTGAGCTGAAGCGGCAGGAGAGCAGCCTCCTGGTTATGAACTATGCCAACGCCGACATGGTGGGGCACACCGGGGACCTGGCCGCCACCATCCGGGCCGTGGAGTTCCTGGACCGCTGCCTGGGACGCCTGGTCGAGTCGGCGGAGGCCAACCGCTACCGGCTCCTGGTGACCGCGGACCACGGCAACGCCGAGTACATGCTGGACGAGCGGACCGATGCCGCGGTCACCTCTCATACCATCAACCCCGTTCCGGTCATCCTCACCTCGGAATCGGGGCCGCTTCGGACAGGCGGCGGCCTGCGGGACGTGGCGCCGACCATACTCTCGGTGATGGGTCTGCCAGTACCTGACGAGATGACCGGCCAAGACCTGCGCCGGGCTCGGTGACCCCGACCTCGCGGGTCCGCCGTCGCGGGCACCCGGGACCGGACCAAGCGCTCCCCATGACCCCGGGGGCACTGCCGCTGGTGGCGCTGGTGGGGAGGCCCAACGTGGGCAAGTCCACCCTCTTCAACCGGCTCACCGGCCAGCGGAGGGCGATCGTCTCCCCTCAGCCGGGCCTCACCCGGGACCGCATCTACGGGCGGGTCGAGTGGGGGGGGAGGACATTTGGCCTGGTCGACACCGCCGGCCTTGACAGGGTGGTCCGGGACGGGCCGGAGCTCGACCTGCCCGCCAACACCCAGGCCCAAGCACAGGCCGCCATCGAGCAGGCGGACGTGATCTGCCTTCTCATCGACCAGCGGGAAGGGATCACCGCTGCCGACCTGGAGGTGGTGGACCAGCTTCGGCGCGCTCCGCAGCCGGTCCTGCTGATTGCCAACAAGAGCGAGGGAAGGGGCGACTCCCTGGAGCTGAATGATCTGTACCGCCTAGGACTGGGCGACCCGATCCCGGTGAGCGCCATCTCCGGCGTGGGCACGGGTGACCTGCTGGACCTGCTGCTAGCCCGGCTGCCCGCCGCGACCGAGGAGGAAGAGCCGCAAGCCGAGGTGGTGCGCTGTGCCATCGTGGGCCGACCCAACGTCGGCAAGTCCTCGATCCTGAACGCTATCCTGGGGCAGGAGCGGTCACTGGTCAGCGCCGTGTCGGGCACCACCCGGGATCCGGTGGACACCTGGGTCGAGACCCCCGAGGGCGCGCTGCTGCTGGTGGACACCGCCGGCATCCGCCGCCCTGGGGTCACCAAGGACGTGGAGTTCTACAGCCTGGTGCGGGCCCTGCGCGCGGTGGAGCGGGCCGATGTGGCCATGGTGGTGGTCGACGCCCAGAGGCCCTTTCTGGCCCAGGATCGGCACATCGCCGGGCAGGCGCGCGACGCGGGAGCCGCCACCCTGGTGGTGCTCAACAAGTGGGACCTCCTGGACCACGACGAGCGCTCCGATCGAGCCCTTCTGCGGGAGCTGCGCGCGGCGTACGACTTCGCCCCCGGCACCCCGTTCCTGTACGTCAGCGCCCTGACCGGCCGGGGACTGCAGCGGGTGGTGCCGTCGATCTTCACCCTGGCCCGCGCGCGGGCCGCCCGGGTGCCGACTCCGGAGCTGAACACGGCCCTTGGGGAGATGATGGAGCGCCGCCCGCCACCCAGCGGCAAGTCAGGGCGGCGGCTGCGCCTCTACTACGCGACCCAGGCTCGGAGCCCTGTGCCCACCTTCGTCCTATTCGTGAACGATCCCGAGCTGCTGCACTTCAGCTACTCCCGCTACCTGGAGAACCAGATGCGCCTCCGCTTCGGATTCGCCGGAGTTCCCCTCCGCATCCAGGCTCGCAAGTCCTCGGGCGTGCGGTAGTCGGGTGATCCACTCGGCCGGGGGATTGCGGGGTGGGACGGGGCAAGTCCCTGTCCCACCCCACCCGGACGCTGTCAGGTTCCGCTGACGCAGCCGCCCTTGTTGATGGACATGAGTTTGCTTCCGTCGGTCCCGTAGTAACCGTTGCCGGAGGCCCCGGCTTGGCCGTACTGGGCCGCTCCGCCGAAGTCCGTGCCTTTGACGTTCCCGAACTCCCAGGAGCACGACGCCCCTCCTCCCGAAGTGACCTGGGTCCAGTAGGGGTAGAAGGTTCCCGGCCCCGGGGGTGGCACCTGGCAGCCCTTACCCGTGAGGACGTCGCAGAGGTAGTCCGAGGCGGGATTGTCGGTCTGGAACTCGATCTGGCTGTAGCCCTGCGACTTGGACCCGAAGGTCGGGGGCTGGATCACCATGGTGGAGGGGAAGTTGGTGGCCGTGGTGCCTGTGGGCCAGTCCGGCCAGTAGGGGGTGCCATCGTAGTCCAGGTCCCCGCCGTCGTTGAAGTTGTCGCAGCCGGTGACCACGTTGGGCGCGGTGGTTTCCCCACCCGATCCACCCTGCCCGTGGGTGTCCCCGGCGTAGAAGCAGGGACCGTCGCCCCTGGAGGCCTCGATGACCGTGTTGGTCCCTTTCGCGCGGCTACCGTCCGGGCTGGTGGCCGACTCGTAGGCGCCGATGCAAACGTTGTACTCGGTCGTGCCCCTGACCGGGCTGCTGAGTGAGCTGCAGGGTGTGAAGTGGCCGATCTCGAAGGTGGTGCTGATGTCGGTGGTCAGCGCCGCCCAGGGGACGAAGTTCCCCGCCGCCGCGGTGTTGTACTCCGGCTGGAAGTTGAAGGGCGTTCCGGCGCAGGTCTTGAGGTTGGTGTTCTCGAACCCGTTGCTCGCATCGGCCACCATGTACCCGCTCTGGCCGGTTGAGTCGTCCGTGACTATCGCCTCCAGGGCGTGGTACTTAGGGTTGTCGAAGACGCGCGCGGTGACCGTGTCGCCGGGTTTGAAGAAGAGGGTTTGCTGGTTGGGGGTGAAGGTGGCCAGATTGGCGTTCTGGGGGCTGGGAGGGCCCGTGGGCTGGCCATTGTGCTGGATGAAGGCGAAGTTCACCGGCTCGGTGCAGGCCGGGTTGCAGTAGGCGAACTGGTTGGTGCACTCCAGGCTGTCGATGGTGAGAGCCGCGCACCACCCGCCGTTGCCGTCGGTCAGAGGGTTGGTGCTGCCCGGGATGTTGCAGCTGATGCTGTTGACGAAGGGGGCGAACCCCGGGGGGTAGAACTGCAGCTCCATGAAGGCGCTCCCCCCTCCCGGGTAGGTGGAGGTGGGGGCGTTGGAGTCGCTCATCGGCTTGCACGGGGTCTGGGGGTACGAGTTGGGGTCGCAGATCGCCATCGAGAACCAGGGCGCGACCGAGAGCTCGAAGAAGTGGGTCACGTCGCTTCCCGGGGAGCCCACGGTGGGCGCCGCAGCGGGATCTGTCGGGAGGGTCTGCGTCCAGGTGAAGTTGTTCCCGGATCCCTGGGCGTTGGAGATGAACCGGAGGTTGGGCTCATCGTGGCCGACGTAGTAGCCGTTGTCGTAGAAGCGGGAGCCGTTGGCGCCGTGAGGATCGGTGCAGGGGAGCGTGACCTTGATCGACTTCTGGACCGTGCTGTAGCCGTTGCAGTCGAGCTCGCCCTG
>JAKBTP010000220.1 GCA_021844355.1 bacterium | reverse complement strand
TCGGACCTGGCCAGCCGCTGGACGCCCCAGAGCATCAGGGCCACCGCCGCCAGGAGGAACAATGGGGAGGCGCCGGGGGCGATGCTCTCGTGGAAGGCGAGCATCCCCAAGAGCGTCCCTGCGACGGGCTCAAGGATGCTCACCGGGGGCAGGCCGGATCTGAGCGGCCCCGCGTGGTAGGCGCTCTGCTGCAGCAGGAAGCCCAGGGCTCCCACCACCAGCAGGAGGTACGGTTCCCAGGTGGCCAGCGAACCGAGGCGGTGAGTGGCGACCACCGCGATGGTCTGCTTGGTGAGAGCGTCGGAGGCGCCCAGGGTGATCCCGGCCAGGGCCCCAAGCAAAACGGCCCGGCTCGAGCCGGACGCCCGCCAGACGAGGGGGAGGGTCGCCAGCAGCACCAGGGCCAGCAGGGTCAGGATCTCGGCCCAGCTCTGGCCCGGCGCCGACCTGGCTCCCTGTCCCGGGCTCAGCTGAACGAGGAATAAGGCGATCCCGGAGCTGGCGCCCACCGCCGCGGCGAGTTCGCCAAGGGTCAGGAGCCGGCGCGAGAGGAATGCTCCCGCCAACAGGGCCACCACCAGGTAGCCGCTGAGGATGGGCTCCACCAGCGCCAGCTCCCCCTCCCCGAGGGCGGCCGCCTGGAGGCCATAGGCGAGGACCATGAGCGCCACCGCCAGGAGCCAGGCGCGATCCCGCAGCAGGCCCCAGACCAGCAGGACGCTGAGCGGGCGGTGGGGCGGCTGGGCGCCGGCGGCGCGCTGCTGCGCCGCGGCCGCCAGCCCGAGCAGGAGGGCCGCGGCGGCGGCCAGGCCGACGCTCAATCGGCCCCCCCGCACGCTTCCCTGTTCCGGCTCACTGCAGGAGCCGTAGGGCCAGGCGAGCCAGCGGACCCGGGTCCCCGCCTTGGTCATCCCAGCGCTGCAGGACCCGCTGGGAGAGCTCGAGTACCTTGGCCTGGAGTGGTGGGGGAGGGAGCGGGGTGAGGCGCCTGGTGACGAGGGGGAGCCCCGTGAGCGCGGTATGCCTTCCCAGGAGCAGGTCCCGTACCACTTTGCCCATGAGGGCTGAGGGCCCCACACCGTGGCCGGAGTACCCCAGTGCGTACAGGACCCGGCCGCGCTCCAGCCAGCCGGCGTGGGGTATGCAGGCCACCGTGCCCCCCACCGGGCCGCCCCAGCCGTACTCGAGGCGCACGTCGGAGAGCTGGGGGAAGGTCTCCCGGAAGGTCTCCTCCAGCCGTTGGAAGATGCGCGGGTCGGAATCCCTGGCTGGGTCCGGAGGGCCGGCGAGGAGGGGGGCATCCCTTCCCCCCCAGAGGATCCGCCCGTCCGCGGTTGGCCGATGGAAGTGGGGCATGATCCGCTTGTCCTCGATCCCCATCCCCCGTTCCCATCCGACCCGCTCCCATTGCTGCGGGGACAGAGGGGCCGTGAGGGTGATGTAGGCGCAGACGGTGAAGAGGTAGCGCCGCAGCTGGGGCACCACCCGGGCGTAGGCGTTGGTGGCCACCAGGACCTGCCGGCTCTCCACCTGCGCCCGCGGGGTGGCCAGCCGCACCCGGTGGGAGTGGGAGTGCAGGCGGGTCACCGGGGTGTTCTCGTAAATGTTCACCCCACGGCGCTCCGCGGCATCGCGGAGCCCTCGGGCCAGCGCGGCTGGGTCGAGAAGCAGCCCGTGCTCCTCGAAGTGCCCCCTCCGCACTCCGTGCGCCCGCACCATCTCCGAGCACTCGGGACCGGAGACCCCTCGGAAGTCGTCCAGTCCGGAGAGCCGGGCGGCACGCAGATCCTGCTCGATCCGCAGGTCCTGCTCCGGCCCGTTGGAGACGGTGAGGATCCCAGGATGGCTCAGCTGGCAGTCGATGGCCTCGTCAGCGCAGAAGCGCTCGATCTCACCCAGAGCCGCCACCATCTCCAGATGAACCCGGCGGGCTGCCCCGGGACCCACCTTCCGCACCAGGTCATGGAGGTTGCGCCCCACCATGGTCATGGCGAACCCGCCATTGCGGCCACTGGCGCCGAAGCCTACCTCCCTCGCCTCCAGGACCACGATCCTGGCGCTGGGCACGGCCTCTGCCAGGCGGATCGCCGACCAGAGCCCGGTGAAGCCGCCACCCACGATGGCGAAGTCGGAGGAGACGTCCTCCTCCAGCGGCGCCCTGGCCGGTCTGGCCGGCCGCGAGAGCCAGTAGCTGGGCTTGGTGAGCCGTCCCCAGGCCGGTTGCGGCTCATCACCCGCCATCCCCATATCCCTCCCACCTCCCGAACCGCGCTTGCCCCCGGCCCCGTCTCGGTCCACCCTCGTGGCCCATCTTGAGATCCCGATCGCGCCGCCGCAAGGCCCTGAGGCCCCTCCGCCCTCTCGTCGGCGTCTATACTCTCCCGAGCGCCATGCGCAGCGGGCCCCACCGTCTTCTCCACATCCTCGCCTTGGCCCTGGGCCTTGGAGCCTGGTCACTTTTCGCCCTCACGCCCGCCGTCGCCGCTGCGCCCGCGCCCAAGGCCCCACCGGCTCCCTACGTCGTGGCCATCGCGCCCGGGCATGGCGGGTACGATCCCGGGGCGGTGTCGCCCTACAACGGGCTCGAGGAGAAGAACGTCACCCTCTCCGTTGGCCTGGACCTCAAAGCGCTTCTGGAGGCCGAGGGGGTCAAGGTGGTGATGAGCCGGACCACCGACACCTACGTGAGCATCGCCGGCATGGAGGCGGTGGCCGAAGACAACCACGCCAACGTCTTCGTGAGCCTGTGGGTGAACGACTGGAGCACCGCCAGCCTGGAGGGGGTGACGGTCTTCACCCCGCACTCCTGGGACACCCCCTTCGCCCAGGCGATCGACCAGGCCATGGGCAAGACGATCGCGCCATACGGGATGGGGAACCGGGGGATCCAGCCGCTGCCCCAGCTGTGGGTCCACGCCACCATGCCCACGGTCACCATCGAGTCCGGGTTCATGAGCAACCAGAAGGATTCCGAGCTGCTGGCCGAGCCCGGCTTCCGCCAGCAGCTGGCCCAGGGGATCTACAACGGGATCATCGCCTTCGCGCCCCAGATCAAGACCATTCACGCCCGGCAGCTCGCCTATCAGGCGGCCCAGGCGCGGCTGGCGGCAGCCCGTCTGAAGGCGGCCAGGCAGGGGACTTTCGTGACGACGGTGAGGGGCTGGGCCGTGGTGGTGGGGATGACCGCGATCTTGCTCTTCCTCGCCCTCTACCGGGACACGCTGGGGCGGGCCGAGCGCTGGGCCTACCGCAGGGTGCGCCGGGAGGTGGCCTCCCGGCTGTCCGACGCTCTCGCCACCAGCCCCCGCAGCGAACGCCGGGTGCCGGCCGGCAGGCGCCGCCCCGTGGCGCCCCGACGCCAGGAGCGCCGCCCGGCGCGCCGGCAGGGGAGGGGGGCGGAGAGGTGGCGGGTTCCGGGGGCGGCGACCCACCCCAGCCGGGTGGTGGAGATGGTGCACCCGGACGAGCCGCTGCGCCGGCGGAGGGAGCGAGGCTCGATCTACGACGACCTGCCCTTCTGACGGCGAGGTTGTGCCCCGCTCCAACAGGCCGAGATCCAGGCCGAGGCGTACCATCCGGGTATGACCCATCTCCTGCGCCATCCCCTCTCCCTGGTCCTTGTGGTCCTGGTGGCCCTCTTCGTGATCTTCTTCGTGGTTCTGCCGGCTCTGTCGCTGATCATCCACGTGGTCATAGCTCTGGCCATCATCTGGACGGTGCTCTCCCTCTTCCGCTACCACCAGCACCACCGCCGGCAGGATCGGGCACCGCGCAAGAGCTAGGGCCAGCCGCCCGGACCGCCGCGGGCTAGCCCGCCGGGGGGCGAACGACCAGGTGCCCGGCGCCCGTCAGGGCCGCGACAGCGGCCTCGAGGCGGGGCGATGGGATCAGCACCTGATCGGTGTCGAAGGTCGAGAGGACGAAGACCGGCACGCCGGCGGCCGCGAGCGGCCCGATCAGCTCCAGTAGGACCCCGACCAGTTCGTGGGACAGCGTCCCCTCGACGGTGAGCATCCGCCAGGGGCCACTGCGCCTTCCTCCGGCTGCGGTGAACTCCCAGGAGTGGACGATGGAGACCTCGCCCGCAGTGCGGGTGACGCTGCTCCAGCCGCCGGACCAGGCCCAAGCTGGGATCTCCGCTCCCGGCTCCAGCCGGGTTATCGCCATCTCGATCGGGGAGAGGCGCAGTTTCCTCACCGGGGCGACAGTATCCCACTGCCCGCTGGCGCGGGACGGTGAGCTCTCTCAGAGACCGGGCCAGGAGTCCTCGAGGTGGAACTCGCTCGCCGGTCGGCCGCAATCGATGCAGATGGGTGGTGGGGTGAGCCCCCGCTGGGAGGCGCCGCACCGGCCGCATACCCAGACGTGGTGGCAGAAGAACGAGACGAGGGCGGTGCGGGAGAGCCTCCCGACCAACTTCCCGTGGCTCACCACCGGCAGGGTGCTGAGACGGCGGTTCAAGAGGAGGTCGGCGGCCTCGGTCAGCGGGCGCTCCTCGTCGAGGGTCCGGGCGGGCGTGGACATGAAATCCTCGACGGTGTGGCCGCGGTGGCGGGTGAGCTCTCGCGGACCTAGAGTTCCCACCACCTCCATGTGCTCGTTCACCACAGGAGCCGTGACCAGGCGGCGCCTCCTGAGCGTGCTCACCGCCTCAGCCCGGGGTGAGTGGCTGGGGATCGACACCACGTCCCGGCTCATGACTTCCCACACCCTCGGCAGCGCGGTCTCGGTGTCCATCCGCATCCCTCCGACTCAACCGGGTGTTCAGACCCCAGTCGGAGCCTAGTCTGGACCCCTGACCATCCCCAGCGAGGAATCACCCGGGGGTCGCCACCTTGGCCCCGGGGACGGCGGCGAGCTGCAGCTGCGAACCAGCTGGCCTGAAGCCAAGCTCCCGGTAGAGGCGTATGGCCGGCCCAGTCGGATCCGCCACTATCACCAGGCGTCGTGCCAGGCGGTGGGTTGCGGCGTGGCGGGACGCTGCGACCAGGACGGCGCTGGCGATCCCCTGGCCCCGGTGCTCGGGGTGGGTCTGCACGTGCTGGAAGCGGGCGGTCCCGCCCCTACCACTGACGATCCCGCATCCCGAGACCAGCTCACCCTTTCGGAAGGCCCCGAAGAAGGCGGCGCGACCGGTGGCTTCCATGCGCCGAAAGTCTGCCTGCCGGGCGGCCTGGAACTCAGGGCTGCCCTCGTCCGACCAGCAGGCCGCCGTGAGCTCCCGTAGCCCTTGCCAGTCGTCCTCTCCGGCCAGCCGGCGCACCTCGGTGGCGGCCGGAGGGCGCCGGGGGGAGGAGAGCCGCTCCGCCAGCAGGGCCCGGTCCACTGTCAGCTCCAACCCGGCTCGGACCAGCGGCCCGAGGCGGCTTGCCCCGCGCTCCGAACCGCGGTCCCATCCGATCGCGACATGCTGAGCGCCCGGGAAAGCCCGCGCGAAGGTCTGGAGCCACCGGGAAGCGTCCTCCACCGGTGCCGTGCCCGAGAGCAGGACGAAGTTGCCCCAGTAGAAATGTGGGTTGCGGGGAGCGCGAACCACCAGGTGGTCCCCGGCGTCCTCCAGCTCCCCACCGGCGAGGCGCAGGACCATGAGGTCGGTGCGGAAGGCGAGCGACCGGACGCGCACCGCCGGCAGCGTACCACCGCGGGCTGGGCGGCCGCCCAGCCGATCCTCAGGTTGAACCGCTAGTCTGGTACGACCACTTCGGGCGGGGCGGATGGGGGCCGGTGGAACTCCCAGGTCGGCGCCAGCTCTCCTGCCCCAAGCCACAGCAACTTTGCCCGGGGACGCCCACCTTTTCTCCGCCGAGGAGGAGTGGCTGCTCGGGTCCGGTTCAGGAGTCCAGATGAGTCGCCTCTCGGCAGCGCTCCGCGGCCCCTCGCGACCTCAACGGTTCCTGGCCGCAGTTGGTGCCATGGGGGCTCTGGCGCTCAGCGCCGCGGGGTGCGCCACCCATCCGGTCAAGGTTGCCCGGCGTTCCCCGCCGGCTCCGTCCCCCACCGCCGCGCCCCTCCAGCTGCCCGCGGCCGAGTCGGGGGTGCTCCCCTGGTCGCTGCCCAACCCCATAAGCCGCGAGGTTCTCCTGCCGGGGCCGGGAGCCGGCCAGCTGACCATCCTGGGTGGCCTGGAGGCTGGTGGTGGCTCGGCGTCTCAGGTCTTCACCCTGAACACCTCCAACGGGGCCCTCACCAGCTCCGGGGCCCTCCTGGGTCCCCTCCATGATGCCGCCGGGGTGGTCCTGGGGGGGCAGCCGCTGGTCTTCGGTGGAGGCGTGGTGGCCAGCTCTGCCACGGTGCAGCGGCTGCCCGCCGCGCTCGGGTCGGCGAGCCAGGCGGGCACCCTTCCCCAGGCCCGCTCCGATTCGGCGGCGGTGGCGATAGGGGGGACGGCCTACGTGATCGGGGGCTATGACGGGAGCTCCTTCGATCCCGCGGTCCTCGCCACCACAGACGGATCGACCTTCCGGACGGTCGCCCAGCTCCCGGTCCCGGTGCGCTACCCCGCCGTCGCCGCGCTGGGCGGCCTCATCTATGTCTTTGGCGGGCAGACCGCGGACGGCGAGCCCACCGCCGCCGTCCAGCAGATCGACCCCGCCACCGGGGCCGCCCGCGTTGTCGGCTCGCTTCCCGAGCCGCTCACCGGTGCCAGCGCGGCCACCCTCGCAGGCTCGATGTACGTGGCCGGCGGTGAGACCTCGGCGGTGGGGGGGACAGCCCCCAACGGCACCATCTGGGCCTTCGACCCCCAATCGGATCAGCTCCTCGCCGCGGGGCAGCTCCGGGTCCCGGTGTCCCACGCCGCCATCGCGGTGCTGGGCCAGCGGGCTTGGTTGGTGGGCGGGGAGAGCGCCCAGGGCCCGGTGTCGGCGGTCCAGATGCTCATCCCCAACACGGGATTCGGGATGGCCGGGGAGGCGGGCGCGGGCTCGCCGTACTTCGGCGGCAACCTGCTGATCGCCGACGCCGGCGCCAACCGGATCCTGCTGCTCAACCCGGAGGGACAGATCATCTGGACCTACCCCAACCCTTCCGCTCCTCCCCCTCCCGGGGGCTTCTTCTACCCCGACGACGCCTTCTTCGCCAACCAGGGCACCAGCATCATCATCAACATGGAGAGCTACCAGGAGATCGTCAAGATCGCCTACCCCTCCGGCAAGGTCCTCTGGACCTACGGTCACCCGGGGGTGGCCGGCAGTGCCCCGGGATACCTCAACACCCCAGACGACGCCTACCAGCTGAAGTCGGGCCAGGTCTCGGTGGCCGACATCGCCAACTGCCGGGTCCTGATCATCAACCCCAACGGATCGATCGCCAGCCAGATCGGGACCACCAGGTCCTGCGTGCATGCCCCGCCCACCCACCTGGGATCCCCCAACGGCGACACCCCGCTGCCCAACGGTAATTTCCTGATCTCCGAGATCAACGGGGGGTGGGTGAGCGAGTACACCCCGAACGGCCACCTCGTTTGGACGGCCCGGATCAACCTGACCTACCCCTCGGATCCCCAGCAGATCGGACCCGACACCTACCTCATCGCCGGGTACACCAATCCCGGGGTGATCCTGGAGTTCAACAGCCAGGGGCAGACGCTGTACCGCTACCAGGTGAGCTCGGGGCCGGGCGCCCTGAACCACCCATCGCTGGTCGAGCTCCTTCCCAGCGGCGTCTTCATGCTCAACGACGACCACAACGACCGCATGATCGCCATCGACCCGGCGACCGGGGCGGCCGTCTGGCAGTACGGGGTCAAGGGAGTGCCCGGCACCGCGCCGGGGCATCTGGTCGATCCGGACGGATTCGACGTCCTGATGCCCGGGGGGGTTACCCCGACCCACCC
>JAKBTP010000203.1 GCA_021844355.1 bacterium | reverse complement strand
GTGGCCGGCCCCTATCCCGGGGACCTGGAGCGGTGCCTTGCGAGCCTCAGGCGGAACACCTCGGGCCACGATGTGGAGTACCTGGTCGTGGACAACGACGCCGGGCCCGAGGTTTCCGTCCTGCTCTCCAAGCTGGGCGAGTTGGAGCCCCGGCTGCGCTGCTTCCACGCAGACCACCAGCTGGGCGAGGGGGCAGCCCGGAACCTCACCGTCAGGGCCGCTCGCGGCCGGGTCATCCTCATGCTGGACACCGGCGTGGAGGCGGTCGGCGACTGCTTCGGGCCGGTCCTGGCCGCCCTCAGTGATCCTCACGTCGGGGCGGTGGGCCGGTGGGGCGCTCGGAGCACCGACCTGCGCGAGTTCTACGACTCCCAGGAGGTGGAGGTGGACGCCATCGACGGCTACTGCCTCGCCACCCTGAGGCGCCGCTTCTCCGAGCTGGGCTTCCTCGACGAGCGCTTCCGCTTCTACCGGATGCTGGACTTCAATTTCAGCTTCGCCCTCCGGAACGCCGGGCTCCGCCTCCAGCGCATCCCCGACCTGCCCGTCCTGATGCACCGGCATCGGGGGTGGGAGGACTCCGACCCGGACGAGCGAGACCGGCTCAGCCGGATCAACTTCCGCCGCTTCTACGACCGCTGGCACCACCGAACCGACCTCCTGGTCGGCTCGAGGCGCCCGGGCTGATCCCAGCGGCGCGGGGGCCCTAACCTCCGGCGCCGGCCTCGACCAGCTGGGCCAGCACGTCTGCCGCCCGGAGCCGGCGATCCAGGCGGTGGCGGAGATGGGCCACCAGCACCGCTTCGGTCTCGGGCAGCAGCTGCGGACCCCATCGGAGCCGCCTGCCCAATTCGTAGTCGCCGCGGGCCAGCGCACGCAGGACCCGGATGGTGGCCGCCTCGCAGCTGACCCCCCCGGGAACCGGGCAGGGAGGCTGGACCACCCCGCCGAGCTCGGGGACGAAGCTGCCGGACCGGTTCTCCAGCGGCTTGTCGCAGCCCATGCACCGGTCGAGGGCGGGCAGATATCCGACCTCCGCGGCCAGCCGGAAGAGAGCCAGCACGAGCTCGGGCCTAGGAGGCCGACGAATGTCGAGAAGCCGCTCGGCGTGCTCTCCGACCAGCTCGAAGAGGGTCGGGTCGGGATGACCCTCCTCCAGAAGCCCATCGGCGGCCTCGGCGAAGAGGGCGGCACACGCCAGCCGGACCGGGTCGTCCCCACGACCCGCGGCCCCAACCGGCCGAGCCTGGGCCAGCACGTAAAGGCTGCGGCCGGGGATCAACAGCAGCTGGGCCCGCCCCAGAAGGTCCAGGCCGGCGGCGTTGCGCGCCCGGGGACGCCTCACCCCCCGGGCCAGGCAGCTGACCTTGCCATGGTCGCGGGTCAAGATGACCAGGATCCGATCCGCCTCCTGGTAGTTGCGGCGCCGGAGCACCACGCCCTCGTCCGCGACCGCCGCCGGCAAGGTTAGCCGCCGGACCCGCCGGTGACCTGCTCCTCCGGGGGGGCGGCAACCGCCTCGTCGGCAGCGGCCTGCTCGCCACGGTGGACCAGAAGCCGCACCGAGGTGATGGACTGACGCTCCACCCCTTCGACCCGCAGCACCACGCCCCCTTCCGCCCGCACCTCGTCCCCCACGACGGGGATCCGCCCCAGGAGGGAATAGACCAGGCCGCCGATGGAGTCGAAGTCCTCCCCGCTGAGGGTCAGATGGAGGACATCGTTGACGTCGTCCAGGCTGGTGGACCCACTGAGCAGGGCTTCGGTTGGCGAGATCACCTGGATCTCCTCTCGCTCGAGGAGGTCGTACTCGTCCCGGATCGGGCCCACGATCTCCTCCAGGAGGTCCTCGATGGTCACCACCCCCGCCGTCCCTCCGTACTCGTCGACCACCACAGCCATGTGGACCTTGGCCCGCTGCATCTCCTGGAGCAGCTCCCCCAGCCGCTTGGCCTCCGGGACGAAGGTCGCCGGGCGGGCCAGGGTGGCCACCTCCATGCGGGGATCCTGGCGCCAAACCTTGAGCAGGTCCTTGGCGTACAGGATTCCCACCACGTTGTCGATGGTCTCGTTGTACACCGGGATGCGGCTGTGGCCGCGGTCCAGGATCAGCTCGACCGCCTCCTCGAGCGTGGCCTCGGCTGCCAGGGCCACCACCTGGACCCTGGGCACCATCACCTCGCGGGCCGTCTTGTCGGTCATCTCCAGGACCCCCTGGATCATCTCCCGCTCCTCCTCCTCCACCACCCCTTCGTCGGTGCTGGCCGCCACCACGGCCTTCAGCTCCTCCTCAGTGAGGAAGGGGGTGCGTCGACCGCCCTCCCCGGGGAGGATCCTGGTCAGGAGGGTGCTGGAGGCGGTGAGCACGGCCACCAGTGGGTGGAGCACCCTGGTGGCCCCCGCCACGGCAGGGGCGAGAAGGTTGGCCACCACCTCGTTGTGCTGCAGGGCGTAGGCCTTGGGGCCGATCTCACAAACCAGCAGCACCACCACCGCCAGCCCCAGGGAAGCCCAGAAGGCGGTGCTGGCTCCCAGGTGGTCCTGGGCCAGGAGGGTGGCCGCCGACGAGGCCAGGACCAGGGCAACGGTGTTGAGGACCAGGACCGTGGAGAGGTAGCCACCCGGGTTGGCATGCAGGCGCTCGATGAGGGCCGCCCGCCCATCCCCCTTTTCTCGCCTCGCCCGCAGCCGGACCCGGCTCACCGAGGTGAGGGCGGTCTCCGCGGTGGCGGCCAGGGAGGCCACGATGAGCGCCACCACCAGCACCACCAGGAGCCAGGCGCTCAAACCCGCTCCCTCACCAATTCAGCTGACTCGCGCGGGCCCAGCAGCCACCCTCGGAGGGAACGGGCCCCGGGCAGGCTGCTGCCTCGTCCTAAGTCCGACGGTGAGCCTGGGCCCATCTGGGCGCAGTTTAGCAGCCGTCTCCGAACGCCCCTGGCCGGGCTCAGCGGAAGAGGGCGGATACGCTCCGGCCCTCGTGGATCCGCACGATGGCCTCGGCGATAAGGGGGGCCACGGAGACCTGAGAGACCTTGGGGTTGCGTTGCCCTTCGGGGCTGAGCGGGATGCTGTCGGTGACCACCACCTCGTCCACGTCCGCCTCATCGATCTTGCGCAGAGCCCCATTGCTCAACACCCCATGGGTGGCCAGCACGTCCACCGACACCGCCCCCCCGGCCCGCAGGGCCGTGGCCGCCCCGGCCAGGGTGGAGGCGGTGGAGATGAGGTCGTCGACCACCACGCAGCGGCTGTCCCGAACGTCTCCGATCACGTTCAGCACCTCGATGTCGTCGTCCCGGGGCCGCCGCTTGTCGATGATGGCGAGGGGACATTCCAAGAGCCTGGCGATGGCCCGGGCTCGCGCCGTCCCCCCCACGTCCGGGGAGACGATCACCAGCGGCTGCCGCCCGTGCCGGGTGCGGATGTGGGAGGCCAGGATCTTGCTGGCGGTCAGGGCGTCGACCGGGATGTCGAAGAAGCCCTGGATCGCCTCCGCGTGGAGGTCCAGGACGATCATGCGCTCCGCCCCCGCCACCTGGAGGAAGTTGGCCATGAGCTTGGCCGAGATGGGGTCCCTGGCTCTCGTCTTCTTCTCCTTGCGCTGGTAGCCGTAGTAGGGCAGGACGGCGTTGATGCGGGCGGCACTGGCCCGGCGCAGGGCATCCAGGGTGACGAACAGCTCCATGTAGTTCTCGTTCACCGGGGGGCAGGTGGGCTGGATCACGAAGACGTCGTGGCCCCGGACCGACTCGCCGATCTTGACGTCGTATTCCCCATCGGCGAATCGGGTGATCTCCATGGGAGCCAGCGGAACTCCCACGTCCTCAGCGATCTTCCGGCCCAGCTCGGGATTGGCGGTGCCAGAGAGCAGCATGAGCGGACCGTCCGCGCCCCTCACTCGGCCTCCTCGGCCTGGACCTCGGCCACCGGGCGAGCGCCGGCGCGATGCCGTTCCACCCAGCCCTCCAGGTTGCGCTGGCCGACTCGGGACACGGCCAGCGCCCCTGCGGGCACGTCCTTGGTGATCACCGATCCGGCTCCCGTGTAGGCTCGTCGGCCCACGGACACCGGAGCCACGAGGACGGTGTCGGAGCCGATCCTGGCCCCTTCCCCCACCACGGTTCGGTGCTTCGCCAGCCCGTCCCAATTGGCGATGATGCTGCCCGCCCCGATGTTGACGTCAGCATCCAGCTCCGCGTCCCCGACGTAGCTGAGATGGGGAACCTGGCTTCCCGGGCCAATCGAGCTTCTCGCGATCTCGGTGAAGGTGCCCAAGTGGCTCCCCTCCTTGAGCTCGGTGCCCGGACGGACGCGGTTGAAGGGCCCCACCTGGACCCCGTCCTGCAGCCGGCAGAGGCGGAGTTGGGAGCGCTCCACGCGGCAGCCGTCCCCCAGCTGGCAGTCGGTCAACTCGGCGAAGGGACCGATCAGGCAGTCGCTCCCCACCCGCACCCGGCCACGCAGGACGGTGGCGGGCTCCAGGACTGTGTCCTGGCCCACCTCCACATCGCAGTCGACCCAGGTGGACCAGGGGTCCCTGATCGTCACCCCATTCGCCATCAGGCGCCTCAGAATCCGCTCGCGCATCGCCCGTTCAGCGTCCGCCAGCTGCAGCCGGTCGTTCACCTGGAGCATCTCGGAGGGGTCCTCCAGCTCCACCGTCAGGCAGCCGCCGGGAAGCAGCCCGGGGGCCCAGCTGAGGTACCTCTCCCCCTGGGAGTTGTCCGAGTTGACCTGGGCCAGGGCCGACCAGACCCCGGGCTGGGGGAACACGTACACACCGCAGCTGACCTCCACCCTCGACTCCGACATGGGCCGGTCGGCCCACTCCACGATCTCCGCCAGTTCGCCCCCGGGTCCCCGCCGCACCTGCCCGTATCCCTGAGGCGTCTCGGTGAAGCAGGTGAGGAGCACCCCCTGGTCACCGGCTGCCGACCTCGCTTCCCAGAGTCGGCGCAGGGTCTCGGCGGTGAGCAGGGGCATGTCGACAGGGAGGACTACGAAGGAGCCCTCCCCCTCGAGGTGGGGCCGGGCGGCCAGCAGGGCGTCACCGCTGCCCTTGGGCTCTGACTGGTGGACCACCTCGGCCCGCCCGCTGAGGTACTCGTCCAACTCGGCCTGATCCGGTGCGGTGACCACCAGCGGTGTCGCGGGCGAGAGCCCCGAGGCGGCACGCAGCAGGTGCTCGATCATCGGCACCCCCCCCACCGTGTGCAGCGCCTTGGTCCGCGAGGACACCATCCGGGTACCGCGACCGGCGGCCAGTATCACGACGCACGGCCCAGAGCGATCCGACAATTCCCACCTCGCGGCCCAGCGGTCTCAAGCCCCAGCTCGGGGCGAGTATATCAACGGCTCGCTGAGCCGCCTCCTTCGCCACCGGGCCGCCGGTACTGACGCTCCAGCCGATAGTGCTCCCGCCAAACCAGCCGATGGAGCCCCAGCCAGCGGGGCAGGTCGCGAAGCCCGGGGATGAAGGGGACCAGCAACAGGAGGGTGGTGAGCAGTCCCATGGTCAGGACCACTAGGAGGTCGGCGTTCTGGGCGGAGTTGTAGGGAGGGATCTGGTACCACAGGGTGAACAGCCAGAGCCAGGCCTGCCCGGGGTAGCGTCCGGTCTCGTTCATCATCCCCCATTGGCTGCCGGTCAGCTTCTGGGCCTCCGCCAGACCCGGGAAGTAGCCGCCATCCGCGAGGAAGAGCAGCGGCTTGGTGTAATCGGTGACGTAGAAGCGGCCGCTGTGGAGCAGGAGAGAGTCCAGCGCCCCGGCCCGCCCGTCCGCCAGCAGGGCCTGCATCATCACGTTCACGGGCCCATAGGCGCCCGCCGGCACCCGCACCAATGGCCCCGTCACGCTGGCCTTTGTGAGGGCCTTCTGGTAGGCCGTGAGCCAGGCCTGCTCCTGGCTGGGGCCGGCCGCCTGGTAGCTGGCCAGCGCCGCACTGAGACCGGGGCGGCCGACACCGGCGAGTCGGAGCGGGGCTATGACATCGGTCTCAGGGGCGTTGATCGGCTGGTGAACCCCCGCCCACAGCTGGGGAGCCAGGGGGCCCCAGGTCTGGACCGAGGCACCCGTGTCCGAAGGGTCGAGCCCGTCGGCATCGAGGTTGTAGGGAGGGCCGTAGTCGGCGCTTATGGTGGTCCCCTGCAACTCCGCGGTGGCGGTTTGCAGGAAGTCCAATGGTGCCGACTTGGTCCAGGTCTGGATCGTGACCGGAGGCACGTCCGGGGAGGAGAGGAAGGCGGAGAGCACCAGCACCACCACCAGCAGCACACCGAGGGCCAGGGCGATCTCCTTCACCAGGTCGTAGGGGGCGGTGGGCACCCCCCGGTAGTAGGTCTCCTGGTCGATCGGGCGTCGCTTCATGGCCGCTCCTCAGACGGGGGCTTGACCACCCCGCGGAGGCGCACTTGGACGACGTGGAGCCCGACCAGGACGATGATCAGGATGGGGAACAGCATCACGTGGAGCCCATACATCTGCCCGAAGTTGAGGACGTTGAAGAAGGCCCCTGCCCCAGTGGCGTTGATCGCGTCCTTGGCGTTCACGGCGATCCACTGGGAGTCGAAGTTCTGCTGGGAGAGGTAGCCGGTGAAGGCTGTGACGATGCTCACCAGGAAGACCACCACCCCCACCATCCAGGTGGTGGCGCGCCCGTCGCGCCATCCTTGGCCGAAGTACTGTCCCCAGAGATGAAGGACCATGAACACGAAGAACATCTGCACACTCCAGAAGTGCAGGCTGTTGAAGAAGAGGCCCTGGGGCGAGACGTGCCACCACTGGGGGCCGAAGAACGCCAGGACCACCCCGCTGGCGATGGTGAGGATCAAGGCGGCGATGGTCACCACACCGAAGACGTAGACCCAGGACCCGACATAGGCCGGCTCCCGGTCGGGAAGGAGGTGCTCGATCGGAAGGTCGCGCTCGATCAGCCGGCGGAGGGACCCGGTCCAGCTCCGGGGACCCGGCGCGTCGTCCCTCGGCTCAGCGCCCACTGTCGCGCTCCTCATATGCCCGGCGGCGGCGGGCGCGCCCCGGGAAGGGCAGGAAGAGGGCCAGAGTGAAGAGCACAGCCATGAAGATGATCAGGCCCAGGTTGGGCAGCGAGATGAGGATGAACCCCCAGTGCAGATAGGGCGCGGGCTGGTCCACTGATATTCCTCCGCGGCGACCGGCGGGCAGTATGGCTGAGCCGTGGCCCAATCTAGCCGCTTCCCTCGGCCGATGACACCCGAGGAAACACCTGCCCCGAGGACGAAGTACCTCGGTGGCCAGCTGGCCAGGAAGTTATCCTCTTGGGCCATGAGCGAGCAGGAGCACGGCTCCGCCCCGGGGGTCCTGAGCGAGCTGGACGAGTCGGGGATCATGCGCCTGACCCTCAACCGCCCTGAGCAGCGCAACGCCCTGACCGGCGAACTGGCTGAGGAGCTTCGGACGCGGATCGCCGAGGCGCGGCCCAGGCGCGCGAGGGTGGTGGTGGTGACGGGTCGGGGCAGCGCCTTCTGCGCGGGAGCGGACCTGGGCGCCCTCACCGCCGGAGCCAGGAACGCGGCCGACCGCCGACAGCTCCTGGCGGAGTACTACCGTGCCTTCCTCGACCTGCGCGATCTTCCCATCCCCACCATCGCAGCGGTCAATGGCCCGGCCATCGGGGCCGGCTTCAATCTCGCACTGGCCTGTGACCTCCGAATCCTCGCTGAGAGCGCGCGGCTGGCGGCGCCCTTCCTCCGTCTGGGGATCCACCCGGGCGGGGGCTGCACCTGGATGCTGACCAGGGCCTGCGGCTCGGCAGCGGCCCGGGAGATCCTCCTTCTGGGTGAGCCAGTGGAAGCCCACCGCGCCCAGCAGTTGGGCCTGGCGTCCCAGGTCGTGCCGGACCACGAACTGGACGCCCGGGCGCGCGAGGTGGCGCTCCGCATCGCGGGCCTGCCCAGCCGGGTGGTGCGAGACCTGAAGTCCGCCCTGGGACTGGCTGAGGAAGGCGCGAGCTTCAACTCTCTGCTGGCGGTGGAGAGCCTGGCCCAGGCCGAGTCGATGGGCACTGAGGACGCCCGGGAGGGCTGGGCAGCCTTCAGGGAACGGCGCCCTCCCCGGTTCCGGGACCTCTGAGAGGACGCGGTCGGCTGACCACCGCCGAGGGGCACCAGCTGGACATGGGACAGAGCGGGCACCTGGGCCGGCGGGCAATGCACACCTGGCGCCCGTGCTGGATGAGGCGGAGGCTGAATCCAGTCCATTCCTCCTTGGGCACCATCTGGCAAACCTGGGCCTCGATCTTCACTGGATCCCTGGTCCGCACGAGCCCGAGGAGGTTGGCCAGCCGGGTCACATGGGTGTCGACCGGGAACCCCGCGATCCCGAAGCCGACGCCCAGCACCACGTTGGCCGTCTTCCTGCCCACTCCGGGCAGCTGCACCAGCTCCTCCATGGTCTGCGGGACCTCACCGTCGAAGCGCTCCATCAGCGCCTGGCCCATACCCACCAGGCTGCGCGCCTTGGAGCGAAAGAACCCCGTGGGGTGGATGAGCTCCTCCAGCTCCGCCAGGTCTGCAGCCGCGTAGTCCGCCGCCGTCCGCATCCGGCGGAACAGGTGCGGGGTCACCTGGTTGACCCGCTCATCGGTGGTCTGGGCGGAGAGGATGGTGGCCACCAGAAGCTCGAGCGGGTTCGAGTGGGAGAGTGCGCACACCGCCGGGTAGGACTCCTTGAGAGCGGACACGGCGGCCAGCGCGCGCTGCCGGGGCGACCTGGGCGAAGGCGGCGAGAAACCGGGCACATGACCAGCGTAGGGCTCGCGGCAGCCCGCCGTGAGGCGGCGGTGGCCCGGTATCCTGGGCCCATGCCGCCGCGCCATCCCCTCCGGCTCCTGGGCCGAGGACGCCTCCTTGCGCCGCTCGCCGCCCTGCTCCTGGCGGCGCTCCTGTCGAGCTGCTCCGCCTTCGGCGACGTGGGCGACCCAACTGACGCCCACCTCGCGATCCCGCCCGGCAACCAGGTGAGCCAGCCGAACAGCAGCCTCTCGCTGCGGGTCCTGCCCAAGCTCCCGGTCAACCCGGAATACACGGTGATCATCTACCACAACGTCAACACCGTGGGCGAGTTCGTGCCCGAGTCGCTGACCGTGAAGGTGGGCTCGGTGGTGGAGTGGATCTGGACCGACCACTACGACCAGCACAACGTCTGGTGGATCGACCAGGAGCTGATCAACTCCCCCACCAAGGGGGCTGGCTACAAGTGGGCCGTCCAGTTCCTCTCGCCCGGTGTCTACGACTATTACTGCACGCTCCACCCGGGGATGCTGGGCCGTGTGGTCGTCACCGGCTAGCTGGCGCCGCCCGGGGGCGGTGGCCGCGCTCCTGGTGGCCCTCGGCCTGCTCCTCGCCGCCTGCGCCAGCCCGGCCACCGCAGCCCGCCTGGCCCTCCGCGGTTTCCTCGCCGACGTCCGGGCCCATTCGGTGGTGTACGCCTACACCCTGCTCACCAACCCCGCCGAGTCGGCCACCCCCTTCCTTCCCTTCTTCAACGGCGTGAAGGCCGCTCGCGCCAGCTACCGGGTGGGCAGCTGCCGGGTGGTCAACCCCAACGAGGTCACGTGCCAGGTGGTGGTGACCAACCCCGGCGCCAAGCCGCGGGTGGTCCAGGTGCAGATGCTCGAAGAGGGGAACGCCGGCGACTGGCTGGTGGCGGCGCCGTTCACCACGCAGGGCGCGGCAGCCATCCGTCTCTTCCAGTAGCCGGCGAAGGTCCGGCGCCCATTCAGGGAGACGCAGCGGCCCTCTTCCGCTGGTGGCGCCGTGGGGGAAGTCGACTGCGATCGGGCTGAGGATGCTCCTCGCCGGCCAGGCGGGCACCGGCCCGATCCAGAAAGTCCTTGATGGTGGCCTCCGCCACCCGGTGGAGGGCGAGGCGGTCGAAGGTCTTGCCCACCGCGCCCAGCGGCGGCCTGTAGTTCACGCTGATCACCAGCTGGCTCCAGCCGCTCCCCAGGGCCCCGACCTCCAACTCACCTTCAAACGCGGGGAACAGGGAGGACGCACCGGTGGCCAGCCAGGTGAGAGGCAGCACCAGCCGGCCAGGTGATCTCATCGCCGCTCCCAGCCGGATCCGCACCTGCTTTCCCACCCGCCGACCCACCAGGTCGAAGCCGACCTCAGCCAGGAGCAGCTCGGCCCGAGCGCTGGCGCTGCTGGCGAGAACCGGAAGCCAGGTCTCAGGCGCCTCAAGGAGCCGATCCGCGGTGGCCTCGAAGCCCTGGGCCAGCTCACAGTAGTAGCGCAGGAACATCTCAGGCCTGGGCCGCGACGGCGACGTCGGTGCCCGCTCTGGCGTCGGGAGGGGTCGGCGGCTCAGCTCTACGGGCGGCGACCGAAGCCGGCGGAAGCTCCCGGCTGGGCCGGCCTCCAACCTCGCGCGTGTCGCTGACAGGTACCGTGACCAGGACCCTGGTGCCTTGACCGGGAAGCGCCCTTATGTCGACCCGACCCCCGGCCAGCGCCGCGCGCTCTCGCATCGCCACCACCCCCCGGCCGGCGGGCGAGGACGCTGCGGAGAAGCCCTGGCCATCGTCGGCGACCTCGACCCGGACAGCCGTCAGGGTGAAGATGATCCTCACCAACACCCTCCTCGCTCCGGCATGGCGCTCCACGTTGCCGAGCGCCTCCTGGACGATCCGGTAGACGTCGGTCCTGCGCTCCCGGTCCAGAGGAAGCTCCCTGCCCCTCGTGCGGACCTCCGCGCCCAGCCCGGTGCGGACGGAAAAGGCCTGGACCAGCTGGCGCAGCGACGTCTCCAGGCCCAGATCATCCAGCGCCGGGGGGCGGAGGCCGTCGGCGAGCAGGCGCAACTCGGCGACGACGCCCATGATCCCCACCCGCAAGGCATCCAGCTCGTCACGCGACGACTCGGGCAAACCCACCCGCTCACCCGCGGCCTCCAGGCGCCGGGCGAGGTAGATCAGCGTCTGCAGCGGCTCGTCGTGGATATCTCGAGCGATGCGTTCCCGGTCGTCCTCCTGCGCCTGCCTGGCCTGGGCTGCGTACGCTGCCGTCAGCCGCTGGCGCTCGGCCTCGGCGGTGACGTCCTGGAAGGCGACCTGGAACAGCTCCCCCCCTCCCTCATCGCGCAGCTTGGTCAGCAGCGGATGCAAGACCAGGGTCGCCTGGGAGGCTGAAATGAACACCAGCTCCAGGGGTGGTGAGCCGCCGAGGAGGCGCCTGCTGGGGTCTGTCCCGATCAGCTCCGCCAGGGAACCCTGCTCCAGCCGCCTACCGAACAGCTCCGAGGCGGCGGGATTGCTCTGGCGCAGCCGGCCGGCGGCGTCCACCACCAACGCGGGCACCGAAGAGGCCTCGAAGATCGCCCGGAAGCGCGCCTCAGCGGCCCGGTGGGCGGCCAGGGCGGCCTCTGTCCCCCGGCGAGCGGACCCCTCCCGCTCCACCCGTTGACCCACAGCCACCGCCACGACGCAGCTTATGGCCAGCAGCGTCCCATCGCCCCAGAGGTCGAAGCGTGAGTCCAGGACCACCAGGTCGGGCACCATCAGGACCGTCCCCCAGGCGGCGCTGGCACAGGCCCCGCCCAGCCCGAAGCGAAGCGCGGCATAGATCACCGGTAGCAGGAAGAGCCCCACCGTGGGGTAGTCGGGTATGCCACCGGGGAGCCGGGCCCCGCGCAGGTCCAGGGCCAGGTGCCCGGAGACGATGGCCAGGATGAGCGCCTGGATCACCCAGAACCGGTGGTCTCGGAGCGGCGGTCTCAGCACCGACCCGAGGATCTCCCGGAAGGTCGGCACCGGAGGCATCCCGGACCCCAGCTCGGCCTCCGCGCTCACATGGGAGACTCCGCCCGCGGGCGGCAGCCAGCCAGGATGGCCTTGGCCGCCTCCCGCCCCTGGGCCATCGCCCCCACCACCGTGGAGGGCCCCACCAGAGCGTCCCCCACGGCCCACACCCTCTCCCCTCTCGGGGCCCCCGCGGCATCCAGGGCCACCACCCCCTGCTCCCTCCAGAGCCACGTCCACCACCCCGCCCTCCCTCCCGGGGCGACCCCGCCCGAACTGCGGCGGGACCTCAGCCACCCGCCCCGCTGCGCCGGCGACTCGGCCGCCGCCAGCGTCACCTCGCGCGCCAGGGCCAACGGCCCCACCGACCCGCCGGAGAGGATCCCGCTCGCCAGCCAGCGGCGTGGCGGAATCGCCTTCCTGAGGTCGACCGGCGGCAGGGGCAAGTTGACCAGGGACGCGGCCAGCTCAGAGTCCACTCGGTAGCCCAGGGCAAAGACAACCCGGTTGACGGTCAAGCGCTCCGGCTTGCCGCCCGCGACCTTGGGACGATCGCCGACGCGGCGCTGCACCGTGGGGCGCAGCCACGCAGCCGATACCCCCAGGGCGTCACCCTCGAGCCGCTCCAGTGTCGTGGAGAATCGGACCTCGACCCCCTCCTCCCTGGCCTCGGCCAACTCATCCCGCCTCACCCTGGTGAAGCGCTCATCCATCCACTCCACCGCCGTCACGTCCGCTCCGAGGCGGCGCACGCTGCGCGCCACGTCCATGGCCGTGTTGCCGCCGCCGACCACCAGTACCCGCGCTCCCGGCCCCAGCTCCGGCAAGGTGGTGCCCGCTCCCAGGGCCCGCTTCGCCCGCCAGAGGAAGTTGGTGGCGTCCTCGACCCCGAAGAGCTCCCTTCCGGGCACCGGCGGGATCAGCGGGATGCTCGCTCCATGGGCGAGGAGGAGCGCATCGTGCTCCTCCAGCAGCTGGGCCAGCGTCAGGTCGCCGCCTGCGGCGCACCCGGTCCTCAGCTCCAGTCCCGCCTCCTGGAGGGCCGTCACCGGACGGCGCGCTACGTCGGCCGGGAGGGTGAAGTCCGGGATGCCCCATCTCAGGACCCCGCCAGGCTCGTCGTCCTTCTCGTACATCGTCACCCTCGCCCCCGCCTCCAGCAGCTCCCAGGCGGCGGCGCAGCCTGCCGGCCCTGATCCGACCACCGCCACCTTCAGCGGGGTCGAGGAGGACGAGCCCACTCGGGGAGGAGGCACCGGCGCTCGGTCGGTGATGAACCTCTCCAGAAGCCCGATCGCCACCGGCTCCCCGCCAGCCAGCGCCCAGGTGCAGGCCCCCTCGCACTGGACACTCTGGTCGCAGACCCGGCTGCAGATGTCCGGCAGGACCGAGGTCTCGCGCAGGACGGCGTGCGCTCCCTGCAGATCCCGCTCCCTGATGGCGGCGATGAAGCGAGGGATGTCGTTGTGCGCCGGGCATCCTTCGAGGCAGGTCGGGTCGGGGCAGGCGAGGCACCGATCGGCCTCTCGCAAGGCGTCCTTCCAGGTGCTGAACCCACGCCTCACCTCAGTCGTGTTGCCGCGGAGGCGGCTGGGATACAGGGTGAGCGAGACGTGCCGCGGCCCGACCACCTTGGGTCCGCTGACGGAGATGGCGGCATAGGGGCATACCCGCTCGCACTGCCGGCAGCCGACACAGAGGCGGTCGTCGGCTCGGGCGATCCACCGCTCCTGGTCCAGCCCCAGCGCCGCGGTGGGGCAGCGCACGACGCACTCCTGGCAGCCGACACAGCGCTCGCTGTTCACCCGCACCGTGGCGTGCCGGGCCGGAGCCGCCGGCCCGGGCCCGATTCCCTCGCGGACATCGATACTCATGCCAAGCTCTCCCGCGCCCTTCCGGCCAGCGTCACTGCATCCCACCCATGGCCACATAGAGGGCCGCCACGCCGAGGCCGGCAACCACCACGGCGGAGGTGCCGATCAGCCTCACGCCGGCCAGCCTGGAGGTGAGGGGCGCCAGGTCGCGCCCGGAGATCCGCCAGGTGGCGTAGGCGGCGCCCAGGGTGCCGATGGCGGTGACCACCACCTGGCTGACGACCACCCCCTGCGGGTTCAGGAGGTGGAGGTTGTAGAGGGAGGAGTGGGCCGTGCCAAAGAGGTTCCAGCCGAATCCGAAGGGATCCGAGATGGCGGGGACGATCCGCGGCGCGTGGTACCAGAACCTCGGCAGCTGCCGGGCGAGGTAGTCCGCAGCCATGAGGGGGATGAAGCCGTAGGCCAGGGGCGCGAACCAGCTGGTGAAGGAGCCCGCTCTTCCCGGCACCCGGCGCACGGATCTCACCAGGGCCACGCTGCGCTTGGCCAGGAACTCCCTCACCCCGAAGGCGTAGGCGGCCACCAGGAGGGCGACCACACCGATGATGGCCAGGTAGTCGACCGGGTTGGGGTATCCGGGGAATCCGGTGTGAAGGTTGAGCCAGCGGTCCAGAGGTGCGTAGAAGGGCAGCGCATTGACTTGCTGGAAGATCACCAGCCCAAACAGGATGGCCACCGCCCACGCCACATCGACCCGGCGGCGGACGGGCGCCACGACTGAGGTGAGCGGCTTCTGGAGGTAGACCCCGACGTTGTCGTAGGGGCAGTTCTTGATGCACTCGGTGCACAGCCCGCACATCAGGTTGGAGGTGGCGCTGCCGGGCCACTCGTACCAGGGGCACGGGTAGCCGCGCTCACTGCCCCTCATGCAGTCCTTGGTGGGGCAGGTCAGGCAGCGATCCCGGTCGCGGGTGCGCATCCCGGCCACCATCCCGGTGGACCCCACGGTCCCGATGAGGGCGGTGAGCGGGCAGAGGTAGCGGCAGAAGGTGCGGCGCTCGAAGAGAAGGAAGGTGATGAGCGCCGAGCCGATCACGAAGAAGACCAGGAAGCTGGTGAACCGGGGATCTCCGGGACCGGCGATGTTGAAGTACTCCTCGAACCAGGTGAGACCGAGGAACATGGCCACGGAGGGCAGCAGCGCCCACTTGCTGAGCCACTCCGGCCAGCGCAGGTGGAGGCCGATGGAGATGGCGTGACGCTTCCAGAACGTGTGGCGCTGAACCCACTCGGCGAAGCCTCCGAAGGGACACATGACGCACCAGCCGCGGCCAACCCCCACCATGAGCATGAACACGGCGCAAAACCAGATGTACCAGGTGATGACGGTGGCGAAGTTGTGGGTGGGAGCCAGGATCCCCACCAGGCCGGTCACGATCACCAGCCAGAAGATGATCTGGTTGGGCAGGATCAGCATGAACTGGAAGGGCCGGCTGCGGAGCAGGCGGCGCACCCGGGGATCACGGGAGACGTCGAGCTGCGGGTCGGTGGGCCCGAAGTGAGCCTCCAGCCCCGCGCGGGAGGGCTGGCGCACCCGGATGGGCAGGTCACGGACCGGAAGTTCCTTCAGCGGCAGGGCCATGGCGGGATGCACCTCCTTTGGCACTCGAGGGATTCCACCGGTGACGGTAGGCGATATCCCGCGGAAGCGGCAGGGCCGAAGGTCCCGCCAATTTCGGGACCTTCGGCCCTGCTTCGCTGCTACAGTTCTCATCTGTCCAGTGGCCAGCGCCAGCTCCGATCGCCGTGACCTACTGCTGGAGGCGGGCCTGGCGCTCACCTCCGAGCTCTCGCTGCCATCGCTTCTGCGTCGGATCGTGCGGCTCGCCTGCCAGCTCACCGGGGCGAGGTATGGGGCGCTCGGAGTCCTTGGTCCAGGGGGCGGGATCTCTCAGTTCATCACCCACGGCATCAGCACCGGCGAGCGGAGCCGCCTCGGGAGCCTTCCAGAGGGCCGGGGGATCCTCGGGGCCCTGCTGCGACCCGGGCCACCACTGCGCCTGGACGACCTCGGCTCAGACCCGAGGTCGGTGGGCTTCCCACCCCATCACCCGCCCATGCACACCTTCCTGGGAGCGCCGGTAGTAATTCGCCGGACCGTCTTCGGGAGCATCTACCTCACCGAGAAGCAGGGTGGACTGCCCTTCACCGCGGACGACCAGCAGGCGCTGGAGGTGCTCGCGGGCCAGGCGGCGGTGGCCGTAGCCAACGCCACCCTGTACGAGCAGGCAGTGTCCCGCCAGCACTGGCTGGCGGCGCTTCGGGAGGTGGCCCAGGCCACCCTCGCCGGAAGTGAACCGTCCGAGGTCTTGCGGCTGGTGGCCGCGCACAGCCGGGAGCTGGTCGGTGGCGGGACCGCCCTTTTGGTTCGCGCGGACGCTGGCATTCGGCAGGGGCTCGAGGTGCTCGCCGCCGCGGGTCCGGGAGCCAGGACCCTCACCCGAAGGCTGGGTACCCTCCCCCGGGATCCCGTTGTCAGCGCGATCCGGCGGGGGCGGCAGCTGGTGATACAGGTCCCGGCGGCGACGCGGAACGGCCGCGGCCCCCGGACCGCGCCGCTGGCGGTCCTGCCATTCGGGGAAGGAGGGCCCAATGGAGGCGCCCTGCTGGCCCTGGGACCCGCCGGGGCACGGCTGCCGGAGCAGGAGGCGGTCGAGATGCTCGCCGCGCTGGCCGCCCAGAGCTCCGTGGCCCTGGAGTTCCAGCAGAGCCAGCGCGAGCGGCAGCGGCTGGCCCTGCTGGACGAGCGGGAGAGGATCGCCAAGGAGCTCCACGACGGGGTGATCCAGTCCCTGTTCGCCGTCGGCATGGGGTTGCAGGCCGTGGCTCCAGCCGCCGACGAGGTCACCCGCCAGCGGCTCGAACGGGCGGTGCTGGAGCTCGACCAGGTGATCGGGGACCTTCGTCAGTACATCTTCGGGCTCCGTCCGGGAATCCTGGGCTCCAGCCGGCTGGCCGAGGCCCTGCGTCGCCTGGGGGCGGACTTCCAGGACCGAAGCGGGGTCCACACGGTGGTGGAGGTGGATGCAGGGGTGGAGGAGCGGCTAGGCGCCCAGGCGGGCGAGCTGCTCCAGCTCACGAGAGAGGCTCTGTCCAACGTCGGCCGGCATGCCCAGGCCGCCAGCTGCCGGGTGCGGGCCCGGGCACAGGCGAGGTCCACCGTGGTCACCATCACCGACGACGGTCGGGGGTTCGCTGTGGGTAAGGCGCGGGGGCGCGGCCAGGGGTTGCAGAACATGCGGGATCGAGCTCGGGGCTTGGGGGGCCGGCTGGTGATCACCTCCGCCCCCGGCCAGGGCGCCCGCCTGCGCCTGGTGGTGCCCCATGGCTGAGCAACCCCCGCGCAGTCGGTTGCGGGTGATGCTGGTCGACGACCACGAGCTGGTCCGAGACGGCCTCCGCGCGGTCCTGGGCGCCTCCGGAGAGTTCGAGATCGTCGCTGAGGCCGCGGACGAGGCGGCGGCGATCCGGGAGTCCGAGCGCACCAGCCCCGACGTCGTCCTGATGGACGTGCGCCTGGGGTCGGGAAGTGGGATCGAGGCGACCCGGGAGATTCGAGCCCGGAGGCCAGACACGAAGGTCCTCATGCTCACCTCCTTCGCGGACGACGAGGCGCTGTTCGCCTCGATCATGGCCGGCGCGGCCGGTTATCTCCTGAAGCAGATCCGCGGTGGGGAGATAGTGGCCGCGGTCCGGGCCATCGGAGCCGGGGGAAGCCTGCTGGACCCGGCCCTCACCCGGACGGTCCTGGACCAGTGGCGAGAGGCCAGAAGCCGGCTTCGCGACGAACGCCTGGCGCGCCTCACAGCCCAGGAGGAGCGCATCCTGAGCCGGGTGGCTGCTGGGCGCACCAACCGGGAGATCGCCGCGGAGCTCCACCTGGCCGAGAAGACCATCAAGAACTACGTGTCCAGCATCCTGGACAAGCTGGAGGTGGCCCGGCGAGCTGAGGCCGCCGCCTATCTGGCGCGCCACGGGCGCCCCCCCTCCTGACAGCCACCGGGGGGCAGACTTAGGGAGCGGCCTGGAAGCCCAAGGCAGCCGGGGCCGTGCCCGCCCGGGGGCACCGTGCGACCGCGGCGACACGGGCGTGCCCCGCAGCGCCTCAGCCAGGTGGGTGGGGAGTCTTCCCCCCCTCCCGGGACGACGCCTCAGGGACCCCGGAGTCCGCCGCTGCCACAGCAGTCGCGGCCTGGGCGGCGGAGAGGCCGCGGTGCGGGACCAGGACCTGGTCTATGATCCCGTACTCGACGGCCTCCGCCGCAGTGAGGAAGTAGTCCCGGTCGATATCACGCTCGACCTGGGCCAGCGGTCGACCGGAGTGGTGGGCGATGATCTCCGCCATCCGCCGGGTGTTGGCCAGCACCTCGCGCAGCTGGATCTCCATGTCCCGGGGGGCGCCCCGCGTTCCGGCGGTGCCCTGGTGGATCATGATCTTGCTGCTGGGGAGCGCCATCCGCCTTCCCGCCGCCCCACCGCACAGGATCATCGCAGCGGCCGACATCCCCATCCCGATACAGGTGGTGGCCACCGGACAGCTCACCTGCTGCATCACGTCGTAAATCGCGAAGCCGGCGTAGGCCATTCCCCCGGGCGAGTTGATGTAGAGCTGGATCTCGCTCTCCGGGTCCTGGCTCTCCAGGTACAGCATCTCCGCCACCAGCAGGTTGGCGACGCGGTCGTCCACCTCCTCTCCCAGGAAGAGGATGCGTTCCTTCACCAGCAGGGAGAAGATGTCGTAGGCCCTCTCCCCCCTTGCCGAGCCGTCCAGGACGGTCGGGACCAGGCCGGCGGTCAACGTCGGTGCTCCGGTGAGGCCCCACCGCCTGGCGCGACCGGGTCAGCCACCCTCCTCATATCAGATAAAGTATATCATTCAAGGTATGACACGGCATCGGCGGGGAGCTGCCAGGTGACGGGGCGCAGGCACGAAACCCCATTCCCAGGGTTCCGGGAGATGGCGGAGCGACGCCGGAAGCTGGGAGTCGAACTCGCCGCCCGCCGGCTGGCCGCAGGACTCTCGCAGACGGAGCTCGCTGCCAGGATGGGCACCTCGCAGTCCGCCGTGGCGCGACTGGAGGCCGGGAAGGCGGACGTCCGGATCTCCACGGTGACCAGGTACGCGCAGGCGCTGGCTCTCCAGGTCGAGATCACCCTGGGGGAGCGTGACTGAGGAGGCGCCCCCGCCGGGCTGGGCCATGCTCCAGGAGGAGCTGTCCGCGCGGGGGATGATCCTGATCCAGGGACACCTGGACCAGCGGCTGGCCACCCGCGCGGCCGCCCAGCTCATGGAGCGTGACGCCGTCTCCGACGAGCCGGCGCGCGTCCACCTCTTCACCTCGTCTGGGGAGTTCGGCGCCGCCCTGACGGTCATGGACACCATCACGGCGCTGGGCATCCTGACCGAGGTCACGGCGGTGGGCGCCGTGCGGGGCCCCGGCCTCGGCGTGCTGGCGGTCGCCGGCCACCGGGTGGCCACACCCAACTGCCGGCTCGCCTTTGCCGCCCCTCGACTGCAGATGGAGGGGGCCCTGACCGACCTGGCCGGATTCCTCGACGCCGAGTTGAGAGATCAGCAGCGGTGGGCGGAGCAGGTGGCCCGAGCCACCGCGCGGCCGATCGAGCTCGTGGAGGCGGACCTCGCCTCTGCCCTCATCCTCGGGCCGGAAGCGGCTCGGCGCTACCGGCTGATCGACGAGGTGGCCGCCTACCCCGGGCCCTCAAGGGGCTCGGTGAGGTAGGGATCCTGCGGCTCGCCTCCACCGACCGCCACTCGCGCCGGCGGGAGGTCACTGGAGCGCTCCGCCAGGCCGAGGATCTGGTCGCCGATCCCCTGATGGCGGAGCAAGTCCCACCCGGCTTCAGGGTCCAGGGGGGTGGAGGCCACCACCTGATCACCGTCGATGTGAACGTCCCAGCCCAGGTTCTCCAAGCGGCGCAGTACCGGCGAGAGGATGGCGGCGCGATCGTGGATCTCCTTGGCGGCGGCCGCTATCCGCACCGAGACGGGGAGGTCCTCGGGAGTGGGCCGGTCGGGGAAGCCGAAGGAGTGCATCTCCATGTAGGTTTCCAGGTGCCGGGAGATGGGCTCTCGGGTCACCGCGCGGAGCTCCTCACCCGCCCGCCGGATCGGCCTGAACACCAGCCTCACGGTCCGGTCCTGGTGGGAGCCATGGCCCCCAGATTGCTCGCCGGACCATTGAGCGCCGGGCCGCTGGTGGAGGGCGGGGTGTAATTCTGCTGCTGATTGATGAGCATGTGGTTGGTGATCAGGAAGGGGCCCCGGCTGTCCTCGCGGATGTACCCCATAAGCGCCATGATCAGGGAGATGGCCACGCCCACGGTGATGAGGGAGATGGCCTGTCCCCGCCCGGCGTCCCCCCAGTGCAGCCTGCCCCGGGAGAGGTGGACGGCATAGACGGTGATCGCGGTGATGGCCACCCCGGTGAAGACGATGAGGGCCGTGAGCTTCCAGGGGATCATCTGCCCCCAGGGGATCAGCAGCCCCCCCTGCCAGATGGGGACATTGGCGTTGGCGGCGAAGACGCTCTCGTAGCTCCAGGCCAGCGATGAAGGGGTGGATATAAGCAGCCAGGCCGCGAAGGAGAGGGCGGTGCACACCGCCAGCGCCGGCGAGCGGAAGCCGCTGACGCGGACCCGGCGCCAGAGGTAGAAGATCCCCACGGTGAAGATCGCCCCCAGGAGGAACACCTGGAAGAGGAAGGCCACCGACAGACCGCCCAGCATCATCTCGTACCACGAGGCGTAGGCGTGGAGCTGGATCTCCTTGGCGTACTCCCACCCGACCAGGGGCTGGGCGATGGTGAAGCCCACCGCCCACATCAGCCCGTAGTGCCCCATCCAGTCCAGGTAGGCGCGGTGCAGCTGCTGACGGGAGCGCCAGAGAAGGCGGATCCCCGCCACCAGCGCCACCATCGCCCCGGCGAAGGCGATGTTGCCCACGAAGCGGTGCATCTCCAGAGGGATCTCCGTGGGGTTCATGAGGATGAGCGGCAGGTTGAAGGCCGGCCGGGGCGTCAGCATGTAGGAGGCCACCACGTTGATCATCAGCATCTGGATGCTGGCGTTGATGAAGAGGAGGAGCTCGAGACCCACCCGCAGCCCCCTCACCCGTCCCAGCTGGTCCCAGCGCGCGTACAGCGGGTAGAGGCAGATGATCTCGCCGACGAAGGCGGCGGCCTCGGCCACGAAGGGCCAGAACAGGATCCGCTCCAGGGTCACGAAGAAGTGGCTCCAGAGCCCCAGGAAGAGGACCATCACGGCGAAGATCGCCAGGGAGCCCCCCACCGCGAAGGTCGCCCCCAGCACTGTGACCAGCCCCTTGGAGAAGCGGTCGTAGTGGGGGTTGCGACGCTTCCAGCCCATGAAGTCGGTGACGGCCAGGATGATGTACCCGCCCTGCTGGAAGGCCGCGAACTGGATGTGGCCAAGCATCAGCAGGGCGACCAGGGCGGTCGCCACACCGGTGGAGATGGGGACCGGGGTGAGGTGCGGGGTGGAAGTGAGGATCAAGTGCATATCAGAGGTTGAAGAGCCGGTTCACCGCCAGCAGCGCCTCGAAGACGAGGAACAGCACCACGAAGAGGGCCGGGATCATCACCTCGGGGCGGCGCCATGGCTCCCGACCCGGGGTCCGGTCGAGGAAGGGTACCAAGATCAGTAGGGTGGTCCCGATCCCCGGAACGATGAAGACCCCGACCGGGATCATCCACGCCTGGGGGAACTGCACCAGCATCTGGTCCAGCGGGAGGAAGAACCACTCCGGGGTGGGGACGTAGTTGAGGGCGGCCGGATTGGCCGCGCGCTCCAGGGGGGCGCCCACCACCACCGCCATGACGAAGATGAGGAGCACGAGCCCGAAGCTCACCACCGAGTCCTTGAACACCTGGGAGGGGAAGAACTCGTCGAGGTCCACCGGCACCGCATATCCGGGGTCCGAGGGTATGGCCGGGTATGGGTACTCGACGTGAGCCATCCGCCGGGCCCGCTCTTCCGCGGTCTCCTCCTCGACCCCCTCGTAGTTGACCCAGGACCCGTGCTCGCCGTGACGCCGAAGCAAGATCAGGTGCAGCCCGATGAGGGGAACCAGCAGGGCCGGCAGCAGCCAGATGTGAATCGCGAAGAAGCGCGTCAGGGTGGCCGGCCCCATCTGGGGCCCGCCCCGGAGGATCTCCTGCAACTGGGTCCCGAAGATGGGGAAGTACTCGACGACGTGGGTCACCACGGTTGCCGTCCAGTAGGCGGCCTGGTCCCAGGGCAGCATCGCCCCGGTGATCCCCAGCCCCAGCACCAGCAGGAAGAGGACCACGCCCACGATCCAGTTGAGCTCTCGAGGCTTCTTGTAGGAGCCGCTCACGAAGGTGCGGACCATGTGCAGCCCGATGACCACGAAGAGCACGTAGGCGCCCCAGAGGTGCATCCCCCGCACGATGGCCCCGAACTCGTCGTGCCGTTCGGTGAAGTTGAGGCTCTCCCAGGCCTCGGTGGTTGAGGGCACGTAGGTCCACAGCAGGAACATCCCGGTCACGATCTGGTTCACGATCAGGATCAGGGTCGCGCTGCCCAGGGAGTAGGCCCACGCTCCCCGCCGCGGCACCGCCTCATAGAGGAGCTGGTGGACCAGGTCGGTGACCCCCAACCGCTCGTCCACCCACCTGTAGGTGGTGGCCATGATCCCGGCGAACGGCCGGCTCAGGCGACCTGCCAGACGGCTTCTCTCGGCGGCCATCCCCTACCCCTCCGTGAGCACGTTGCGGACGTACAGGGTGTTGCCGACCAACTTGTGCTGGTAGCGGAAGAGCGGCTGTGGGGGGGGGCCGCCGATGTTGGTCCCGTCAATGCTGTAGAGGCCACCGTGGCAGGGGCAGAGGAACACGTTGAGGTTGATGTCCCAGTGGACGTCGCACTGCATGTGGGTGCAGACGTTGGACAGGGTGATGAGCTGCACCTTGCCGTTCAGGTTGAGCTTGACCACGTAGACCGTGCGGGGCACGGGCGGCACCTGCCAGGCGTCCCCGCCCTGGTCCATGAGGACCACATAAGCGGTGGGGACCCCGACCGGGACGTGCTGGATGTCGGCCACCATCACCCATGGGTAGCGGCCCTTGTAGAAGGCTGGGCTGAGGATCGAGCCCACGATCGGAGCCCCAATGAGGAGGCCGATCCCCGCACCGGTCGCCTGGATGCCCAGGGTCATGAACTTGCGCCGGGACATCCGACGCTGTGAGATGGCCAGCTCCTGGTCAGGCACTGCCGCGCACCACCAGCAGGATCAAGAGGCTGAGGCAGAGGCCCAGGAAGAAGACGAAGGTGAAGAAGCTGGCTCCCATGGTCAGCCAGCCGGACATCGTGTCCCCGGCCACGAAGAGCTGGCGGACTCGGCGGATGGCCATCCAGAACCCTGCGAGCATGATCACGAAGAAGGAGGTGATGATCAGCCCCAGGTACCAGGCCGACTCGAAGTCCTGATAGTTCATGGAAGGGTCCCCGGCGGAGCGTTGAAGTTCTGCGCCGATTGGTGCAGCGAGAGCAGGCAGGAGGTCTGCCCGGTGCCGGCATCTATGCCGCAGGGGAGCTTGGCGTTCTCCTTCACGACCCCCATGAAGATGGTGAGCGCGAGCGCCGCCACAGCCACCGCGCCCATGGCCCGCGGGACCATGGGGGCCAGCGGCACCCCGGCGCCCCCCCGACGGACCTCGACAAGGTAGCGGCCGAGGTTGATCGCGGTGGCGATGAACGCCACGAAGAGCGCCGTGTAGCGCAGCCAGACGAGATCCGAGGGGAGGACGGCAGCCGGCAGCGCTGTGCCCGCCATCCCCAGCAGGGAGATCGCAGTCAGCCCCGCGCCCGGTCCGGACGACGGTCCCCGGTGCAGCCAGAAGACGAGGTTCGCCCCCACCACCACCACCGCCAGAAGACCCACCTGGCCGATGAACATGCTTCCGGAGTTGAAGACGAACAGGTTGTCGAAGGCCCCGATGGAGCTGGTCTTGATCGCCTCGGCCAGAAGGAACCCGGAGATCGGTTGGGCCAGAAGGAAGATCGACCCGATGGCGAAGGTGACCCGGCTCGTCCAGGTGTGGTACTGGCGCTCCTCCTCGGTCTTGGCACGCCGCGCCCTCCAGACGGCGATCGCCGCCAGCACCAGCGCCGACCAGGAGAGGGTGGCGCCGGCGTAGTGGAGCAGCAGCCAGGGGTAGCTCGGCGAGTACATGGCGTGAGCCGCGCTGACCGCCGTCCCCGGGGTTAGGGCGAAGCTGTCCAGCTGGACGATCATGAAGAGGAAGAGGTATTGGATCAGGGCGAATGCGAGGCCCACCCCCAGGTGGAGCCTCGGCCCCAGTCGCTCCCACCCGTACACGTAGAGCAGCAGCAGGGGGATGCCCACGAAGAAGCTGGCGAAGGCGATGGTCAGCGGGAGCAGCAGGAGGTTGAGCAGGGTACCGATGAGGCGGCCGTAGAGCCCCGTCAGCAGCACCACCGCGAAGACCGCCCAGGTGGCCCCGAAGCTGTACAGATAGAGGACCGAATGCGCCAGCCCCCGGGCATAGCGAAGGCAGTTGGGGCTGGCCCCGGGTCGCCTCCCGGCCAGCTCCATGAAGGGGGCGATACCGGCGGCCCCGAGGATGTAGCCCACGATGGCGATGTGGATGAGGAAGGTCGCCCCGATGGCGAACTCAGCGCCCAGGGTGCCCAGTGGCAACCGGGGTTGCGGGCTCGGGAAGGCAGACAGCAGCACTGCAACCCAATGCTGACGGGCTGAGGGGGCTCAAGGCAAGCCGGCAGCGGCGCGGGGATAATCGAGCGGTGCCCGAGCCATTGGTCCTTCTCCACGGAGAGGACCGCTATCTGGTCACCGAGGCCGCGGTGTCCCTGCGCACCCAACTGGTGGCGGAGATGGGATCCGAACTGGGGCTGGAGGAGTTCAGGGACCTCTCCGACGGCGACGCCATCGAGCGAAGCCTGGCCAGCCCCCCGTTCCTGGCGCTGCGCCGGGTGGTGGTCCTCTGGGACCCGCAGATCGGCCCCCGCGGATCGCGAGAGACGGAGGACCTGCTCCGCGCCATCTCCCACCGGGCGGACACCACGGCGGTGATGGTCGTGGTGCGGTCCCTGGTGCCGGCCACCAACAACCTGCACCGCGGCCTCCGCGAGCTCGGAGCGGAGGTGCGGCTGGTCCCCCGTCCCAAGGGAGCCGCGCTCCGACACCACGTCGACCAGCGCGTGCGGGCCCGCGGCCTCAACCTCGCGGCGCAACTCTCGCCGAAGCTGGTGGAGATCGCCGCCGAGAGCCTGGGCCGTCTGGAGATGGAGCTGGACAAGCTGGCGCTGTATCCCGACCGCACCGGAGAACCGGTGGGCGAGGAGGTGGGCCACCGGCTCCTGACCCCGGTGCCCCCGCGGGAGCTCTACCGCCTCACCGATGCCATCTTCGACGCTCCCACCCGGGTGGGAAGCCTCCTCTCCGGTCTGCTGTCACGTCCTGAGGTGCCCCCTCAACTGGTGATCGGTGCGCTGGCCAGGGCACTCCGGGACCTCATCTCCATGGCCGACGGCGGCTTGGGCGCCCTCCCGTCCTGGAAGGCCGAGCGGATGAGTCGCCAGCTGAGACGGGCCGGAGCACCGCGGCTGCGCCGCTGGCTGGTCGCCTTGGCCGACCTCGACTGGGAGATTCGCGTGGGTCGACTCGACGCCATCCAGGGTCTGGAGACGTTACTGGCCCACATGGTGGCGGAGCTGTCGCCCCGCGCCGGCTGACCTCAGTCGCGCTCCGCTTCCGACCCCGCGCTGCGCCGGCTCCGCTGTGCCGTGCGCACTGTCTTGGTGACCGGCTTGGCCTTGCCGGCCGCCGTCTTCCGCTGCGAGGCGGTGGACTTGGATTTCGTGCCCTGAGCCGCGGCGCGCCGAGCGCCGGCCGCTGTCTGGACGGCGGTCGCAGCGGCCAGCGCGCGCATCAGCCGCGACTTGCGCCGGGCCACGTTGCGGCGGTGCAGAACCCCGTGCTCGGCCGCCTTGTCCAGCGCCGAGGTGGCGAGGCGGCCCAGCTCCGGCGCCTCCTCCCCGCCCACGGCGCGGCGAGCCTTGGCCACCGCCGTGCGCACCGCGGAGCGCACGGAGCGGTTCCGATCATGCTTGCGCTCGGCGGCACGCACCCGCTTGCGAGCTGAACTGGTGTTGGCCAAGGGTGCCCCCGTTTAGCGCCCCGTGGGGCGAACTGAACCTAGCGCTCGACGCGCCTCGTGCCCAGCCAGTATACGGCAGCGGGGGGAGCGGAAGTGGCGGTTAAAGTAGGCCGGATGCTGGAAGTCGCGATGGCCCCCGCCAAGCTGAACCTGGCCCTGGAACTGGTGGGCCGGCGAGCCGACGGCTTCCACCTCCTGGCCGCAGTCTCCCAGACCGTGGCCTGGAGCGACCTGGTGGCCGCCGAGCTGGACCCGCGTCCAGGCACCCCCGGAGGGATAGCGGTGGCGGTCACAGGGCCATTCCGGGAGGGGGTGCCAGAAGGGCCCGACAACATCGTGGCCCGGGCGGCCGACGCCCTCCACCGCCATGGGGTGGGCCGGGGAGTGGTGTCGGTGGCGATCTGGAAGCGCATACCGACCAAGAGCGGTCTCGGGGGAGGGTCGTCCGACGCCGCGGCCGTGCTCCGGCTCGCCGCCGGCGAGGACTTGTCCACGCCTCTGGTCGACGTGGCCCTCGAGTGCGGCGCCGACGTGCCGTTCGCGCTCCGCGGCGGAGCGGCCCTCCTGGGCGGGGTGGGCGACGTGCTCACTCCCCTCCCCTGCCTGGCGCCCACGGTGATCCTGGTGGCGGTGCTGGGGGCTGTGGAGACCGCCAGGGCGTACTCCTCGGTCAAGAGCGGGGAGATGACCGACGGAAGCCGGGCAGCGGCGATGGCCCAGGCCCTGAGGAATGGAGAGCTTCCAGCTCCGGAACTCTTCGGCAGCGCCCTCGAGGCTGCCGCCCTGCGCGTAGCCCCCGAGCTGGCGCCGCGGCTCGAGCGGCTGCGGGCGGCCACGCCTCATCTGAGCTGGGCGATGACCGGCAGCGGAGGGGCCTTCTTCGCGCTTGTCCCGGCCGCCGAGGCGGGGTCGGCGCTGGCCGCCTCCCGTGCCGCCCTGCCAGGGCTGCCGATCCGCGCGACAGTGCCGGCATGACTCGGGCGGACCCCCGTATGAGGCTGGCGGTCCTGGGGGGGAAGGTCACCGCCTGGGCCTCGCGCGGCCTGAGGATGGGAGGTGGCACGACCCTCCCGGGCGATGTCGCCAGGACCATCGATCCCCGGGTCCTGCGCAAGCTGGCGGCGTCTCCCCGGCGGGGCATCGTGGTGGTCACGGGTACCAATGGCAAGACCACCACTTCCGCTCTCCTCCGGCGGATCGCCGCCGCGGCGGGGTGGCGCATCGGCGGGAACCAGAGCGGCTCCAACCTGATCTACGGCCTGACCGCCGCCGCCATCGCCCAAGCCGATCTCCGGGGACAAATGGATCTGGATTGGCTGGTGCTCGAAGTCGACGAGCTGAGCGCGGCGGCGGCGGCAAGGGAGGTGCAGCCGAGGATTCTGGTGGTGCTGAATGCGTTCCGCGACCAGCTGGACCGGTCCTTCGAGGTGGACCAGGTCGCGGCTCGCCTCGGGGAGGCGGTGGCCGCGCTTCCCGAGACGGCGGTGGCGGTCCTCAACTCTGACGACCCGCGCATAGCGGCCCTGGACCGGGCGCCCAAGGCATCCTTCTTCGGAATCGAGGACCGGGAAGCGGACCGCGGAGGGCTACCGGAGTCCGCCGACCGTCCGGTCTGCCCCCGTTGCGGAGGGTCGCTTCAGTTCAGCGCCGTCTATTACGGTCAGTGCGGGGACTATCGCTGTCCCGCTTGCGGCTGGTCCCGCCCCTCGCCGGCGCTGCGGGTGACCCGGGTCCTCACCGCTGGCCTGGACCATCTGGAGCTCACCCTGGCGGGCCCTGGCGGAGGCGTCGGGCCCTTGGAGGTGCCCCTGGCGGGTGCCCACAACGCCGCCAACGTCGCGGCGGCGGCGGCGGCGGCGCGGGAGATGGGCGCCGATTGGGATCAGATCGAGCGCGGTCTGCGGGAGTTCCGCCCCGCCTTCGGCAGGTCCCAGGTGGTGCGCTGGCGTCAGCGCCAGGTGCGTCTCCTTCTGGCCAAGAACCCGGCGGGAATGCAGGCCAGCCTGGAGGCGGTGCTCAGTGGAGACGCGGGTCCGGTGCTCGGGCTGGCCCTGAACGACGGGGTCGCCGACGGCACCGACATCTCATGGATCTGGGACGTGGAGTTCGAGAAGCTGGCCGACAGCGGGCCCCGGTGGATCGTGGTGAGCGGACGGCGGGCGGCAGAGCTGGCACTGCGTCTCCGGTACGCGGGACTGGCCGAGCCGCGGCTCATGGTCCGGCCCGCGCCGGAGCAGGCGCTGGATGAGCTGGCGGAGAGGGCCGCACCGGGGATGCCAGCCCCGTCCCTGCTCACCTACACCGCGATGCTGGCCTGGCACCGAGCAGTGGTCGGAGCCGGGGGCGCGGAGCCCTTCTGGGCCGAAGGCTGATGACCGGGTCGACTTCGCTGCGGCTGGGCGTGCTGTACCCCCGCGAGATGAACCTCTACGGCGACCGCGGAAACGTCCTGGCCCTGGTCCGCCGCGCCGCGCTCCGGGGCGTGGAGTTGGAGGTCACCACCCTGGGCCTCGATGGCGGCGATCCCGGGGAGATCCAGGCCTGCTCGGGCTTCCTGATCGGGGGCGGGCAGGACATGGACCAGCTGGCCCTGGCTCATGATCTGGTGACCCGCAAGGGACCGGCGCTCCGGGAGCAGGTGTCCAGCGGCGCTCCCCTCCTGGCGGTTTGTGCCGGCTACCAGCTGCTGGGGGAACACTACCGGACGGCGGCTGGCGATCTCATCCCCGGCCTGGGCATCCTCCCGCTGCGCACCGAGGCGGGCCGTCGCCGCCTGGTGGGCAACATCCTGGTCGCCGCCAACCCCGGACTCGGCCTGGCCAATCCCCTTCTCGTCGGCTTCGAGAACCATTCGGGCCGGACCATCCTGGAGCCGGGGCTGCACCCCCTGGGGAAGGTGGTGCGGGGCGGGGGGAACGACGGAGACTCGGGTGCGGAGGGAGCGGTTTTGGGCTCGGTGATCGGGACTTACCTGCATGGGCCCCTCCTGCCCAAGAATCCAGCCCTCGCCGACTGGTGGCTGTTCACCGCCGCCGGCCGGACGGGGACCACCTTGGACCGGTCCCACCTTGACGACTCCGCGGAAGAGGCAGCCCGCCGGGAGGCGATCCAGATCACCCTGAGCGGATCCCGGGCCCGGGGATACCGCCTCCTGGGGCGGCGGCCGCGAATCAGGCGAACTGGCTGAGGAAGGACTGGGGAAGCTGAGGTGAGCCGGGGAGGATCACTGCCGGCTTGGAAAGCCCGAAGTCGGCCCCGAAGTGGCTGAAGTCGACCGCCATCTGCAGGGCCATGGCGGCGCTCCCGGTCACGGGTGGGGTGCCGCTGGGCGCCAGCATCGAAAGGGCACCCAGGTCCAGAGTGGCGGAGGAGGACGATGTCAGCCGCTGGGGAAGGTGGTTGGTGGTGGCCACCCAGCCGTCCACAGTGGTGGCTCCGAAGTCGACCAACTGCGCGACGATCCCGGCGCCGGGGCTGGCTCCGGGGGATCGCCCCAGGCTGCCCAGGACCCCCGTCAGGGCAGCGGCGAGCTCCGGGCCCGGTAGCTCCGCCCGCAGGTGCTCGGTGGGCACACCGTCAACGGTCCCCCCGCTGCCCAGGTCGGTGACCTTGCTCGCCGACCTGAGGCTCGCGAGCAGCTGTCGCAGCTGAGTCTGGAGCCCCGCCCCGGCACCCGGCAAAGTGGACGCGGCCCGGGACCCGAGCGCGTACCACTGAGTCCCGTTCAGGCTCACGTATCCCGCGCCCCCGACCTCGAGGAGGTGGACAGTGCCGGGAAGCAGGGCGGGCAGGCTGTAGGTCAGCTCCTCGGTCCCGCTGGACTGGTAGAGGACTTCACCGCTGACGGTGGAGCCGGTGAGCTTGGCCACCTGCTGCTGCAGCTGCTGCAGAGTCGCCGAAGGCAGTCCGGAGACTCCCCGGAGGGAGACCCTCACGGTCGCCGAGTAGTTGGCCTCGAAGCTGGTACCAAGGGCCGCGGTCCCCGAGGCGCCCAGGAGGTTGGCAGCCACCGCGGGGTTGCGGTGGTGGGCCACCGCCCCACAACCGGCCAGAAGTATGGCCGCCACCGCCGCCGCGAGAGTACGCCGCCCGTTCACAGCGGCATCCTAGCCCATGGCCGTCGACACCGCTGCGGGGCAAGCTGATCGTCACAGGGCCGCCCGGCCGTAGTAGCTTTGCAAGGTGCCTGATCCGCTGCGCGCCGCTGTCCGCCCTGAGGTCGGGCGCGAGGCCCCGGCCGATCCCCTCGTGGATCCGGCCAACTACATCAACCGGGAGCTGAGCTGGCTGGACTTCGACTTCCGGGTCCTGGCCGAGGCCCGCGACCCCCGCGTCCCGCTGCTGGAGCGGCTCCGCTTCCTGGCCATCACCGCCAACAACCTCGACGAGTTCTACATGATCAGGGTGGCGTCCCTGTTGCGCCAGGTAGGTGAGCCCCTCCAGGCCGCCCACCCTGACCGGATGACCCCCAAGGAGCAGCTGGCAGCGATACGGCGACGGAGCTCGGAGCTGGCTTCGGCCCAGCTTCACTGCCTCAGCCGGGAGGTGGCCCCGGCGCTGGCCGAGCAGGGGGTCCGGCTCATCCTGGGCGAGGAGGCACTCTCCCCCGAGGAGCAAGCGGAGTGCTCGCGCTTCTTCGAGCGCCAGCTCTATCCTCTCCTGACCCCCCTGGCCATCGACCCAGCCCACCCTTTCCCCTATCTCAGCAACCTGTCCCTCTCGATCGGGGTGGTGCTCGACGACCACGACGACCCGGGCGCCCGGGTGGCGCGGGTCAAGGTGCCGTCCGCGGTGCCCCGGTTCTTCCAGGCCGGGCCCCAGGGTCCGTTCGTTCCCGTGGAGCGGATCATCGCCGAGCGGCTGGACCGCCTCTTCCCGGGAATGCGGATCGTAGCCCGCGGCTACTTCCGGGTCACCCGCGACGCCGACTTCGACGTGGACGAGGATGAGCCCAACCTCCTCTCGGCCATCGAAGAGGAGCTTCGAGAGCGCCGCTTCGGAGCGATCGTCCGGGTTGAGGCCGGGCCACGCCTGCCGGGCGAGGTGGCCGCCATGCTTGAGGCGGAGCTGGGCATCGACGCCGGCGAGATCCAGGCGGTGGACGGGATCCTGGACCTGACAGGGCTGGCCCAGGTGATAGAGGCAGTCGACCGCCCCGACCTGGCCTACGCCGCCTTCAGCGGCACCACCCCGCCCCGACTGCTCAGCGTCCAGGACCAGGAGCCGGACTTCTTCGCCGTCCTCCGCGCCGGGGATGTGCTGGTCCAGCACCCCTACGACTCCTTCGCCGCCACCACCGAGCGCTTCATTGAGCAGGCAGCTCGCGACCCCCGGGTCCTGGCCATCAAGCAGACCCTCTACCGGACTTCTGGTGACACTCCCCTAATAGGCGCCCTCACCCAGGCGGCGGAGGACGGCAAGCAGGTGGTGGTGTTGGTCGAAATCAAGGCCCGGTTCGACGAGCAGAACAACATCCGCTGGGCGCGGCAGCTGGAGCAGGTGGGAGCCCATGTGGCCTACGGCGTCCCCGGCCTCAAGACGCACGCCAAGCTGGTGCTCGTGGTTCGCCAGGAGGAGGGGACTGTTCGCCAGTACGCCCACATCGGGACCGGGAACTACAACGCGGTCACGGCCCGGGTGTACACCGACTTCGGCCTGCTCACGGCGCGCCGCGAGATCACCGAGGAGGTGGCCGACCTGTTCAACTACCTGACCGGGTACTCTCGCAAGCACGACTACCGCCACCTCTGGGTGGCCCCGATAAACGTGGTGGAGCGCTTCGAGGCGCTGCTGGACCGGGAGCTCGACCACCTCCGCGCGGGCCGGCCGGCCGGGTTGCTGGGCAAGGTGAACGGGCTGACCGACGAACGGGCGATCTCGGCGATCTACCACGCCTCGGCCCAGGGGCTCCCCATCCGCCTTCTGGTCAGGGGAATCTGCGCTCTGCGCCCAGGCATCCCGGGTCTCAGTGAGACTGTCACGGTGCACAGCGTCGTCGGTCGCTTCCTGGAGCACGGCCGCGCCTTCGCCTTCGAGAATGGGGGCTCCCCTGAGGTCTTCATGGGCTCCGCCGACCTCATGGGCCGCAACCTCTACCGGCGCGTCGAATGCATCGTTCCCCTCCTGGACCCGTCCTGCCGGAGGGAGGTACAGGAGGTTCTGGAGCTGACCTGGGCCGACCGCCGCCAATCCTGGAAGCTCGAGTCCTCGGCCGCCTGGAGGCGGCTCGACCCGGCCGGTGATGCCCCGGGGATCCAGGAGCTGCTGATAGAGCGGGCGAGGTCCAGGGCGCCGCGCTGGGTCGGGTCCGGGGAGCCCGCCGATGGGTAGCTCTGACGCCTTGGCCTTCATCTCCTCCAACCACCGGGCGGTCCTGGCCACCTACCGACGGGACGGCTCCGCCCAGCTGTCCCCGGTGGTGGCGGGGGTGGACGGGGAAGGACGGGTTGTGGTCAGCAGCCGCGAGGGAGCGGTCAAGACCCTCAACGTGCGCCGCGATCCCCGGGTGGCGCTGACCGCCTTCACCGACCGGTTCTTCGGTCCCTGGGTGGTGGTGTGGGGCTCGGCCGAGGTGGTGTCCCTCCCGGCAGCCCTGCCCCTCCTGGAGGCGTACTACCGGGCGGTGGTGGGCGAGCACCCCGACTGGGACGAATACAGAGCCGCCATGGCCGCGGAGCGCCGGGTCCTGCTGCGGATCACGGTGGAGCGGTCGGGCCCGGAGCGCTCGGGCTGACCGCCCTGCCTGGGGCGCGGCTCCCAGCCGCCCTCGCCAAGGTGGGAGAGTTCGCCGCCGCTCGGGTGGCGCCTGGGATGCGTCTCGGTCTGGGCACGGGCCGCACTGCCTCGGCGTTCCTGGACGCGCTGGAGCCGCGGGTCCGCCGGGGGCTCGTGGTGTCGGCGGTCTGCACCTCCGAGGCCACAGAGCGGCGCGCCCGTTCGATGGGCATCACCATCCTCCCGGACACCGGGGAAGGGCTCGACCTGGACGTCGACGGCGCCGATGAGGTCACCCTGGAGCTGGACCTGATCAAGGGGGCGGGCGGTGCGATGGTCCGCGAGAAGATCGTCGCCGAGCGGAGTCGGCGGTTCTGGGTGGTCGCCGACTCGACCAAGAGGGTGGGACGGCTGGGCGAGCGGGCGGCGCTGCCGATAGAGGTGCTGCGCTTCGATTGGGCGGGCACCCAGCGCCGGATCGAAGCCGTCTGCCGGCTCCAGACCAGACTTCGCGGCGGCCCGGAGCCCTTCATCTCCGACAACGGCAACCTCGTGCTGGATGCGGACCTTGCTGGCTGCTCTGAGCCGTGGCCCGAACTGGCGCAGAAGCTGGCCGGTGTGCCAGGAGTGGTCGGGCACGGCCTCTTTCTGGGCCTGGCGACGGCGGCGGTCATCTCGGACGGACACGGGGTGGAGGTGCTGGGCGATCTGGAGGACTCGCGCTGAAGTCAGCGACGGCGGTTGAGGCCGAGGATCAGGGCCAGCGGGATCACCACCCCCAGGAACCCGGTCACCACGGCTATCCCGTTGGGGAGTTGCTTGGGGTTGGCCATCCCAACATAGGAGAAGACGGCCGAGAGGACGGCCACCGCCAGTATGATCACGATGGCCGCCACCAGGACCCAGGTTTCGTTCTCCTGGCGGCTGACCACGAAGTCCGGCCAGCGATTGCGCACATACCGGTACACGCTGAGAGCGGTGAGGCTGTTGAGGATGAGGGCACTGACCAGGGCGCTCACCGCCACTCCCCACCGAAAGGCACCCAGCTGGGAGATGACCCAGGCCGAGAAGTTGACCACCAGCAGCCCCACCGGGGTGGCCAGCCCGATGACCGGCAGGATGCAGGAGCGCCAGTCCTGAGGCAGAGGGATGTAGATCCCGTTCTGGGCTGGCCACCGCCCGTGGCGACCCCTCCCCCCTGGCTCGCCTACAGGCATCTCGCTCCTCAAATCCGCCCCTGGCGGGAGCCGAACCTGGCCGCCATTTTGGGGCAACAGTTGGGCCCTGCCCGCATGATCGCAGCCGCGCCGTGAATCTGGTCGACCTGGTCATCGTCCTGGCCCTGGCCATCACCGGGGTGGCGGGGTACCGGCGTGGGCTCTCCTTCTCGGTCCTGTCGATGGCGGGGCTCCTGGGCGGGCTTCTTCTCGGCTCCTGGCTGGCCACCCTGCTGCCGACGCGAATGCACGGCTTCTCCAGCGCTGAGCGCACGGCGCTGGCCATCGCCGTGGTCTTGGCCGTCGGCTTCCTGGGCAACGCCCTGGGCGGTCTCCTGGGGGCCAAATTGCGGCTAACGACCCTCCGGAGCCGGATCGGTGGGGGCCTGGACTCGCTGGCGGGGCTGGCCTGGAGCCTGATAGTCACGCTGGCCGTGAGCTGGTACCTGGGCTTGATCTTCGCCGCCGGGCCGATACCTCAGCTCTCGACCCAGATCCAGGGCTCCTCGATCCTCCGCGCTCTGGCGCGGACCCTGCCTGCCGGGCCGGCCTGGATGGGCGACCTTCAGCACCTGCTCAGCGCGGTGCCGTTCCCTGAGGTCTTCGCCACCCTGGTGCCGCCCCTGCCCGGGCCGGTGGCCATCCCCCAGGATCTGGCCGCCCACCCTCAGGTGGGCCAGGTCGCCGCGGAGACGGTGAAGGTGATCACCAGTGGCTGCGGCGGCCTCATCGAAGGGAGTGGCTTCCCCGTCGGCCCCCAGGTGGTGGTGACCAACGCCCACGTGGTCGCGGGCGGCCAGTCGGTCCAGGTCCAGGTGCCGGGCTCCGCAGCGCCTCTGGCCGCAGAGGTGGTGTACTTCAATCCCCAGGTCGACCTGGCCCTGCTGCGGGTCCCCGCGCTGCACCTTCCCCCCCTCACCTTCAGCGAGACCTATCCTCGGGGGACCCAGGGCGCGGTCATCGGCTACCCCGAAGGGGGGCCGGAGCAGGTGGTGGGGGGAGCGGTCCGGGGCACGGTCGAGGCCGTGGGCCGCGACATCTACTCCCGGGGGCTGGTCACCAGGCAGATCCTGGTGCTGCAGGCGGAGGTCATCCCCGGCAACTCCGGAGGGCCCTTCGTCAGCCTCTCCGGGCAGGTGCTGGGGATCGTGTTCGCCAAGTCGCTGGTGACCACCAACGAGGGGTACGCGCTCAGTGCGGCCGAGGTGCTGCCAGACATCTCCCACAACCTGGCCGACACCGCACCCGCCGGAACCGGGGCCTGCGTGTCCTGAGTTTACTTAGGGGCCCTAATTAGGTAGACTAACCATGTGAGCGCAGCGGCAGCCCGCGACCGCGGGGCGGAGGCGGTGGGAGCAGAGCTGGGAGAGAGGCTCCCAGGGATAGTGAGTCGGCTGTCCAAAGGGTTGCGCCAGGCGCACGACCCCATCGGCCTGAGACCGGGGGAGTTCCCGGTCCTCTCCTTCCTCCTCCGGAGCCCCGGCGCGACGGTCTCGGAGCTGGCCCAGGTCGAGGGGGTTCGCACCCCGTCGATGACCGCCATCCTGGCCCAGATGGAGGCGGAGGGTCTGATCTCCAAGTCAGGAGACCGGTCGGACCGCCGCTGCGTGCGAGTGGGGCTCACGGCGCGGGGCGAGGAGCTGGCCAGGGCCGCCATCGCGGCCCGGCAGGCGTGGTTTGCGGCCAGGCTCTCCCGCCTCTCCAGGGCCCAGATCGTGGCCCTTGACCGGGCGATGGAGGTGCTGGAGCGGCTCACCGAGGTGGAGCCTTGATCCGCGCCCCCCTAGCCATCACGCAGCGTACCTTCCAGGCGCTGTCGACGCGCAACTATCGGCTGTTCTTCGGCGGGCAGCTGGTCTCGGTCACCGGCAGCTGGCTGCAGTCCACCGCCCAGGCCTGGTTGATCCTGGAGCTCACCCACTCAGCGTTCATGCTGGGCCTTCTGGTCATGGTCCAGTTCCTGCCCAATCTGCTCCTCCAGCCGTTCGGGGGGGTGATCGCCGACCGCTTCCCCAAGCGCCGGATGCTGATCGGCACCCAGAGTTCGTTCGCCGTGGTGGCTGCGGCCCTGGGGATCCTGGTGGGGCTGCACCAGGTGCGGACCTGGGAGGTGTTCCTGGTGGTGGCGGCATTCGGGCTCATAAACGTGGTGGACGGGCCGACCCGGCAGGCGTTCGTCCCCGAGATGGTGGGCGGCGACCAGCTCCCCAACGCAGTCGCCCTCAACTCCACGGTGTTCAACGGGGCCCGCGTGGTGGGGCCCGCGGTGGGAGGAATCCTCATAGCCACCGTGGGAACGGCCCTCTGCTTCGACCTGAACGCCATCTCCTATCTGGCGGTGATCGGAGCGCTCTGGCTGATGCGGCCCCAGGACCTGCACCTCAGCCGACGGCCACGGTCAACCGAGGGCCCATGGGCCCAGGTCCGAGAAGGCGCCGCGTACGCCCGGCGCACCCCCGAGGTGCTGATGGTGATCCTTCTCATGCTGGTTGTCGGGACCTTCTCCTACAACCTCTCGGTGATGGTCCCCGCGCTGGCCCGCAACGGCCTCCACGCAGGCGCCACCGGCTTCGGGCTGCTCTCCGCATCCCTGGGGGTCGGGGCGCTTCTGGGAGCCCTGGGGGTCGCCTACGCGGGCCGCGCGGCGGTCCCGGCGCTGCTGGTCGGCTGTGCCGTGTTCGGGATCTTCCTCGCCGGCGCCGGACAGATGGACGGCATCGTTCCGGCCATGGCCCTGCTGGCGGTGGCCGGGGCGGGGATGATCGTCTACTCGGCGATGTCCAACAGCATCATCCAGATGCACACCCCAGCCCACCTGCGCGGCCGGGTGATGGCGCTGTACCTCTGGGTGTTCCTGGGCACGACCCCCTTCGGCAGCCCTTTGGCGGGCTGGGTGGAGCAGAACTTCGGCAGCCGGACGACCCTGGCGGTGGCGGGGATGGTGGCGTTGATGACCGCCGCCGTCGGCGCCGCCTTGTGGGCTCGGCGCCGCCCCCGCGGAGACTACTCCTCCTCGGCCGGCTCTCCGGGCAAGCTGGTGGACGTCCCCACGGCGTGATATCCGCCATCCACGTGGACGATCTCGCCGGTGGTGGCCGGGAAGTAGTCGGAGAGCAGCGCGACCACGGCCTTGCCCACCGGATCGGGGTCCCGGGCGTCCCACCCCAGCGGGGCCTGCCGCTCGAACGCCCTGGGGAACTCTGAGAAGCCGGGGATCCCCTTGGCGGCCACCGTGTAGGTCGGGCCGGCGGAAACCGCGTTGACGCGGACGCGGCGGGGCCCCAGGTACTGGGCCAGGTAGCGGACCACGGACTCCAGAGCGGCCTTGGAGACCCCCATCCAGTCATACCCCGGCCAGGCCTGGGTGGCGTCAAAGTCCAGCGTCACTACCGAGGCGCCGCTGGGGTTGAGCAAAGGCAAGAGTGAGACCACCAGCTGGCGCAGGGAGTAAGCCGAGATGCGCAGGGCGGTGGCGGCCGACTCCCAAGGGGTGTCGAGGAAGGCCCCGCCCAGCGCGTCCGTGGGAGCGAACGCCACCCCGTGGACGATCCCGTCCAGCTGCCACTCTCGCCGTGCCAGCTCGCCGGCCAGCATCTCGAAGTCAGCGTCACGGGAGACGTCCAGCTCCAGTACCTCCGGCACCGGGTCCAGGCGCTGGGCGCTGCGCTCGGTGAGCCGCATCGGCCTCCCGAAGGAGGTGAGGATCACCTCGGCGCCGTCCTCCTGAGCCTGCCGGGCGACGGCGAAAGGCAGGGAGGCTGGGGTGAGGACCCCGGTGACCAGGATCCGCTTGCCTTGGAGCAGCATCGGGCCGTAGGTTAGCGGCTCGGGGGCGGACTTGTCTGGAGGGGTGAGGAGCCGAGGTCGGCTACAATCCCGGCACATGGCCGCCGGGACCAGGCCTAGGCGCCGCCGCGCCGGGCTCTCGACCCACCGATCGTCCTTCTCATGGGGCCGGCACCCAGCCCTGCTGGCGTTCCTCCTCCTTGTCGGCTTCGGCGTGTCCGGGGTGAGCGGGGCAGTCGCCTACTTCCTGCCGGCGGTGACCACCGCTCTGCACGTCACCGGCCAGAAGACCACCGGACACGAGGGCAAGGCGACCCACCCGGGCGCCACGGTCACCCCCCCGCCGCCGGGACAGCCGTTCACGGTCCTCCTGCTGGGGTCCGACAACGACACCAAGTTCTCACCCAGCAGCGTGCTGACCCAGACCATGATCCTGGTGCGGGTCGACCCCGCCACCCACCATGCGGTGATGCTCTCCATCCCCCGGGACCTCTGGGTGCCGCTCTCCACCGGCGGCAGCGCCAAGATCGACGCGGCCTACTCCTACGGAGGGGCGGCGGCGGCGATCCAGACGGTGGAGAACAACTTCAACGTCACCGTCAACTACTGGGCGTGGATCGGCCTCGGGGGGCTCGTGGGACTGGTGAACCAGCTGGGAGGGGTGGACGTCCTCGCCCAGATGCCCATCCTGGACGTCCAGTACCCCTCCGACCTCACCGGCAGCAACCCGTACGCCAACCAGCGGATCGCCATCCTCCCCGGCCCCCAACGGCTGAACGGGGTGAACGCCCTCACCTATGTCCGCTCCCGCCACGGTGACATCCTGGAGGACATCGCCCGGGGCCAGAAGCAGCAGCAGCTGCTGGTCGACATCAAGGACACCGCCAAGCTGATGAGCCTCGCCGACATCCCCCGGATCGCCAGCAGCCTGGCGGGTGAGGTGCGCACCAACCTCAGCCTCACCCAGATCAGCTCGGTGGCGGCGCTGGCCCACGACTTCAGCAACGGGGACGTCACCCAGATCGTGATGCTGGGAACCGACTACCACGGCGCGACCATCAACGGGGAGTCCGCCCTGGTCCCCAACTGGCCGGCGATCAACTCCCTGATCGCCCAGAACTTCCCCCCCGGATGAGCTCCCGGCAGCTCCTGGCCAGCCTCGCCACCGTGGCTCTCATGGCGCTCTTCGGGTACGGCGTCTGGGCGGTCCTGGGAACCCTGCAGAGCCGGGCCAACCACGTCGTCGACCCGGTCCAGTCCCAGGCCCTGCTGGCCCTCCCGGGGACCATCTAC
>JAKBTP010000106.1:1755-8022 GCA_021844355.1 bacterium | reverse complement strand
CCGCAGGAGTACTTGGCAGAGTCCCTGGCGGAAGTGATGGTGGCTTCCGGAGTCCGTGGTCGCCGTGTTCTCCTTCCCAGGGCCGAAGGGGCGCGGGAAGTGCTCCCCAGGGTCCTGGAGGGGGCCGGAGCCAGGGTGACGGAGGTCGCGCTCTACCGCGCTGCGGCCGACCGGGCCTCGGCCCCCGGGCTCCGCCAGCTGCTTCTGGAGGCTCCCCCGGATTGGGTCACCTTCACCAGCTCCAGCAGCGTGCGGGGCTACGCCGAGCTGGCCCAGGGTCGGGGACTGCCCCCCGGCTCGCGGGTGGCCTGCATCGGCCCGGTCACCGCCAAGACGGCCGAGTCACTCAGTCTCGGGCCAGATGTCGTGGCCCGGGTCCATTCCCTGCCGGGCCTGGTTGCCGCGATGGAGGCGGCACCGGTCAACGACAATACCAGCTGAGATGTCCTTTCCAGACGATCGCCCTCGCCGCCTTCGCCGCACCCCCGTCCTGCGCCGGCTGGTCCGCGAGACGCACCTCAGGGCTGACCAGCTGCTGCTGCCCTGCTTCGTGGCGGAGGGCCTTGCGGAACGGAGAGCGATCTCCACCATGCCGGGTGTTTTCCAGGAGACGGTGGACAGCCTCATGGCGCTGGCCACCGAGGCCGCCGAGCTGGGGCTGGCCGGGCTGGTCCTGTTCGGCGTGCCCGGGCGCAAGGATGATGTCGGCTCCTCCGCCTGGGATGACCAGGGGATCGTCCAGGTGGCGCTCCGCCGGCTGCGGTCTGAGTTCGGAGAGCGGCTGCTGCTGGTGGCGGACGACTGCCTGGACGAGTACACCGTCCACGGCCACTGCGGGGTCCTGGATGGCCGCGGAGAGGTGGACAACGACCGCACCATCGAGCTCTACCAGCGAATCGCCGTGAGCCAGGCGGCAGCCGGGGCGGACGTCATCGCCCCCTCGGGGATGATGGACGGGCAAGTCGGAGCGATCCGAGAGGCCTTGGACTCCTCAGGGCAGACCGCGGTGCTGATCCTGGCCTACGCCGCCAAGTTCGCCTCCTGCTTCTACGGCCCCTTCCGAGAAGCGGCAGAATGCGCCCCCCAGTTCGGCGATCGGCGGGGCTACCAGATGGACCCCGCCAACCGCCGGGAGGCGCTGCGGGAGCTGGAGCTGGATCTGCTCGAAGGGGCCGACATCCTCATGGTCAAGCCCGGCCTGAGCTACCTGGACCTGGTGCGGGAGGCTCGTGACCACTTCGATGTCCCGCTGGCCTGCTTCTCCGTCTCCGGGGAGTACGCCATGCTGCACGCTGCCGCCGAAATGGGTGCGCTGGATCTTCGCCAAGCGGTCATGGAGTCGCACGTGTCCATGCGCCGGGCTGGAGCGGACGTGATCCTGACCTACTTCGCTCGCGAGATCAGCCGCTGGCTCAGGGAGGACGGCTGATGCCGCCCCGGCTCCGCCGTCCCGTGGCCCTGGCGCTGGCAGCGGTGGTGGTGGTGGCCCTGGCCGTGGTCGCCTTTTTCGTCAATGTCGGAGCCCACAGGGAGGTCACCCCAGTGTCCCCAGCAGATTGTCAGAACGCCCAGTTCGGTCCCCCGCTGGATCCGCTTGGCCAGCCCGCGAACCTGCGTCACTACCCCGCCGCTCCTCCGATGACCATCGATGTCCACCGGCTGTACGAGGCCACGATCACCGTCCCCGAGGGGGAGATCGTCGTCTGCCTGGTCCCCAGCTGGGCGCCGGTCACCGTGAACGTGTTCGTGACCCTGGCGCGCAACCACTTCTTCGACGGGCTCAAGTGGGCCCGGGACCCGAGCACGGCCCCCGGCGGTCCGGTGATCCAGGGTGGCAGCCCTCACGACAACCTCACCGGGGGGCCGGGGTTCCAGTTCCGCAGCGAGCCCGTTGACTCCCCCCTGTACAGCAAGGGCGCCTACCTGCCCGGCGCCGTGGCCATGGCCAACGCAGGAGCCAACACCAACGGGAGCCAGTTCTTCATCACCCTTTCGCCATTCACCCTTCCCCCCGATTACAACCTCTTCGGAGAGGTGGTCTCCGGTCTCAAGGTCGCCCAGAGGGTCCACCGGGGCGATCCTATGCAGATCACCGTCCGGGAGCAGCTTCCCTGAGCGCAGGGGGGCTCCGGCTGGCCCGCTCCATCCGGGCCATGGAACGGGCCCAGCGGGTGATGCCCGGGGGGGTGAACAGTCCGGTGCGCTCGTTCCGCGGGGTGGGGGGTGCCCCCCCCTTCTTCGCCTCAGCGGGTGGCCCCTACCTGGTAGATCTGGACGGGAATCGCTATCTGGACATGGTCCTGGCCTACGGGCCCCTCATCCTTGGCCACCTCCCTCGGGAGGTGGTGAAGGCGCTGCAGGACCAGCTCACCCGGGCGGAGGCGCTGGGCGGGCCCTCCGAGCTCGAGGTCGAGCTCGCGGAGGAGGTTGCCCGGCGCATGCCGGCGGTGGAGATGCTCCGCCTCACCAGCAGTGGCACCGAGGCGGCGATGGGAGCGGTGCGTCTGGCCCGGGCGGTGACGGGTCGTGACCTGATCCTGAAGTTCGACGGCTGCTACCACGGCCACGCCGACTCGCTGCTCGCGGCGGCCGGGTCGGGCGTGGCCACCCTGGCCATCCCCGGATCCCCGGGGGTGCCGGCGGGAACCGTGTCCGACACCCTGGTGGCCCCCTTCAACGACCTGGAGGGGGTGGCCGGGCTCTTCTCCAGACAGGGGGAGCGGGTGGCGGCGGTGATCGTCGAGCCGGTGGCCGGCAACATGGGGGTGGTACCTCCCGAGCCGGGATTCCTGGAGGGACTGCGCGAGCTCACCGGTGGCCACGGCTCCCTGCTCATCCTCGACGAGGTCATGACCGGCTTCCGGGTGGCCCGCGGCGGCGCCCAGGAGCGCTACGGCGTCATCCCTGACCTCACCTGCCTCGGAAAGGTGATAGGAGGGGGGCTCCCGGTGGGGGCCTTTGGCGGCCGCGCCGACCTGATGGGCCAGCTGGCACCCGCAGGTCCCGTCTACCAAGCCGGGACACTGAGCGGCAACCCCCTCGCCGTGACCGCGGGGTTGGCCACCTTGCGCCAGCTGGACTCCCAGCTCCCCTACCAGCGCCTGGAGGAGATGGGCGCCCGCCTGGAGGAGGGTATGTCGGCCGCGGCCCGGCAGCTGGGCGTGCCTCTGCGGGTGAACCGGGTTGGGTCGATGCTGACCTTCTTCTTCTCCGATGGGCCGGTCCGAGACTACGCCTCCGCCCGTGCCAGCGACCTGGCCCGCTTCTCCGCCGTGCACCGCGGCCTTCTGGAGCGGGGGGTGTTCTGGCCACCCTCGCAGTTCGAGGCGGGCTTCCTCTCCCTGGCCCACACCGATCTGGACCTGGATCATCTCCTGGAGGCGTTCTCGGCGGCACTCTCGGCAACCGCCTGACCCGGGCCCGCCGGGAGGGGGCCGATTTCGGCCGGTGCTATACTCCGGGCGCCGTCGCCGGAGTTCCCTGATAGGAGCTAGTCGAGTTGGTAGACCACTGGCCGCTGATCCTGCTGGTGCTGTTGGTGGCGCTGGTCATCTTCGGCCCCAAGCGGCTGCCTGAGTTGGGGCAGTCCCTGGGCCGGGCCATCAACGAGTTCCGCCACGCGTCCCAGTCGGCTCTGGGGGATCCGCCGACGAGCCCGCCCCAGTCCGGCTCCCAGGACGGGCCGTCCAGCCCCCCACCCCCGGTGGGAGCGGCTCCGGGGCCCACCGACCGGGCCAACTGAGAGAGTCCTAGCTGGTGGCGGCGCGCCGGCTGAGCGGCTGGCGCAGCGGGCGGGCGCTCAGGGGACCGATGCCGGACAACGGCCGGCAGCTCACCCTGGTGGAGCACCTGGAGGAGTTGCGCCGCGCCATCATCGTCTCCCTGATCGCCTGGGGGCTGGCGACCGCGCTGGCCTTCACCTTCAACCAGCCGCTGATCGCCATCCTGGAGCGCCCCCTCCGACTGGCCCTGCTGCGCACGCACTCCCCGTTCGGCCAGAAGGTGGTGGTCACCAGCCCCATCCAGGGGCTCGCCATCCCCTTCGAGGTGGCGGCCGTGGCGGGGGTGATCCTGGCGCTTCCGGTCATCGTCTGGCAGCTTTGGCGGTTCGTTGCTCCGGGGCTGCGGGAGCGGGAGCGGCAGCTGGCCTTCCCCTTCGTGTTCGGGACCCTGGTCTTCTTCGCCCTGGGGGCGGTGTTCGCCTACTTCGTCCTTCCCATCGGCCTCTCGTTCCTGGCCACCTTCCTCGGCGGGAACGCCATCTATCTCCCCGACCTCTCCGCCTACCTCTCCTTCCTCTCCCTGGTGGTGCTGGTCTTCGGGGTCACCTTCGAGCTGCCCGTCGCCCTCAGTCTGCTCGCCGCGGTGGGGCTCCTGAGCAGCCGGCGCCTCTCCCACTGGAGAAAGGCGGCCTACTTCGTCATCATCCTGGCGGCGCTGGTGATCACCCCAGGCGCCGACCCCTTCACCCCGACATTCCTCTCGGTTGCCCTGATCCTCCTCTACGAGGGGAGCATCCTCTTCATCCGCGGATTCCTGCACCGCTGATGGCCCGCCACGACGGCCGCCTCTCCGACCAGCTCCGGCCGCTGACCATCCAGACCGCGCTCGGTGGGTGGGCGGAGGGTGAGGCGCTCATCACCCTCGGCTCGACGAGGGTGCTCTGCACGGCCACCCTCGAGGAGCGGGTTCCGCCCCATCGCCGGGGTACCAGATCAGGCTGGGTGACGGCGGAGTACGCCATGCTGCCCCGGGCCACCCGTGAGCGCACGCCGAGGGAGCGCAATCGGGTGGACGGGCGCTCGCAGGAGATCCAGCGCCTGGTGGCGCGCAGCCTCCGCGCCGCGGTGGACCTGAGGCTGCTAGGGGAGAGGACTGTGATCCTGGACTGCGACGTGCTCCAGGCGGACGGCGGCACCCGCACCGCCGCCATCTCCGGTGGCTGGGTGGCGCTCCTTCTGGCCTGCCGTCGCCTGAGGGCTGCCGGCATGGTGGTCCAGGACCCCGTCCGGCGCCAGGTGGCAGCGGTGAGCGTGGGGGTGGTCGACGGGGAGCCGGTCCTGGATCTGGACTACCAGGAGGACAGCCGGGCGGACACGGACATGAACCTGGTCATGACCTCCGACCTTCAGCTGGTCGAGGTTCAGGGAACCGCCGAGGGTTCCGCCCTCGACCCGGGACTGCTGCCACGGCTGCTGGCCCTGGGGCAGGTGGGGGTGGGGGCGATCCTGGCGGCGCAGCGGGCAGCCGCCGGGGAAGATTGAGGTGAAGCTGGCGACCTTGGTGGTGGCCAGCCGCAACCCGGGCAAGGTGGGCGAGTTCCGCCGTCTCCTCGATCCCGTTGGCTGGCGGCTGCTCTCCCTCGACGAGGCACCCCAGGGGAGCTCGACGAGCTGGGAGGAGGATGAGGAGACCTACCTGGGCAACGCCCTGGTTAAGGCGGTGGCCGCCGCCACCTCCACCAGGCTGCCCGCGCTCGGCGACGACAGCGGCGTTGAGGTCCAGGCCCTGGGGGGCTGGCCGGGGCTGCGCACCGCGCGCTGGCTGGGCGAGGGCGCCACCGCGGCCCAGCTTCGCGAGGGGCTGCAGCGACGAGTTGCCGATCTCGCCCAGGACGAGCGGCGGGCCGCCTTCGTGTGCGCCCTGGCGCTGGCGGTCCCGACGGCGGACGGAGCCCTGAGGACATTTACGTCCGAGGCCAGGGTGGAGGGGTCGCTCCTCCCCGTCCCACGGGGCCGGGCCGGCTTCGGCTACGACCCCATATTCGTCCCCTCAGGCGAGACCCGGACCATGGCGGAGCTGAACCCGGAGGAGAAGGACTTCCACAGCCATCGGGGGCGGGCGGTCCGGCAACTGCTGAAGGCCCTGGAAGCCGCCGCTCCCTGAGGGGCGCATCCGGTCGGGCGCCGGTATGATCTCGCCTGCGGGGCGTGGCCCAGTGGTAGGGTGCCTGCTTTGGGAGCAGGAGATCGGCGGTTCGAGTCCGCCCGCCCCGACCACCGCCTGGCTTGGCGAGCCGGGAGCGTTGCGTGGGCTCTCAGCGTAACCCGGCGAAGAGGTCTGACTCCGGCAGGCCGGCCCCGGTCCGGTCCTGGGCCCGGACGAAGTACTCGCGGGAGAGGAACTCTCGCACCAGCTCGGCAGGGAACCGCAGCAGGAAGCCGTTGTCGGCCTGGCTGGCGTGCGCCCTCAGCGCGGCCAGCTTGGCATCGACCTGACCTGACACATCGACCACGGTGGTCAGCAGGGCGTCGTCAACTCCGAAGG
>JAKBTP010000106.1:0-1655 GCA_021844355.1 bacterium | reverse complement strand
GAGCGCGAAGGCCGGCTCGGTCGCCATGATCACCGCGGCCGCCTCCGTGGTCAGGTGCTTCTGCGCGGCGGCCTGGACCGCAAACCCGAAGGCGGAAGCGCCCAGGGCGGAGAAGAGCACCGCCGCCGCGACTCCCGCCGAGGGAGCGGGCAGACCGCCCGCCAGCGGTAGGGCGGCCAGCAGCATCACCGCCACCAGCAGCAGCTGGGCACCGCCGAGCGCCGTCGCCGAAAGGCTCTCGCCCAGCCTTCCCACGAGCACTACCTGGAGGGCGAAGGCGGCCGCGGAGACGATCTCCAAGCCGATCCCGAGGCCGGCGCCACCCGTGCCGGGCGCGCTGGCCGGGGCCGCGTGGCAGATCAGGATGGTGCCCCCTACGGCCAGCACCGAGCTCGCCACCACTCGCCTGTCCGGGGCCCTGCCGGTCATGGCCCACTCCCAGGCCGGGGCCAGCACCACCACCAGGCTGGTCAGCGTGGCGGCCACGCCAGCCGGAGCCCCCAGGGCGAGCCCCAGGGTCTGGGTGACATAGCCGACGGTGAGCGCCGCCCCAACACCGAGCAGGCTGCGCCGGGGAACCCGCGCCCAGCGGGGACGGCTGCTGGGCCGAAGGTAGGCCACCACCATCAACGCCAACCCACCCAGCAGCATGCGCAGGAAGAGGAAGCCCACCACCGGGTAGGCGCCGACCGCGGCGCGCACCACCACAAAGCTGGCTCCCCACAGCGCGACCACCAGCAGCAGGGCGCCGGCCGCCGCCTGCACACGGCTCGGTAGAGCCACAGCCATCCTTCGATGGCCCAAGCTCACGCCCCAAATCTGATTCAATTGCATGACCAGAACCTACCCAAACCGAGGAGGTAGCCGCAAATGGAGCGAAGAAAATTCGAAAAAGAGGCATACGCCTTTGACCTGGACGAAAGCGATTCGAAGATCTTGCGCGCACTCCAGGCCAATGCCCGGACCACCCTCGCCGAGGTGGGGCGCTCGGCGGGACTGGCCCCCTCATCGGTCCACGAGCGGCTCCGGCGGCTTCAGCGCGATGGGGTGATCAGGGGGTGGACCTTGGACTTGGACCCGGTGGCGCTGGGCCGGCCGGTGACCGCCTTCGTGGGGGTGGAGGCGGATGTGACCGGGGGGACCCTGGCCGGCCGGCTGCGGCAGCGCCGCGAGATCGACGAGTGCCACGACATCGCCGGGGACCTGTCGTTCTTCCTCAAGGTGCGCACCCAGGACACCGAGGGCCTGCTGGACCTGGTCGACTGGATCCGGGAGCTTCCGGGCGTGCGTCAGACCAGGACCACCGTGGTGCTCAAGACCGAGTTTGAGCGTCAGGTCTGGCTGGGACCGGCGCCGGCACCACCACAGAGGTAGCGGCTCAGCCCCCGGTGAAGTGGGGAGGCCGGCGCTCCCGGAAGGCCGCCAGACCCTCCTGGAAGTCCCGTGTCCGGGACGCCTCCTGCTGGAACCAGGCCTCCCGGTCCAGCTGGTCCTCGAGGCCCGAGTCCAGCGCGTCGTAGATGAGGCGCTTGGTCATCCCCATGGCGGCGGTGGCGCCCTGGGCGAGCTGCTGGGCCAGCTCCCCCGTCCGCTCCCGGAAGGTCGCCTCGGGGAACACGGCCGACACCAGGCCCTCCGCCAGTGCCTCCTCGGCG
>JAKBTP010000052.1:5503-8205 GCA_021844355.1 bacterium | reverse complement strand
GGGTCCTGCTCCATCCCCTGGACCAGGCTCAGGTCCAACTTCACGAAGCTCGGCCTCAGCTCCAGGATGTGGCGGAGGCTGGAATACCCCGCCCCGGCGTCGTCCACGGCGAGGCGCACCCGGGGCCCGAGGCGGCCCACGGCGGCCCGCAGCTCGTCGTAATCCGCCACCTCGCTGTGCTCGGTGATCTCCACCACCACGTCGTGCCGGCGCCTCTGCAAGAGGTGACCCAGCTCTCCGCAGGCGGCCACCAGGACCTCCGGCGACAAGTTCACGGAGAGGAACTGGCCCGGCTGCACCAGCGACGTCCCCTGCCGCAGCGCCCGGCGCAGGGTGGCCAGCTCCAGCTCCCGCTGGATCCCGGCCCCGGCCGCCGCCCGGAAGGCGGCGTCCGGCGCCATCTCCTCGGCGAAGCGGGTGAGCGCCTCGTAGCCCACCAGCTCTCCTCCGGCGAGGTCCACGATCGGCTGGAAGACGGGGTAGAAGTCTCCTTTCTCGAGCGCCCGGCGCACCGCGACCCCCAGGCGGCCGCCGTCGGGCCCCCGGTCCAACAGCGGCGCCATCGGGCCGGCCAGAGCCGTGGCGAAGTCGGTGAGGGATGGGAGGAGCTCCAGGAGCCGGTCGCTGGCCGCCTCTGCCTCGCCCCCCCTCATGCCGGCCACCAGAAGGCCGACCGCCGTCCCGCGCCGGCGGATGGGCGAGTAGGCGAAGGCCCCGATCCCCAGCCTCCTGTAGGTCATCCAGTATTCGCGCAGGCTGGGATCCTCGGCCTGGCGGGCGGCGGCGGCGGTGCTCTCGATCCACGGGCCGACGGCAGCCCGGGCGCTGAGGTCGCGCGAGCGCTGCTCGGGAAGCCGGAGGCCGACCTGGGCGGGGTAGCCATCGGGCGGAGGCGGGTACGCGGCGACCGGGACCGCCCCCTCATCCTCTCCGATCGACAGGACGTGGGCTGTGGCGATGCCGCGCAGCCGGACCAGCTCCCGGCACACCCGCAGGCCGGCCTCGGCAGGATCCCCGCCACCTCCCGTCCCGTTGACCATCTGCCGGAGGAGGTCGCGCTCCGCCGTCTCCAGCACCAGCAGGCGGTGCTCGGCCGAGTACATGTGGGAGGAGAGAACCCCTATGAGCAGGCCCACCCCGGCCGCCGTCTCCAGCCAGCCCACGCTGCCACCCGCGGCGCCGCCTCCGCCCGCCAGGTCCACCAGAAGGCCGTCCGCCGCCAGGATCCCGGCGGTCAGCGTCCATCTCTCGGTGGGGCTGAGGAGTGACCAGCGTCCCACGACCACGGTCAGCAGGATCCCACAGACCGCCAGAGCGAGCCAGCCGGAGTCTGCCGCGGGGCCGAGGTGGCCGAGGCCGCTCATCACGGTGGTGCCCAGGAGCGCGGCCCCTCCCACGATGATGCCCATCGACCCCGCCACCAGGGCGTACACCGGCGTGCTGCGGCGCAGCCGCCGGGCGACCCACTCCCAGGGCCATCGGGGGGTGCCCAGCGAGAGCGCCAGGCCCACCGCCAGGGCCAGATACCAGGCGAGGCGGGCGGAGACGAAGCCAGCCTCCAGCCGCACACCCGGCGCGTATGAGGTGGCCCAGGCGACGGCCATCGCCGTCAGCACGAGGAAGGTGCCGCACAGTCCGAGCTGGCGGGGGCCGGGGCGGCCCAAGAGCTGCTCCTCGAAGAGCAGGAGGGTCACCAGCCCGCAGCCGGTGGCCAGCGCCGAGGCGTAGATCTGCTGGCCGGTCGTGCCGCCGGGCAGGGCCAGCCGGTCGAGGGGGATGGAGGCCAGGCCCGCCGCCCCCAGGAGGAGCGCGGCCCGGGCGGCCGAGTCCCCGCCCAGCAACCGGGACACCTTCCACCCAGGACCTGCGCGGACCTCCGCGGAGTTCACCGGGCCCTGGGCTGCGCTCGGCACATGCCCAGAGGGTACGTCGGCAGGTGGGACTGGGCGGTCACGGAGCCGCAAAGGTGAGGTGACGCTTAGCGGCTATTGATGCCCGACGGCCACTCCGAAGCCCACCGCGCTCTCCAGTGCCCGCTCGGCCGCGGCCGCCACCACCGGCCCCTCCTCGGCGCCGCTCAGGCGCAGGGTGACCAGGTTCCCCTTGAGGGAAACCAGCTCTCCCGGCCCCCCCTCCAGGGCGGCGATCACGATGGCCATCAGGCGAGCCGCGTGGTCGCCCAGCCGTCGGTCGCGTCCGCACTCCGCGCCGGGATCGCCCCAGGGAAGCCGGTCGGGGACGGTCTCGGCGACCAGCCACTCGAAGGCCCGCGCGAAGCGCCGCAGCTCCGCCGCCCCGGCGGTGTCCGGGCCCAGGGAGTCCAGGGAGGAGCCCCAGAGCGGCTCGTGGTGGTCGGCGCGAGGACGGCGCCCGGAGAGAAATCGCAGGAGGGCCGGGGAGGCGCCCCCGGGCCGGTGGGGGTCGAACCAGCCCGCCGCCAGCGCCTCGCGGAGCTCCCGGTCATCGCTGAAGGCCGCGGCCAGGATCACGGAGGGAGGGGGGACCAGCAGCCTCTGCAGGTGGGAGCCGCGCCGGGAGGCGGCCTCGGCCCGATCGCGAGGACGGGGCTCCTGGAGCTGGGTGAGACCCGCCGGGTGGGGGAGGTTGAGCTCGAAGCCGCGAAGGGAGAGGCGGCCCATCAGGAGCAGCTCCCGGCGGTAGGGCACCTCGCCGGGTGAGCCCATCCCCGTCGTCGCCCAGGC
>JAKBTP010000052.1:0-5403 GCA_021844355.1 bacterium | reverse complement strand
TAGGCCACCATGAGGGCCATCCCCCGGGAGGTCGTCCCCTGCTCCAGGCCCGAGGTCAGCACCGCGCCCAGGACCGGGCCGATGCAGGGCGACCACCCCGCTCCCAGCCCGGCCCCGAGGAGGATCCCCCCCGCGAAACCGCCCCTGCCGTGTGGGAGCCAGCGAGCCTCGCGCCGCAGCCAGGGGAGCCGCAGCACTCCCATGAAAGTCAGGCCGAGGAGCACCACCGCCAGCCCCAGGATCGGCGCCAGGACTCCCTTCCAGGGGGCCAGCAGCCGCTCCAAGGCGTAGAAGAAGGTGAGGCAGAAGACCCCCAGGCCGATGGCGAATCCCAGCGCCCCGCGCAGCACCCGCCACCTGACCGCCCCCAGGTCGCCACGCCCCCCGGCGGCCCGCGAGAGGAACGCGAGATAGGCGGGGACCAGCGGCAGGACGCAGGGGGAGAGGAACGAGGCGGCCCCGGCGGCCACCGCCAGCGGCAGGGTGACCGCGCTTAGGCTCACCCTGCCGCTCCCAAGCCCTGGACCGGAGCCAAGAGGCCGCCCTGCCTACCGGAGCCGCTCCACCTCGGCGGCGGCCACGGCCGGGTCGAGCTTGCGGAAGAGGGGAAGGGGGGGGGCGATCGGTCTCCCCGCCGGGAGGTCGACAGGTCCCCAGCGGGCCACGGCCGTGCTGAGGTCGGTGCGCAGGACCAGGTGCGGGTCCTCGAGGGAGGCTGCCTCCTGGAACTCCGGCAGCGGTGCCAGTTGCCCGGCCTCACCCAGCATCTCATGGAGGCGCTGGGAGGTGAAGGGAAGAAAGGGGGCCATCATCACCCCCAGGTCGGCGACGCACTGCAGAGCCACATGGACCACGGCAGCGGCTCTCTGGCGGTCCCGGGTCACCAGCCGCCAGGGCTCCTGCTCCCCCAGGTACTGGTTGACCTGGGCGGCAAGGGCCATCGCCTGCTGCAGGGCGGCCTTGAAGCGTGCCTCCTCGAGGAGCGCGGCCACCTGCTCGAAGCCGGCCGTGACCGCTTGTCGCACCGAGCGGTCGGCATCCTGGGGCGCGCCCGGCTCCGGCACCCCGCCGAAGTGGCGGGCCGCCAGTTGCAGCGTGCGCTGGACCAGGTTCCCCCAGGTCGCCACCAGCTCGTCGTTGTTGCGCCGGACGAACTCCTCCCAGGTGAAGTCGGTGTCCTGCGTCTCGGGCCCGGCGGCGGTGAGGTAGTAGCGGAGCGGGTCCGGGTCGTAGCGCTCGAGGAAGTCCCGCACCTCGATGACCACCCCCCGGCTGCTGGAGAACTTGGCCCCCTCCATGGTGAGGAACTCGCTGCTGACCACGTTCTCGGGAAGCTGCAGTGGGGGGTGTCCGGGCCCGCCCCCGAAGGCGCCGCCGCTGTCGTACCCCATGAGCATGCTGGGCCAGATGACCGAGTGGAAGACGATGTTGTCCTTGCCCATGAAGTAGTAGTGGCGGGCGTGGGGATCCTGCCACCACCTCCGCCAGGCATCCGGGTCGCCAGTCTGTTGGGCCCATTCCACGCTGGCGGAGAGGTACCCCACCACGGCGTCGAACCAGACGTAGATCCTCTTGTCCGAGCGATCCGCGAACTCCGGAAGTGGGATCGGCACCCCCCAGTCGATGTCCCGGGTCACCGCCCGAGGCCGGAGCTCGGCCAGGAGGTTCAGGGAGAAGGCGCGCACGTTGGGGCGCCACCCGCCGCGGCTCTCGATCCACTCCCGCAGCGCCCCCGCGAAGGCGGGGAGGTCCAGGAAGAAGTGCTCGGAGTCCCGGAAGACCGGGGTGGACCCGTCGATCCGTGACCTGGGGTTGATGAGGTCTGAGGGGTCCAGCATGCGACCGCAGTTGTCACACTGGTCCCCGCGGGCGGCCGGGTAGCCGCAGTGAGGGCAGGTTCCCTCGATGTACCGGTCTGGCAGTGTGCGGCCGGTGGTCGGGGAGAACGCCCCCAGCTGGGTGCGCCGGATCAGGTATCCCTTGGCGAAGAGGGTGGAGAAGACGTCCTGGACGACCCTCTCGTGGTTGCGGGTGGTGGTCCTGGTGAAGAGGTCGTACGAGAGGCCCAGCCGGCGCAGGTCGTCCGCGATCACCCGGCTGTAGCGGTCGGCGACCTCCCGTGGGCTCACCCCCTCGCGGTCCGCCGCCACCAGGATCGGGGTCCCATGCTCGTCGGTGCCGCTCACCATCAGCACCGGGCGGCCGCGGAGCCGCTGGTAGCGGGCGAAGATGTCGGAGGGCACTCCGAAGCCGGCCACGTGGCCGATGTGCCGCGGCCCGCTGGCGTAGGGCCAGGCCACCGCCACCAGGATGGGCGCGCCCGCACCGGGATCAGGGCTCAAAGCCCATCGATGGTATCGGCTGGGCGTGGCTCGGGTGGAACAATGCCGGCATGCCCTTCCCTCCTCGGGTTGCCCTGGTGATCGCTGACAGCTCGCGCACCGGTGGTCCCGAGCACGTCCTCCTGCAGGCGCTGGAGCTGAAGGAGAGCGGGTGGGGCCCGGTGGTGGTGTGCCCGGACGGGCCACTGCGCCAGCGCTGCGCCGAGGCGGGCATCCCCAGCCTCGGCCCGGAGCGGGGAGGCTGGGATCCGATATCCGGACCGCCGAGGCTGCGCCGGCTGCTTCGCCGTCTCGCCCCGGATCTGGTGCACACTCACGGGCTCAGGGCGGGCGGTCTGGTCCGCCGCGCCCACCTTGGCGTCCCGCTCGTCCACACCCATCACCTCGACTCCTGGTTCACCAGGGGGTCGGTGCGGCGGATGGCCCACGCCCACGAGCTCAGAAGGCTGGCCCGCGCCGCCCGCCTGGAGATCGCCGTCTCGCAATCGGTGCGCCGCTTCCTGGTCGAGGAGGTAGGTGTCGACGCGGCGCGGGTCCGGGTGATCCCCAACGGCGTCCGCCCTCTGCTCGGCGAGCCGCGCCACGGACCGGAGGGGCGCCGGGTGGCGACGCTCTCCTCGCTCATACCCAGCAAGGGGATCGACCTGGCTATCACCGCGCTGGCGACGCCACTGGGAAGCCGGCTTCGTCTCACTGTGGGAGGGTCCGGGCCGGAGCTGGCGGGGCTGCTGGACCTGGCCACCGGGCTGAAGGTGGCTGACCGCGTCGACTTCGTGGGTCCGGTGGAGGACCGGGCCGCCTTCTTCGCCGCCTGCGACATCGCCTGGGTGCCCTCTCGCCAGGAGCCGTTCGGCCTCGTCGCCTGTGAGGCGATGACCTGCGGCGTCCCCGTGGTGGCCGCTCGGGTGGGCGGGCTCCCGGAGATCCTCGACCCGCCCCACGCGGGGATCTGCGTCCCTCCGGCGAACCCCGCCGCGCTCGCCAGTGTGACCGCGGCCCTGCTCGACGACCGCGAGCGCTACGCGCGCCTCTCCCGGGCCGGCTTCGAGCGCGCCGCCGACGAGTTCAGCGCCTCCCGGATGGGCGCCCGCACCCGGCAGGTTTATCGCGAGGTTCTCGGCTGATTACTTCTTGGACGGCTGGTAGTAGGGGTTGGTGCCCTGGGCGTGGTCGGTGGTGTCCACCACGTCGGTGAGCTCGGAGAACCGCTCGAGGATGGCGGTGCGAACCCCCTGGGAGAGGGTGACCTCGGCGAGGCCGCAGCCCTGGCAGCCGCCGCCCATCTGCACGTAGGCGACGCCGTCGGCGATGTCCAGAAGCCCGATGTATCCGCCGTGGGCAGCCACCGCGGGGTTGATCTCCTCGTCCAGCAGCCGCTGGACCGCGCTCGCCAGGGGGTCGGCGTCAGGGTTGTAGTCGGTCTCCAGCGCCAGCGCCCCCGTCAGGGGGTCGGCGTCCACCCGGGCGCCGACCACATGGCGGGATATGACCCGTGGAGCCACAAAGGTGATGTCATCGGCGCCGGCGACCAGGACCTCGTCCGGCCGCGGGTCCCCGGCCTCGACCAGGGAGAAGGAGTACTGGAGGCGGTCGCCTTGCAGCCCTCCTGGGGAGATCGCCACCCAGGCCTCAGGGTGCCCCTGGCGCTCTCGGAACTGGCGGATGCGCGCGGCCGCCCTCTCGGTGAGATCCAGGCGGGGCAGGTCGGGGTCAGAAGGCATGGCGATAGTCTGACGCCATGAGCGGGCGCGTGCTGCTGGTGATGCCGACCTCCACCTACCGCGCCCCGGCGTTCCTCAGGGCCTGTGAGCGGCTGGGCCTGGAGGTGGCCCTGGCCACCGATGACCCTGCCGGCCCACCCCTGGGCCCCCCGGCCATCCCCTGGGACCTTCTGAGCGAGGGGCGGCGGCCGCTCCCCCCGTCCCTGCGCGATGTGGTGGCGGTGGTCGGGGTCGACGAGGCCTCGGTGTTGCCGGCGGCGAGGATCGCCGCCCGGCTGGGGCTTCCCGGCAACCCCATGGAGGCCGCCCTGGCCACGCGGGACAAGTCCCGGCTGCGCCGGGCTCTCGATGGCACCGGCCTGCCCCAGCCCCGGTGGGCGGAGTGGCCGGCGGATGGCCCGGCCCCCGACCTGGGGTTCCCCTGCGTGGTCAAGCCCACCTCCGGGTCGGCCAGCTTCGGGGTGATCCGAGCCGACAACCGCGAGGAGCTCCTCCTGGCTGGGACCCGGGTGCGGCGCTTGCTGGGCGGCCGGGCAGCGCTGCTGGTGGAGTCCTACGTGCCCGGCCCGGAGATCGCCGTGGAGGCCCTGGTGCAGGACGGTGACCTCCTGCCGCTGGCGATCTTCGACAAGCCGGAGCCGCTAGAGGGGCCGTGCTTCGCAGAGTCGATCTACCAGCTGCCCAGCGGGCTGGACTCCGCCGACCAGGAGGCCGTCGCCGAGGTGTTGGCCGCGGCCGCCTCCGCCATCAACCTGCGGCGGGGGCCGGTGCACGCGGAGTTCCGCCTGGGTTCCGGGGCGCCCACCCTGGTCGACCTGGCCTCCCGTTCCATCGGCGGCCACTGCTCGGCGGTGCTGCGCTTCCGCTCCGGCGCCTCTCTGGAGGAGGTCATCCTGCGCCAGGCGGTGGGCATGCCGCTCCCCGATCTGCAGCTGGAGGCGGAGCCGGCGGGGGTTCTCATGCTCACCCCCCCACGCGCCGGCCGGCTCGTCTCGATCGAGGGACGCGAGGCCGTGCTGCGGATTCCCGGGGTCGAGGGGGTGGACCTGACCGCCACGCCGGGCTCTCTGGTGGCTCCCGCCCCGGACGGAGACCGCTACCTAGGCTTCGTCTTCGCCCGGGCTGGGTCCCCAGCTGCCGTCCGGGACGCGCTGGCGGCCGCCCGGGACCGCCTGGTGGTCACCGTGGAGGATTGAAGGCCGGCGGAGCGACCTGGCGCGGCCCCCCAGGCGTTCATCACGGGACCGATGAGAGGTGCCCGCCCCCTCGCTCGATCCACCTGTCCACCTCCGAAGTCGGTCCGAGGTGCTCGCCGCACTCCGCGAGGGGGTGGAGCAGCT
>JAKBTP010000183.1 GCA_021844355.1 bacterium | reverse complement strand
CTCAGTTGACCGGCGGCGCGCCCACGCCCGGTGGGGCCACGTCGTGGACCCGGAACTGGTGCTGCCGGGGTGGGGAGATGCCCAGTCGGGCCACCACCCGGTAGTCGCCGGCGGCGGGGAAGACCAGGTTGAAGGTCAGGGCCAGCGAGATCCGCTGGGGCTGGCCCGGGGGGAGCCCCGGGGGGCGCTGCTGGTTGATCTGGGTCTGCATGCCCGCCACCTGGCGGCCCTGGTCGTCCTCGATCGCCACGGCCAGCTGCTGGGGGATGGAAGGGGCGGAGGGGGGGATCACCACCGTGACCGCCACCCCGAGGTGGCTGACGATCGGTGGGCCGCCAGGCGGGGGCTCTGGGCGCCAGTGGTCAGTCCATCCGCCACCGGCGATGTACAGAAGGCCGTTCACCGCCTCCACGTGATTGGCGAGGATGAGGTTCTCGATCTCGGGCATCTCCACCTCCCCAGTTTGGCACCTCGTGCTCTCCGCGGCGCGGGAAGCTCAGGCCAGCCTGGCCATCTCCTGACGCAACTGGTCCAGTCCGAGACAGCCAAGGGCCAGCGCCTGCTGGTGGAACGACTTGAGCCGGAAGCGCTCGCGCTGGCGGCGGCGCACCATCTCCCGGACCTCGAGCCAGACCCGCTCCCCCAGCTTGTAGGAGATGGCCTGGGCCGGAACTCCCAGGTAGCGATCCACCTCGCCGGTGCAGAACTCCCGGCTGCGGCGGCTGGAGCCCATGAGGAACCGGACGGCGAGCTCCCAGGTCCAGCGCTCGCCCGGATGGAACGGCTGCCCGGACGGGATCGGGAGCTGAAGGTGCAGGCCGAGATCCACCACCACCCGGGCTGCGCGCATCGCCTGGGCCGAGAGCATGCCCAAGCGGTAGTCGTCCACCTCCAGGAACCCCAGCTCCCCCATCAGCCTTTCGGCGTAAAGCGCCCACCCCTCGAGATGACCGGAGACGGCACCGCGAAGTGTCTGGAAGGGAGCGAGTCCACCCTGAAGGAAGCAGATCATCCCCAGCTGGAGGTGATGTCCGGGGAGCCCCTCGTGATAGGAGGTGGTCACCTCCTGCCAGAGGGGGAAGCGGGTCCTTCCCAGTGTCGGATACCAGGTTCGGCCGGGCCGGCTGAAGTCCGCCGACGGAGCCGTGTAGTACATGGCCGGGCTGCCACCTGGAGGGGCGATCATCGCCTCCACCCGGCGCACCGGGGACGGAATGTCAAAGTGGGTGCCGTCGAGCTGGCTCACCGTCGCGTCGAGCAGCTCCTGGCTCCAGGCCAGGAAGCGGTCCACTCCTTCTATGGCCCTGGCAGGATCGGTCTCCAGTAGGGCCACGGCGCCGTCCACGCCGACGCCAGGCGCGATCCGCTCCGCCACCTCGGCCATCTCCGAGTTCAGGCGAGCGAGCTCTGACCAGCCGAACTCGTAGTCGGTCGCGGGCTCGAGGCGGGTTCCGAGGTAGCGGCGGGCAGCCAGGGCGTAGCGCTCTGGCCCGACTCCGTCCACCTGAGCGGCCCGGGGAGCGTAGCCGCGCTCCAGGTGGTCCGCCAGGTCGAGGTAGGCCCGGTCGGCGGCCGCGGCACCTCGCGCCAGCTCCTCCCCGAGGGAGCTGGCGGTGCCGGAGTAGGCGGTGACCAGAGAGGCGAAATACCCCGGCGAGTCCCCAGTGCCACCACCGAAGGCCCGGGACTGGTGGGCGGCGACCAGCGCCTGGCGCCGCTCCGAGCGGAGGTCGTGCTCAAGTCCGTACTCCAAGGTCCGGCGGAAGCCCGCCAGCGCCTCGGGCACCTGCCGGAGCTTTCTGGCGATCAGCTCCCACTGCTCCTCGGTTGTCCGGGGCAGGAGGTCGAAGCTCTGCCTGACCTGAACGTGCGGTCCGAAGACGTTAAGAGCCCGTGCCCACTCTCCAGCCTCGAAGAGGTCCGACTCCACCTGCAGGCGGTCCACCATGGCCCGCAGGGCCACCGTGTCCTCCTCGCCGGCAGCAGTCTGGGCGCGTTCCAGGTAACGGGAAACCAGCTCGTGGCGCGCCTGCTCTCCCTCCGGCGAGAAGTCGGTGAGTTGGCCGGAGTAGCCGAGGTCTCCCCTCACGAACGCTTCGATAGGGTCGAGCCGGTCCGCCGCCTTCGCGTACTCCTCCGCCAGGCGGCGGCCGTCCATGCTCACCTCCTCAAGCAACGTGTCCGGGCGGGCTCAGTCCACCGCCTCCACCACCGCCGCGATCCCCTGGCCCACCCCGATGCACATGGTGGCAAGGCCCAGCCGGGCCCTTCGCCGGCGCATCTCGTGGACCAGGGTCACCAGGATCCGCGCCCCCGAGCAACCCACCGGGTGCCCCAGGGCGATCGCCCCACCGTTGACGTTCAGCCGGGGGTCCGCGGGATCCACCTCCCACTCCCGCAGGACCGCCAGCGCCTGGGCGGCGAACGCCTCGTTGAGCTCGATGAGGTCGATGTCGGCGAGGGTCAGCCCGGCGCGGTCCAGGGCCTTGCGGGTGGCGGGGACCGGTCCGATCCCCATGATCCTCGGCGGAACGCCCGCCACGGCCAGCGAACGCAGCCTGGCCAGGGGCCTCAGTCCCCGCGCCCGAGCGGCCTCCGCCGAGGCGAGGAGCAGCGCCGCGGCGCCGTCGTTGAGGGGGCTGGAATTGCCCGGGGTCACGGTGCCTCCGGAGCGGAACACCGGGCGCAGCGCCGCCAGCCGCTCCAGGGAGGTGTCGGCGCGCGGGCACTCGTCCACCGTGACCTCCCCCTTCGGCACCGCGACCGGCAGCAGCTCCTCCTGGAGGCGTCCGGCGGCCTGAGCCGCCACCGCCTTGCGATGGCTCTGAAGAGCGAACTCGTCCTGGGCGGCGCGGGGGATCGAGTACATATCCGCCAGGTTCTCCGCGGTCTCCCCCATCGACTCGGTGCCGTACAGCTGCTCCATCCTGGGGTTCACCAGCCGCCAGCCCAGAGCGGTGTCCTCGATCTGCTGGGGACCACGGGGGCGAGGACGGTCGGGCTTGGACATCACCCAGGGGGCGCGGCTCATGGACTCCACCCCCGCGCCGATGCACAGCTCGGCGTCGCCTACCATGATCGCGCGCGCGGCCTCGGCGACAGCCTCCAGCCCGCTGCCACACAGCCGGTTGACGGTGCATCCGGCCACCTCCACGGGGAATCCGGCCAGCAGGAGCGCCATGCGGGCGACGTTGCGGTTGTCCTCACCCGCCTGGTTGGTGCAGCCGCAGTAGACGTCCTCCAGCTCCCCTGGGTCCAGCCCGGCCCTGGCCACCACCCCGGCTAGCACCCCGGCGGCCAGGTCGTCCGGGCGCACAGAGGCCAGGACACCGCCGTAGCGACCGATCGGGGTGCGGACCGCCTCCGCGATCACAACCTCTGCCATGGCAACTCTCCCAGGAAACCGGCGGCTACCACATTTTCAGGCCCGCCGTGGTCAGGACTCCGCCCCTGGCCCGCGGGCGCAGGCCTCAGAGGTGGCCGGCCAGCCAGGAGTGGACCTCCCCTATGCGGATGGCGGTGACCGTGAGGTGCCCGAGGGACGGCTCGAGGTGGGCCTCGGCTCCGGGAATGTGGGCGGCGAGCCAGGCCCCGTGCGCGGCGGGGACCATGAGGTCCTGCTCCCCCTGCCAGATCTGCACGGGGATCGTGATCGCGCCCACGTCGAAGCCCCAGGGCCTGACAAAGGCCAGGTCGTCGTCGGCCGACCCGGCGCCGCCCCGAGCCAACCCCTCCGCGGTCGTGGCGACCAGAAACTCCCCGAACGAAGTTCCCATGGCGGCGGCGTCCACCGGGCTGAGTATGGTGGCCATCTCTTGGGCGAGCTGCTCCGGACCAGCCTGCCGGAGGGCCTCGGCCATGGCGTCGGCGGACGCCAGCACCGCCGCCCGGTCCCCGGCGATCGCCGTCTGAAACTCCTGGACGTTCAGCTCCCCCATCCCCTCCACCCAGTCCAGACCATCCACCCCGTAGGGCGCGACTCCGGAGATGCTGGCGGCAGCCACCACCCGGCCGGGAAGGAGGGCAGCACAGGCGAGGGCGTGGGGACCGCCCCCGGAGAGCCCCCAGGTGGCGCAGCGCTCGACCTTGAGGTGGTCGAGGACTGTCGCCACGTCCTCAACCACCTGGCCCACGCTCCGGCCCTCCAGGCGGTCGGACCCTCCGTACCCGGGCCGGGAGTGGCTGATCAGCCGGAGGCCTCGACTAAACGCGTCGTCCACCCACTCTGGAGCCAGAAGGCAGGACCCAGGCGTGCCGTGGTGGTAGTACACCACCGCACCGGTGGGCTCCCCGGCGTCCATGACGTCGAGGTTGCGACCGTCCGGGGTCTGCACCCGGTGCCTTCTGTGTTCCATCTCCGCCTCCCGTGCTGGCCTCGTCAGCGTGGAGGGGATCATCGCAGGTCGCGCCGGCCACCCCGAGAGGTTGGGAGAATCCAACCCATGCCCGACAACCCCGGAGCGCGGCCGCCCTCGCGGCCCTGGCGGGAGCTGGGGGTGGTCGTCGCAGCGGTCACGGCCATCAGCCTGCCCACCTTCCTGGTGGGGACCCTGGCGGTCCAGATCCGGGCCAGCATGCACTTCGGGGCGGCGGAGCTGGGGGTGGTGGTGGGCTTTTTTTACGCGGCGGCAGCCCTGGCCGCTGCCCCCTCCGGCAACTTGGCCGAGCGGATGGGGGGCACCCGGCTGCTCCGCAACTCGGTCCTGGCCAGCGCGATCAGCCTGCTCCTGGTGGCGGGGGCGGCCGGCAGCTGGCCTGAGCTGGCGGCGATCATGGTGCTCGCCGGGCTGGCCAGCTCAGCCGGGCAGGTGGGTTCGAATCTCTTCCTGGCGCGCCGCATCGCTCCCGCGCGGCAGGGGCTGGCCTTCGGGGTGAAGCAGGCGGCGGTGCCCCTGGCCGCGCTCCTGGGAGGGCTCGCCGTGCCCGCCCTGGCCCTCACCGTGGGATGGCGATGGGCGTTCGTCGGCGCCGCCGCCCTGGCGCTGGTCTCCGCCGTGGCCCTGCCCAGGCCCCGTCTCACCTCGGCTCAGCGACGGGCCGCGGCCCAGGCCCGTGGACCGCGCGAACCCGCGGGGCCCCTCATCGCTCTCGCGCTCGGCTTCGGCCTGGCCCTGACCGCCTGCTCCTCCCTGGGGGCGTTCTTGGTCACCTCCGCGGTGGCTGGCGGCGTGCCGGTGGGTATGGCTGGGCTGCTGGCGGCCCTGGCCAGCGGGACGGCGGTGGCGGTGCGGGTGGCGGTCGGCGCCCTGGCCGACCGGCGGCAGGGGCGGCACCTGGTGTTCGTGTTCGGCATGATCGTGGTGGGGGTGGTCGGCTTCTCCCTGCTCAGCCTGGGGACAACGCTTCAACGGCCGGTGCTGATGGTCCCTGGGGCGGTGCTCGCCTTCGGGGTCGGCTGGGGGTGGAACGGCCTTTTCAACTACGCGGTGGTGCGGACCCATCCGGCAGCCCCCGGGCGGGCCACGGGCATAACCCAGACCGGGGGCCGGGTGGGATCCGTCCTCGGCCCTCTACTCTTCGGCGTCCTCGCCGCCCACCTCGGATACGGGTGGGCCTGGGGGCTGGCAGCTGTGGAGGCGCTCTCCGGTGCACTCGTACTCCTGGCGGCGCGCGGGATGCTCCTCCGCAGGCCCGCCCCCACGGTTCCGGGCTGAGGTTTCCCACCAGATTGAGCCCGTTGGGGGATGGCGGGAACTGGGCCTTTCAGACCAACGGACGATGACTGTGCTCCAGGATGCTCCTAGCGTTGGCCCTCCGCCGGTCCGGTCGGTGAGGACTTCCGGGAGGCGCTCCGGGAGCTGAAGGCCGAACCACGAGCCGCCCTCAGAACGGTCTGGCTGCACCTTGGGGTCCGGGAGCGAGGGGGGAGTCGCTGGCGGCGTTCTCGCATCGCTACCGGGCCTGGCGGGCGCGCCAGCTGCAGCTGGTCCGGCTTCCGGGCCGTTCCCGACAGCGCCTCTTGACCGGGGTGGTCCGCGTCCCCGGGGACCGGTGACCACGAGCTGGCGCTCTTCGCCCAGCGCGTTCCCGGGGAGGTCGTGGGCTGCTAGATCCCGCCCCCTGACCCCCCGACCGAGCGGGTGTTGCTGGCCCGGCTGGAGACGATCCGCCGGGACAGCTGGCCCGTCGAGCTCACCGGCGGCAGTGATCTGGCGGAGGGGCTCCTGAGGCGTTGGGAGGATGAAGTGAACGGGTCCGCGCCCCGGGGCTGGGGCAGTCAGCCGCGAGCCCTTCGAACAGCTGGACCGAGGTCGGCTGCGCCCGCTACTCCCAGGTCCCAACTCCGAGTAGGGCCCGTCTGCCGCAGCCCAGGTTCCCGCTATGGTCATCCGGTGGCCGCGACCTCAGGACCGGAGACGTCCAGCTCCGAGGTCCAGTTCGTATACCCCTACCCCGACCCCCCAACGGAGCTGGCTGGGGTGGCCCTGTTCCAGGAGGTCTTCTGGCCGCGGCCCGGTCCGGAGCTCGCCCGCACCAGGGAGGGGTTCTCAGTCGTCGTGCCCCGCCCCCCGGTGGACCGGATGGAGTACCTCTTCGAGCTCCGCCACCAGGACGGAAGCCGGCAGCTGGTCTGCGACCCGGGCAATCCGAGACGGGCCCCCTCCCCATTCGGCGACAAGTCGGTTCTGGAGTTCCCCGAGTATCGCGCCCCGGATTGGTCGAGGGTGGCCGCCCTCCCCCGCGGGGACTCCGTCGACCTGGAGGTCGCCTGTCCGGGGCTGAACCTTTCGATGCATGTCCGAATCTGGTCTCCGTCGGGAGTCACGGCCGACCGGCGCCTCCCCCTCTTGCTGGCATTCGATGGCTTGGAGTACGACCTCTACTCCCAGCTCACCCAGTTCCTCGACCACCAGGTGAACCGGGGAGAGCTTCCCCCCTTTCGTGCCGCCCTACTTCACCCGGTGCGGCGTGACCAGGACTACTCGGCGTCGCCGGAGTTCGCCAGGGTCCTCTCCGAAGAGGTGATCCCGCAACTCGAGCAGCTCATCCCCGTGCGGACCGGCCCGTCCGGGCGGGTGGCGATGGGTGCCAGCCTGGGGGCGGTGGCTGCCCTGCACCTGCAGTGGGAGAGACCGGGGGCGGTGGGAGGGCTTCTGTTGCAGTCGGGCAGCTTCTTCAACCACCATTACTTCTCCCAGGAGCTGCCCTTCGACCCCGTGGAGCGGATCTGCATGTTCACCGAGCGCATCCACCAGGCTGTGGCCGCCGCCGCCCCCGTCCCCGCCGCCCTCACCTGTGGAGTGGTTGAGGTGACCCTCCTGGCCAGCACCGCGATGACCAGCTCACTGGGCCGGCTCCGGTACCCAGCCGAACTCCACCGCCTGTGCGACGCCCACAACTGGGTGGCCTGGCGGGACGCCTTCGACCCGCACCTCAAGGATCTCCTCCTCCGCGTCTTCGGATGAATCAGCGTTGAGAAGGGACGAGGCCTGGCTGGACGGGGGAACCCTGGGCGCGCGGCGGGTGATCGCCCACGGCCACTACGGACGCCCCTTCCTGGCCTTCCCGACCGACATGGGCGCAGCCACCGACTTCGAGGAGCGGGGGATGCTGGACTCGGTGGGGCAGCTGGCCGAGGGGGGCCGGGCGAAGATCTACTGCCTGGACAGCTTCGACCGCTCCTCCTGGCGCAACTCCGAGCTCTCGCTGGAGCAGCGGGCCCGAGCCCACCTCGCCTTCGAGGCCTTCGTAGTGGACCAGGTGGTCCCCCTCATCCACAGGGACTGCGGGGGGCCGCAGGATGTGGGGGTACTGGGATTCAGTTTCGGCGCCTTCCACGCGGCCAACTTCTGCCTCCGACGGGCCGACCTCTTCCCCCTCTCCCTCTGCTTCTCCGGGGTGTACGACGTCTCGGTGGTGGGTGGAGGCTGGGAGCGCGGGGACACCGCCTACTTCAACAACCCCATGGACTACATGCGGAATGCCGAGGGCGACCACCTGGACTGGTTGCGCCGGCGCTGCCGGCTGCTTTTGGTGTGCGGGCAGGGAGCCTTCGAGGACACCACCGGAGCCCTCCAGTCCACCCGGGACTTCGCCGCCCTCCTCCAGGCCAAGGGCCTCCCCTGCGAGCTCGACCTCTGGGGCTGGGACGTCCCGCACGACTGGCCTTCCTGGGGGGCCCAGCTCGCCCACCACCTGCCCCGCTTCTGCTGACCGGCTCAACCGGGTAGTGGGCCGCGGACTCCCTGCATCGTCTCGGCCGCCAGCTGCTCCACCAC
>JAKBTP010000037.1:5787-8341 GCA_021844355.1 bacterium | reverse complement strand
CCTGGCCAACGTCTACAAGGCCATGGAGCTGAACCTGGAGATCGTCCCCGTCATCAACAAGATCGACCTGCCCCAGGCCGAACCCGAGCGGGTGGCGGCCGAGGTGGAGTCGGTGATCGGCATAGCCCGAGATCGCTGCCTCTTGGTCTCGGCCCGCACCGGACAGGGCGTGGCAGAGGTGCTCGAGGCGGTGGTCAACCAGCTTCCGGCCCCCGTCGGGGACGACACCCTGCCGCTTCGGGCCCTCATCTTCGACTGCAAGTACGACCCCTACCGCGGGGTGGTGGTTTACGTGCGTGTCTTCGAGGGGCGGCTTCGGTCGGGAACCCAGATTCGCATGATGGCCGGCCAGGGGATCTTCACCGTGGACGAGGTGGGATGCTTCCGGCCGGGCATGGAGGAGGTGGCGGAGCTGGCGGCGGGGGAGGTCGGCTACCTCATCGCCTCCATCCGGAACGTCCGGGACAGCAAGGTGGGAGACACCATCACCGAGGCCCAGCGGCCCGCCACCCAGCCGCTGCCGGGCTACCGCCAGGCCAGCCCCATGGTGTGGGCCGGCCTGTTTCCGATCGACAGCGACGACTACCCCGACCTCAAGGAGGCACTGGATCGCCTGCAGCTGAACGACGCGGCGCTGGTGTTCGAGCCGGAGACCTCAGCCGCTCTTGGCTTCGGCTTTCGGTGCGGGTTCCTCGGCCTGCTGCACATGGAGATCGTCCAGGAGCGGCTGGAGCGGGAGTTCGATCTGGAGCTCATCACCACCGCGCCCTCGGTCGCCTACCGGGTCAACCTAAGGGATGGCCAGCAGCTGGAGATCGACAACCCGGACCAGCTGCCGGATCCCACCCAGGTGGTCTCGATCGAAGAGCCCCGCGTCAAGCTGGAGGTGGTCACGCCCCGCGAGTACCTGGGCGGGATCATGGAGCTCTGCCAGGAGCGGCGCGGCGAGTTCCGCCATCTGGAGTACCAGGCAGGGGACCGCGCCCTGCTGACCTACGACCTACCCTTGGGCGAGATCATCCACGACTTCTACGACCAGCTGAAGTCCCGCAGCCGGGGATACGCCTCCATGGACTATGAGCTTGCCGGCTACCGCCCGGAGCAGCTCGTGAAGCTGGACGTCCTGGTGGCCGGTAACTCGGTGGACGCCCTCTCGACCATCGTCCATCGAGGTCAGGCCCAGGGCCAAGGCAAGAGGCTGGTGCGGCGCATGAAGGAGGTCATCCCGCGCCAGCTCTTCGAGGTCGCCCTCCAGGCGGCGGTGGGTGGCAAGGTGGTGGCCCGAGAGACCATCCCGGCGCTCCGGAAGGACGTGCTCGCCAAGTGCTACGGGGGTGACATCACCCGCAAGCGCAAGCTGCTGGAGAAGCAGCGGGAGGGGAAGCAGCGGATGAAGCGGGTGGGGAGCGTGGAGATTCCCCAGGAGGCCTTCATGGCGGTGCTCACGATTGACCGCTGAGGACCGCCCGGGTCCCCCCACGTCACTCTACGTACACCTTCCGTTCTGCCGCCGGCGCTGCGCCTACTGCGACTTCGCGATCGCGGTCTCCGGTCCGAACCTGCAGGACCGATACCTGGACGCCCTGCTCCAGGAGCTGAGGTTCGTGAGCCGCACCGCCTTGGCGGACGAGCCGCTCAGGACGATCCACTTGGGTGGCGGCACCCCCTCCTTGCTCGGTCCGGCACGGCTGGCGAGGCTCATGGAGGCGGTGGCGGCGGGCTTCTCCATGGCGAATGGCTGTGAGGTGACCCTGGAGGCCAACCCCGAGGAGGTCTCCGAAGCCGCGGCGCGGGAGTGGGCCGGGATGGGGATCACCCGCGCCTCCCTAGGGATCCAGAGCCTCTCCGACCCAACTCTGCGCTGGTTGGGACGGGGCCATGATGCCGAGCTGGGCCTGAGGGCCCTGGGCTGGCTCCGCGAATCCGCCATCCCGCAGGTCAGCTGTGACCTGATGTTCGCCATCCCCGGCCAGTCCACCCGGGCCTTCCTGGAGGGGTTGGATCGGGTTCTCCAGTTCCAGCCGGACCACCTCTCGTGCTACGAGCTGACTCTGGAGCCCGGCACCACCGCCCAGCGCTTGGTGGACTCGGGGCGCTGCCAGCGGGTCGCCGAGGCGGCGGCCCTCGAGCAGCTCCGGTCGGCGCGGGCCAGGCTGCTGGTGGCGGGCCTCACCCGCTACGAGGTGTCCAACTACAGCCGGCCCGGGTGCCAGTCCCGCCACAACCTCAACTACTGGAGGGGAGGCACCTACCTGGCGCTGGGCGCCGGATCCCACGGATTCCTGGGGGGACCGGCGGCCAGCTCCCTCGGACTGCCAGTCGGGGACGCCGTGGGCGTCCGCTACTGGCACTATCGGGACGCCGCCACCTATGTCCGGGTCGTGGGCCAAGGCTCCGCCGGCATCCGGGCGAGCGAGCAGTTGGACGACTCCCAATTGACCTTGGAGCGGTTGGCCCTGGGGCTGAGGCTCACCGAGGGGGTGGAGGTAACAGGGGAACGGCCGCTGGCGGCCTCCCGGAGGCTCGCCGCCCACGGCTGGCTGGAAGTGGAGGG
>JAKBTP010000037.1:0-5687 GCA_021844355.1 bacterium | reverse complement strand
TGGTGGATGGCCGCCTGCTTCAGGTCCCTCTCCGCCACGGCGGCGAGATAGGCCCCCGTCCCCATCGAGACCATCCCCGCCAGCGCGCCGGCGATCCCGGCTATGAGGATGGTGGTGTGCGAGACCGCTGCTCCCGCCGTGGCGGTGGCGACCCCCGTGGTGAGGCCCAGGGTGGTGAGCAGCCCGTCCTGCATGCCGAACACCACCTCCCGGATGCTGGCTCGCCGGGCGAGGTCCTCGCGGGTGGTTTCGGTGGGATGTCGGACCCGGAAGGGGTTGAGCGCCTGGGCCCGGCCGGCGCGGGCGGGCTCGACATCTGGGGGCGTGCGCCTGACCATGTCGCGATTCTATTTGCCGGAGGAGGGGCCGAACACCCGTGTTAGACTCCACTTAGCACTCCGAGTTGGCGAGTGCTAAGCAGAGGCCCCTTACGAGATCGGGACAATGGACGGACGCAAAGAGCGCATTCTTCAGGCGGTGGTTTCCGACTACACCGAGACGGTGGTCCCGGTAGGCTCCCACGTCCTCGCCGCGCGCTACTTCATGGAGCTCAGCTCGGCGACGATCCGCAACGAGCTGTCCGAGCTCGTCGACGACGGCTTCCTGGCCCAGCCACACCCCTCCGCCGGGAGGGTGCCAACGGACCTGGGATACCGCTATTTCGTCGACTTCCTGCTCCCCCAGGAGATCGTCGAGCCGGTGCTGCGACGCCAGGTCCGCCAGCGCTTCATGGAGGTGGAGCCGGACGTCGAGGCGATCCTGGAGCTGGCCGCGGCGACACTCAGCCGGCTGAGCGACAACGTGGCCCTGGTCACGGGGCCGGCCGAGGGAAGCAGTCGGCTCGCGCGGGCCCAGCTGGTGTCCACCCGACCCGGCCATGCGCTGGTGGTCGTGGTCGGAAGCGGTCGCCGAGCCCAGCAGCGGACCGTGGAGGTGGACCCCGCCCTGGACCAGGAGGCCCTCAACGCCCTGACCGAGGTGCTCAACCGGGTGGGGGCGGGCATGACCGCAGAGGAGCTGGAGGCCTCTCCGATGCCGGAGGTGGTGCCGCGGGCGGTGGTCCTGGAGGTCGGGGCAGGGCTTCGACAGCTGGAGAACCGCTCGGCGCTGGTCCTGCACGACGGGGTGCGGAACCTGGTCCGCAACCCTGAGTTCGAGGACCCCAATCGGTTGCGGGTGGTGCTAGAGGTCCTCGAGGCGCAACGGATCCTGGCCGCGGTGGTGAGCCAGCTCGCGCCTCAGTCGGGGGTGCAGGTCGTGATCGGCCATGAGAACAGCCTGGAGGAGCTCCAGGACTGCAGCCTCGTGCTGACCAGCTATCGTGTTGGTACCCAGCTCTGGGGGACGGTCGGTGTGGTCGGTCCCACCCGCATCCGCTACGCCCGGGTCGCCGCTCGCTTGCAGCTGATCTCACAGGTGACCGGAGAGGCTCTCGCCCGGGTTCTGGCCTGAGCTGTGGACGTTAACCAGGAGGAGGCGCCCATGCCCGAGCCGACCGGCGACGGTGAGCCTGAGGCTCAGGACCCTGATGCCGTCCCGGCAGAGGCACCTGACCCGGTGGAGGAGCTGGAACGGACCCGGGAGTCCTACCTCCGTCTGGCGGCCGACTTCGAGAACTTCAAGCGCCGCCGGGCGCAGGAGGCTCAGGAGCAGGCACGCTATGGGGCGGCTGGCCTGCTGCGGGCCATCCTCCCAGTCCTGGACAATCTGGAGCGAGCCTTGAGCCATATCCCCGAGGACGCCGCCGACGGGCTGGCGGAGGGATTGAGGCTGACTGTGCGCCAGCTCGAGGAGGCGCTGCGCTCCGAAGGGGTGGAGCGCATCCCGGCCGTGGGCGAGCCCTTCGACCCCCGGCTCCACGAGGCGGTGGCCACGGTGCCAGGTCAGCCGACGGGCCAGGTGGTGTCCGAGTACCTGCCCGGATACAGGCTGCATGACCGGGTGGTGCGGGCCGCCCAGGTGGCAGTGGGCGGGGGGGCCACGGCGGGCGGGGACCAGAGAGCGTCGGGTGACGCCGCCGAGGCGGTTGGTCCCGGAGAGGAACTGTTCGAGGCTGAGTCCGGCTGATGCCCCAGACGCGGCGCGACTACTACGAGGTGCTGGGGGTGGACCGCAGCGCCAGCCCGGAGGAGTTGAAGCGCGCCTACCGCACCCTGGCCATGCGCTACCACCCCGATCGCAACAGCGGAGACCCCGCGGCCGAGGAGCGGTTCAAGGAGGTGGGCGAGGCCTACCAGGTCCTCTCCGACCCCGCCCGCCGGCGCCAGTACGACACCTTCGGTCAGGCGGGAGACGGATTCGGCTCGTCCGGGGGCTTCAACTTCCAGTCCGCCTTCGACCTCTTCGATATGTTCTTCGGCGGGGGGCAGGTGAGCCGGGCCCGCAGCGGGCCGAGGCGCGGCGCCGACCTACGCCTTCAGGTGAGCATCGGCTTCGAGGAGGCCGTCAGGGGGGTGACTCGCACCTTCGAGGTCACCAAGCCCGCGGTGTGCGAGGAGTGCGGCGGCACCGGCGCCCAGCGGGGCACCTCGCCCACCACCTGCACCGAGTGCCAGGGCCGGGGACAGGTCCAGAGGGTGCGGCAGTCGCTGCTGGGCCAGATGGTCACCGTCGAGCCCTGCCCGCGCTGCCGCGGCGAGGGGCAGGTGATCGAATCACCCTGCCCCGACTGTCACGGGCAGGGGGTGGTCGACCAGCGCAAGTCGATCGAGGTCCAGATCCCTGCCGGGGTGGACAGTGAGATGCAGGTGAGGGTGCCCGGGGAGGGAGCTGCCGGACCGCGTGGAGGCGCCCCAGGAGATCTCTTCCTGGTGATCAACGTGCGCCCGCATGACCTCCTCACCCGGCGAGGCATGACCATCCTGTACGACTGCCCGATCACCGTTTCCCAAGCGGCCCTGGGGGACACGGTCGAGGTGCCCACTGTGGACGGGCCGGCGACGGTCACCATCAAGCCGGGCACCCAGTATGGGGAGCAGCTGCGCATCCCGGGAAGGGGAGCGCCCGACCCTCGCACCGGACGGCGGGGTGACCAGGTGGTGAGACTGAGGGTGGTCATACCCACCAAGCTCACCGAACGGCAGCGGCACCTGCTTCGCGAGCTGGCTCCCCCCGACGGCAAGCCGCACCCCGTGCGCCGCGGCTTCTTCGAGCACCTCAAGGACGCCATCGGCATCTGAGCGTGTTTGACCGCCGGAAGGCGGGGGTATGGAACATCGTGGGATTCGCGAATCTCCCGGCACTAGGACAGCGGTTTACTTGAGTTGGGAGGTGATATTCGATGGCACGTTGGGATCCGTGGAGTGATCTCTTCAACTTGCAGAACGAGATGGCCCGGTGGGTCAACGAGGCCTTCTCCGGTACCCCACTTCTGACCTCCGGCAGCGGACGGGGCACGACCACGGTGGCGCCCACCGCCTACCTGCCCCTGGACATCCGGCAGACCGACAGGGAGTTCCTGGTGGAGGCTTCCATCCCGGGCTTCAGCCCCCAGGAGGTGGAGATCACCGCTGACCAGGGCATTCTCACCCTGCGTGGGGAGAGGAAGGTCGACGGAAGCCAGACCGAGGGCACCTACCTCCGGCGCGAGCGGGCCAACTACTCCTTCGTCCGCCAGCTCACCCTTCCCGCGGACGTGAAGGAGGATGAGATCCGGGCCAGCTTCCAGAACGGGGTGCTCACCGTGCACCTGCCGCGCGTGGAGGCACCGGCGCCTCGGCGGATCCCGGTGGCCACCGGGGAGCAGCCGGAGCCCCAGGTCTTGGAGGCCCCCGCCGCGCAGAGCTGACCGGCGCGGGGCGGCCACCGTGGCCGCCCCGCCCCTCACCCCTCCGCCAGGGCGCGGGAAACGGCCGGTCGGAGGAATTCGGCCAGCCGCTCTGGGCTCCGGACCATGAACGGCTCGTCCAGCAGATGCTGCCAGACCGTGGCGTCCGACCCGCCGATGGCCGGGTTGAAGTGGATGCGTGGCGAGAGGCGGGCGTGCAGCCACACCGCCGGGTCCGGGGAGGGGCCGCGGGCAGGGTAGAAGGCCAGGTTGAAGCTCACGACCCCCTCCGCGGCCAGCTGGGGGAGGGCGGCCGACAGGCCACGAGCGAACTCCTCCAAGTCGGCCGGGGAAAGGTCCGAGAGCAGGGCCTTCCCCGGGAAGACCACCATCAGGTCGGAGACCACGCTCCGGGAGACGAAAGGGGTCAGCCAGACGCTGTGGCGGCCCCGGCCGACCCAGCGCTCCCGGAGCTGGGACTCGATCTCCACCAGCTCTTCCCAATACGAACGGCCGAATCGCCGACGGTGCCGGAAGCTGGCGGCCACCTCGTCCTCGAGCAGCCGCCCGGGGCGGTCTGTGGCGAACACCTGGAGGTGGGGGTGCACCTGGGTCGCGCCCGCGAGCGGCATGTAGTTCCAGGTGACCAGTCCGAAGTCGCGGCGGCGCAGGGTGCCCGGCGCTTCCAGGTAGCGCTGGGCCGCCCGCAACCCGTCAACCAGGTGGTGGGGCCGAATGTCCTCGGGAGCCAGGAAGTGGGCCCGCGAGAGCACCACCACGGCGCTGCGCCGGTCATACGGGGAGATGTTCGGAAAGAGGACGGACTCCCCCTCCACCACGCGGAAGGAGCCATCCACAGGGGGATCCAGGCGGGGGGTGACCACCAGGACCCGGTCCGGGCAGAATGGGCAGTGGGGCCGGCTGGCCGCCACCTCGGCGCTCAGATCGGGGCGGCGCAGGTGGAAGCCTTGGAAATGGGCCACGCGTCCGCCTCGTCCGGTGAGGGGGTCACGGCGCAGCTCGACCCTGATCCGCACCCGCCGCGGGCCGCCGTCCCCCTCGGGCGACATGTAAACGCCAGTCCGCCACTCGTGGGAGAAGCGCACCGTCATGCGGGGTCACCCAAGGGCTGGCCGAGCTCCCCGGCCCGGGCCAGAAGCAGGGTCACGGCCACCACGCCGGCGACCAGCGTCCGGAGGTTCCGGGGGCCCAGTGAGACCGCGACCGCGCCCAGGCTGCGCAGCTGGCGCAGTTCGCCTGGCGACCAGCCCCCCTCGGGTCCGATGAGGACGGCGGCGGGGCGCGAGGGGTCATAGGGGGTGGCCGTGAGTGACACGGCGGTCCCCTCCTGCTGGCAGACGAAGAGCTGGACATCCGGCTCCTGCTCCCGGAGCCGCTCCAGGGCGCCATCGAGCCCCGCGGGCTCCTCCACCACCGGTGCCCGGCTCCGCCCCGCGAGCTGTGCCGCCTCCCCGGCGATCTTCGCCCACCTCCGCCGTCTTCCCGCCGTGGCCTCCGGACCGGGACGGGGGACCGTGCGCTCGCTGAATACGGGCCAGATCGAGGCGACCCCCAGCTCGGACGTGCGCTCGCAGACCTCGGTCATCCCCGAACCCTTGGGGATGGCCTGCACCAGGAGCAGCCGGCACCGCGGCTCCCCCCGGGCCGGTTGGACTCCCAGCACCCGTCCCCGGACCAGGGCGGCCGAGACCTCGGAGAGCTCGACCAGCAGCTCCTGCGTCCCATCCACCACCACCCGGATGGACTCACCCGGCCGGGCCCTCAGCACCCGAGCGAGATGCCAAGCGTGCTCCTCCCTCAGCTCGACCTCGCCCGTTGGCGTCAGCACGCCGCCCCTGGCGAAGTACACGGGCACCCGGCGATTCTAGAGCGAACACCTCGGGAGTCGATCGGGCCGGCG
>JAKBTP010000157.1 GCA_021844355.1 bacterium | reverse complement strand
TCATCGCCTTCGCCGCGGTGGCGGTGCTGCTGATCGCGGTTCCCGGACCCAGCGTGCTCTTCATCATCAGCCGGGCGGTGAGCTTCGGCCGCCGTGTGGCGCTGCTCACGGTGTTGGGCAACAGCGCGGGAGAGGCGGTGCAGGTTGCCTTGGTGGCGTTCGGAGTCGGTGAGCTGTTGGAGCGCTCGGCGCTGGCCCTCTCGGCCATGCGGATTGTGGGCGCGGCCTATTTGCTCTACCTGGGGTTTCGCACCTTCACGTCTCGCGCGGAGATACTCGCGACGGAGCCGGCCGGCCCGCCCCCGGCGAGCCGGCGGCGAGCCATTCTCGACGGGTCGCTCGTGGGGGTGAGCAACCCCAAGAGCGCCGTCTTCTTCGTCACCGTCCTTCCCGCCTTCGTCACCCCCGGCGCAGCCGCGGTGCCACTTCAAATCCTGGCGCTGGGGGCCATCTGGGTGGCGATCGCCCTGGTTTCCGACTCGCTCTGGGGCATGGCTGCGGCCCGTGCCGGGGTGTGGCTGCGCTCCGCGCCTCGCCGCCGCACGCTGGTGCAGAGGTCCAGCGGGATAGTGACCGCTGGCCTCGGGGTCGGCATCCTGGTGAGTGGCTTGCGGAGCTAGCGATGGGCGGGGACGAGACGTCGGGTGTCCCTTCCTGGGGGGCAAGTCCAGTCCCCGAGGGGACACTCCTCTGGGAGCCCCCGGCCACTCTGCTCCGGGAGGCGCGGCTGACCCACTACCAGCGATGGCTGGGGGAGACGGGGCTGGTCGACGCCCGCTCGTACTCCGAGTTGTGGAACTGGTCGGTGGAGGACCCGGGGAGGTTCTGGGGGAGCGTCTGGACCTACTTCGGCGTGGACGCCCACGCTCCTCACCAGGTGGCCCTCGCCGACGGTTCCATGCCCGGGGCCCGGTGGTTTCCAGGGGCGAGGCTGAATTACGCGGAGCACGCCCTGAGGGGGCTGGACCCGGAGCGAGTCCATGTGATCGCGGTGAATGAAGCAGGGGCTCGCCGCGACTTGTCGGGCAGCGAACTGACCTCCCAAGTGGGGGCGCTGGCTCATCACCTCCGCCTGGCGGGAGTGGGCCCAGGTGACCGGGTGGCGGCGTACCTCCCCAATGTTCCCGAGGCCTTGGTGGGTCTCCTGGCCTCGGCCAGCATTGGGGCCATCTGGTCGAGCTGCTCTCCGGACTTCGGCGAGCGCGCTGTGCTCGATCGTTTCCAGCAGATCGAGCCCAAGGTACTCATCGCCGGCCGCAGCTATCGCTTCGGGGGCAGGGAGTTCGATCGCACCACCAGGGTCCTGGGTCTGGTGGCGGGGCTGCCCAGCCTCGTCGAGGTTGTCTGGGTGGGACAGCCGCCCCGCCCGCAGGCCGCTCCCACGCCGAACCATGTCTCGTGGGAGCTGGCAACCTCACTCGTGACCTCGCCAGAGTTCACGCCGCTTCCCTTCGACCACCCGCTCTGGGTCCTTTACTCCTCGGGGACCACTGGCCTGCCCAAGCCCATCGTCCATGGGCACGGGGGCATCCTCCTCGAGCACCTGAAGGCGTTGGCGCTGCACTCGGACCTTCGGCCCGGCGACCGCTTCTTCTGGTTCACCACCACGGGCTGGATGATGTGGAACTACCTCGTCTCTGGACTCCTGCTTGGGGCCACCGTGGTCCTCTACGACGGGAGCCCGAACCATCCCGGAGCGTCGCGGCTCTGGGAGCTGGTCAGCGAGCTTCAGGTCACCCATTTCGGGACCTCGGCAGGGCATATCGCGGCGGGCATGAAGGCGGGTCTCCAGCCTGGGGGGCAGCTTGACCTCTCCAGCCTCCGGCTGCTGGGCTCAACTGGCTCCCCGCTGTCCCCGGAAGCCTTCGAGTGGGTGTACCGCCAGGTGAAACAGGACCTCTGGCTCACCTCCATCAGCGGGGGCACGGACGTGTGCACGGCGTTCTTGTTGGGCTGCCCCTGGCTCCCGGTGCGGGCGGGCGTGATCCAGTGTCGGGGGCTGGGAGCCGCCGTCTTTGCCTTTGACCAGGACGGGCGCCCACTCACGGACGAGGTCGGGGAGCTGGTGATCACGACCCCACTGCCCTCCATGCCGGTCGCTCTGTGGGGTGACCGCGACGGCAGCCGCTACCGGGAGAGCTACTTCTCCGTGTACCCCGGAGTCTGGCGGCACGGCGACTGGGTCAAGGTCCGGCAGGACGGCGGAGTCGTGATGTACGGGCGCTCGGACTCCACCATCAACCGGCATGGCATCCGGATGGGTACCGCGGAGATCTACCGGGCGGTGGAGGAGCTGCCCGAGGTCGTGGACAGCCTGGTGGTGGACGTGCCGGTCCCGGGCGGGGACACCTTCATGCCGCTGTTCTTGGTCTTGGGGCCGGGGGTCGGGCTGGAGGAGGAGCTGGTGGCCAGGGTGAAGGCCAAGGTTCGGGACCAGGTCTCGCCCAGACATGTCCCCGACCTGGTGCTGCGGGTGCCGGAGATCCCGAAGACCCTGAGCGGAAAGAAGCTCGAGGTGCCGGTGAAGCGCATCCTGAGCGGAGAGGACCCCGATCGGGCGCTGAGCCGGGAGTCGTTGCAGAACCCGGCCGCGCTGGAGCCGTTCCTGGAACTCGCTCACCGGGCCCGGGAGTGGCTGCCGGGCGCGTAAGCCCTGTCGGGCGCGGGAAGCCTTGCCGCCTTCCCATATCATCGGGGGAGATGCGCCCCAAACATCCGACCTCGCCTCTTGAGCAGGTAGCCGCGGGCCGGCTCCCCCATGCCTGGAGGTAGGCGGCGGGGTGCCGCCCTGGCCGCCCTGGCGGTAGGGGGAGGCGGGGTGGCCGCGCGGTCCGCTCGGCTGCTCTGGCGGCGGCGGGAGGTGAACTGGTCGGCCCCGGAGCGATTCACGCAGGACGCCTATCTCAGCTGCCAGACCATGGGCTCTGGTCCCAGCCCGGTGCTCTTGCTCCACCCCCTGGGAGACACCTCCAGCTACTTCGGCTCCGCCTTTGACGAGCTGGCCGCCCCGGGCCCGTTGCTGGTACCTGATCTGCTGGGCTTCGGTGGCTCACCGCCGTCTGAGGCCGGCTATGGCCCGGACGACCACGCCGATGCGCTGGCGCGCATGCTGGACCTCCTGGAGGTGAGGGAGCCGGCGCTGGTGGTGGGCCACGGGCTCGGCGGCGTCATCGGTCTACGCCTGGCCGCAAGGTATCCCGAGCGGGTCCGGGCGCTGGTGGCGATCTCGCCCCAGATCTACTCCGACCCCACCTCAGCGCATCAGCACCTGCGCCGGGTCGGTCTGCGGGTGCCCACCCTGAGAGGGTGGCTTCCGGCTCGAACCGGAAGGCGGGCAGCCCGGCGGGCGCTCGCGCCGGCCATCTCCGCCGACGTGCCCTCCCGGGTGGCCAGGGACAGGCACGAGTCCAAGGGGAGTGAGGCCTACCGCGAGACCCTGGTGTCCTGCCTGGTCGAGGCCCGTGCCGCCAGCTGGTTCCCCGATGTGGCCTGCCCGGTGGACCTGGTGCTGCCGGCCGGCGATCGCAGCCTGGAGGTCGGGCTCTTGGAGAAGGTCTCACTCGAAAACGCGTCGGTCCGGCTGACTCACCTCATGTTCGGCGACTACCGGCTGCCGCTCACCCATCCGGACGGCTGCCTCGCAGCCGTGGACCGGTTTCGGGAGGAGCTGGCGGCGGGCTAGGTGCTGGGTCCCAGGTCGCGGCCGGCCGGTCCGGCCGAAACGGAGCCGGGGCGCTAATCTGAGCTGGAATTGGGGCGTCGCCAAGTGGTAAGGCAGGGGACTTTGGATCCCCCATTCGAAGGTTCGAATCCTTCCGCCCCAGCCCTTCGCCCGCGTGGCAAGGCGAGCGCCCACGGATGAGGCGGCGCCGCTGACACCGCCCTTGACCTCTCCGCGGTCCCGTGGCGGCCAGGCGCATTTTCGGGGGTCACGGTGATCCCGCCGCGTGCCGGCGTGCGGCGAGTCTTGGCAGGCCAGACAGATGGTCGGCAAAGCCCGAAGCTCGGGAGGCTCAAGGAATGCCGGCCGCTTCCAGTTGGGTTGGGCTCTCCCCGTGTTCCGCCCGGGTCCCCGGTCCGGCTGATCGGAGACTGGCTTCGATCGGGGGCTCGACCGGGCCTCTAGCCCCCAGCGACCGGCCCCCACCTGCGCGACTTGCGCCCAGACTCAGCCCGCCTCACCCCCGGGGCACCTTCCTCTCTCGCTGCTCCAAGCTCACTCGATGAGCCGGGCGGCGCCCACCACGGGGGCGGTGGAGTTGCCGTTGTAGGCAACGCCACTGGAGCTGCCGCTCCCACCCTGGAGGCGGATCGAGTCGGCGATCACCTGGCCAGACGAGGAGCCGGCGTTGGCGTTGGAGCTGAAGATCCCGTGGGGCACGTAGATGGTCCCGTTGAAGGCGAAGCTCCCGGGGTTGGAGATGGACACCACGGCGGAGAGGTTCAGGCTCGAGGTGGCACCGGTGGTGGAGGTCCCGTTGCTGTAGACGACCGGGAAGTTGGAGACGGGGCAGGGCGCCGATGCGCAGTCGGGTTGATAGGGGATCGGGCTCAGGGTCCCGTTGGCGGAGGTGGAGAGCGAGAAGACGCTCTGGGTGGGCGTGGTGCTGTCCGCCAGGTAGAAGCTGCAGCCCGCATCCCCGGAGAGAGAGTAGCTGCAGTTGAGCGAGGACTTGCTGCCCTGGACCTGCAGCGATGCGCCGTTCTCCAGGATGAACACGCAGCCGTTCGGGTACACGTCGCCCCCACCGTTACTGACGCAGGTGAAGCTTCCCTTGATGGCGGGTAGGGCGGAGGACCCGTCCACCACGTAGACCCCGGCAGGGAAGGTCCAGTTCTGCCCGGAGTTCTGGAAGGGCTGGGTCCCGGTCACCTGGGTGATCTGTCCCGGCACCCCCGCCGGCACGGCCTGATCCCCCGACAGCTCCTGCACCAGCTCCTCCGGGGTGGCGTACTCGGGGAAGTTGGGGAAGCGCGCGACCGGGAACGACCCCTCCATGGTGCCGTAGGGCTCGGGAGCTACCGACGTGTTGGGCTGTGGGCAGGCGACGGTCACCGCCGGCGAGGCGCCGGCGATGGTCACGCCCGGTCCACTGGTGCTCGGGTAGGCGTAGCTGCTGGTCCATGCCACCGGCGCGGCCCCAGTTCCGGACTGCCAGCACGAGGGATCCTGCCAGCTGTAGTCCGGGCCCCCCTCCGGGTCCGACTGGCACCCGGAGTCGGCTGCTGTGGTGCAATTCGCAGGTCCGGAGTTGAAGCCGTAGAAGTAGTTGTAGCCCGAGGCCGTTGAGCTGAAGCGGACCTGGTCGGTGAGGCCGGTCAGGCCCGCGGTGGCGCTCTGGTTGGCCCCGCCGGCGCAGCTGCTTCCCGAAGGGTCGGCGACCAACGCCGCCTCGGCGTTGGAGTACATCCCGCTCCCCTTCGCCGTGTAGGCCGCCCCCAGCAGGAGTCCGGTCCCTCCGTTGAAGTAAATCCCCCCGTTGTACCCATGATCAGTGAAGTCGCCCTGGCCGCTGTCCGAGCACTGGTCCACCAGCACCGACCCGTAGGCCGCGATGCTCCCGCCACCGGTGAGGTCCAAAAAGCGGGTGGCGAGGGCGAAGGGAAACTGGTGGGTTCCGGGAAGCCCCGCGGCGGCGGCGTGGACCCGGATCGTCGTCGGCCCGGATCCCAGGAATCCCTCGAACCCGTGGACTGGATTGACGTGAGTGATGTTCACCGCCACGGTCAACTGCGGCGAATAGTCGTTCACCGTGGGATTGAAGGGGGTGTAGGGGTAGATGACCGTCGCGGTGTAGCCGTCAGCGGAGATGGTGCAGGGCGAGCCGGCGCAGCCGATGCTCCCGGGCGCCACCCCCAAGTTCTGCCAGATGAGCGTCTGGGTGTCCGGCAGGATGGTGGTCGCATTGACCCCGGTCTGCTCGGCCCCGGCCAGGGCGGCGAGGTCGGCGACACTCTGCAGCTGCTGGCGGTTGTCGAAGTTGGCGCCCACATCGATGGCCAGGGCCGCAACCCCCAGGACGACGAAGAAGATCAGAAGGGCCACGAGGGCCATCGCCTGGCCGCGCTGCCGGCGCCCCGGCCACAGGTCAGTACTCGTCACGGGCGCAGACGGAACTGCTGAGGTAGAAGCTGCTGGGGAAGAGGGCACCGACTATCGGGGTGATGGGACGGAAGTAGTAGCGGATGGTCACGGTGATCAGGAGGTTGCCGGCCAACCGGGGCGTGGCGACCGCGGCCGGGTCAGTGGCACCTGTGGCCCCTGGGCACCCTGCTCCCGCATTCGCTGCCTGGTCCACTTCGACGTAGGCCCAGCCCGCCCGGGGGCTCGCCGGCAGCACGCCCCCCTCGGTGCAGCTCCAGTTGCTGATAAGGGTGGCGCTGCCCGCGATGGCGGAACACACCGTGGGTCCCGCCGGGGTCGAGGAGGAGCTGCAGTTGCCGGCGGGGTTGCCGTACACCGTGTTGCAGGGATTGCTGGCCAGGATGGCGATCCGAGCCCCCTCCCGAGCGGCGTTGGTGACCTCGTTCTGGTAGAACATCGCCCGCCCGAAGTCGACGATCCCGAAGATGAGCAGGAAGAGGAGGGGGGCCACCAGGGCGAACTCGACGGCCGACTGGCCCCGGGAGCCACGGCGTAGGCCGAGGCGGTGCGGGTGCGACCGGAGCTGGTGCTGAGGCATCGCGCCATAACAACGCGCCATCTACGGGAATCAACCGATCGCGGTGACCGCCGCCGGCCGTCAGCGCCGCGAGAAGCCCCTGACCACCTCCATCACCTCATCCAGGTACTGGTCGCCCTCCCCACGCCTCATCCCGTCCGCCACACAGTGGGCGAGGTGCTCGCGCAAGAGCAGGTAGCCGATCTGGTCCAGGGCTGCGGTGGCCGAGCGGATCTGGATCAGCACCTCCGGGCAGTAGCGCTCCTCCTCGACCATGCGGGCGATCCCCGCCACCTGGCCCTCCACCTTGCGAAAGCGCCGGAGGAGTTCGGGTTTCGTCGCTTGGTAGGAGCCGCGGCGGCCGGTGCCCGCGGGAGCAGTGCTCATGCTCCCGCCGCGCCGCCTGAACCCGAGGGGCCCGCCGCCGCCGCCAACCTGCGCTGGAACTCCGCCCTGCACGCCTCAGAGCAGAAGTAGTGAGTCAGGCCGGCCAGCTGGAAGCTGGCCGCCGCCGTGGCGGCGTCGATCTCCATTCCGCAGACCGGATCAGCCACGCGCTCCGAAGCTGGCCGGGGCCGCAGGAAGCGGCCTGGCTCCGCGGCGAAGCGGTCCCGGCACGACAGCGCACAGAAGTGATACGTGGCGCCTTCATGGGTGAGGGTGGCCACCGCGTGGTGCGGGTCCACCTCCATTCCGCAGACCGGGTCGACGGTGGGGAGGGCGTCTCCTCCCTGTGGGACAGCGTCGGGCATTGCCTTTCCTCCCTGTGCGGGTGAGCTGGTCTCATCGGCCATCCGATCACGGCAGCGCTCGGAGCAGAAGTAGATGGCCCTGCCATGGAGCACCAGGGTCGCCGGGGCGTTGGCGATCTCCACCTGCATGCCGCAGATGGGGTCTATGGCGTACCCGGCGCTCCCGCCAGCCGCCCGGCGGCGCCGGTACTCCCAGAAGATCGCGGCCAAGGCGACCAGGGCCAGCAGGTCGAGGGCACTGGTGTAGTTCATGGCGAAGGCGTGGGTGACCAGCTGGGTGGGCCGCCCCGGCGGAGGGATCCCCACCGCCTGGAAGAGGTACTGGACCATGAGGCCGGAGGCCGACATCGCCACCCAGAAAGCCAGCAGCATGCGCAGGGCCAGCCTCCACCCGTAGAAGCGGCGGTAGATGAGCAGCAGCGGCATGCTGATCAGGTCGGCAAAGACGAAGCTGACCACCCCTCCGAAGCTGATCCCGCCCTTCCACAGAGCCGCCGCCAGGGGCACGTTGCCCACCGAGCAGACGAAGCTGATGATGGCGATGAAGGGGCCGATGACCGCGTTCTCCAGCGATGACCAGAAGCCGTGGCCGGTCAGGAAGAGCGCCTGCCAGGCCGAGCTCGGCACCAGCGCTGCCAGAAAGCCCGCCACCAGGAAGCCGATTGCCAGCTCGCGTCGGAGCATGGTCAGGTCGGCGGCGGCGTAGCCGGCGGCATCGCTCCACCCCTGTCGGGTGCGCATCCTGGCCCGCCAGCCGGCCTCCAGGGGGTCCGGCGCGGGGTGCGGAGCTGCATATGTGGCCCCCTCCTCATCTAAGGCCGGGCTCCCGTTCAGCCGGCTCCGGGCCCGCTCCACCAGCTGCCGGGGGAAGAGAACCCGGGCCACCAGCGCCAGGAGGGCGATCATGAGCAGCCCCCCAACGAACTCGCTGGCCGTGAACTGCCAGCCGATGAGCACGGCGAGCACCACCCCGAGTTCGATCACCAGGTTGGTGGAGGCGAACATGAACACCATGGCGGCGACGAAGTCGGCCCCCTTGGCGAAGAGCGACTTGGCCATCGCCGACGCCGCATAGGAGCACGAGGACGACGCGGCCCCGAACCCCGCAGCCCGGGTCAACGAGAGCAGCCCCGGGCGGCCCAGGGCCGAA
>JAKBTP010000149.1 GCA_021844355.1 bacterium | reverse complement strand
GGCAGACCCGAGTACTCACCCTGACCTGGCTGGCAGAGGCCGCAGCCGACGACCCGGACGATGTGCCCAAGCACCTCACATGGGTGGGGCGAGCCTTCGAGGAGTGAAGCAATTGGTGGCCAAGAGCCGGCGTCCCTCGGCAGCGGCTATGACTGCCAGCGAGCGAGCCGCGACTACAGACGTCTGCTCGGCCAACGCGAGCTTCACCGGTTGCCTGCACCCTATGGGGGCGGGAAGCGGCCCCTTGGCTCTGGATTGCAGGCACGCGCCGGGCGGGCACCTCTACGGTCTCGCGCCCTGCGTACGTGGTCGATCAGCAACGAAGACGACGTTATGACGGGCCGCTCGGAAGGGGTAGGAAACGTCGGGGGCGCTCAGCGGCCCATACAACTCGGAGTAGGCGTCGAGATAGGTCTGGAGAGCGTCTCGCTCTTCCCACAGCACTTGGCCCCACACTTCCCTGACCTCGACGGTGGCGAAGGATTCCGCGAGCTCGCCGGGTCCGTTGGCCGAGTTGAAGTCGTCCGCATCGTCGCCGAGGGCAAGCGCTGACCACAGCGCGCCGAGGTGATCCGGGGCGTTGTAGCAACCAACGAACCGTCCAGATGGTGTTAGCACGCGGGCGAACTCCGCAATGGCCTTGCGGCGGTCGGGGACGTGGTGCAGCACCCAGTTGCAGGCCACCGCATCGAAGTATCCGTCGGGGTAGGGGAGGTCCTGGACATCGGCGACTCGGGCGGTCAACCCCTTGGCCTCGGTGGCTTTCACGGCCGCCTCGGATGAGTCCACGCACAGAACCTCTGGCGCTGCGATGAGGGCGGCGAAGTCTCCGGTGCCACACCCTGCATCGAGGACTCGTGAGGGACCGATCGCGGCCAGCGCCTGCAATGCCAGCAATCGCTCATCTTTGCCTCGTAGCCATCCGGTGCGGTCGAGGCGACGCTGCGAGAGCCGGTCCGTCGTCCGGTACTCTCGCTCGGTCAGGTCATGGTCGCTGAGTCTGGTCACGGAGCTTCTCCTCGACATCGCTCCGCCCTAGCGGTCTGTGCCAGTCTTCCGGGTGCGATGGCAATGTTAGGGATCGCTGCCCTTGGCCCCTCCACGCTCTGGGCTGCCCGGTGGCCTCGGCCACCAGGTCGAAGCCGACGTCGTGGTGGAGGACTGCGCTGCCCGCTTCGTCCGCGGCGGCCGCGATAAGCAGGTCTGGACCTCGAAGCCCAGTTCCAGCACTGTCTCACCGAAGCGACGGGCCTCCTCTAAACCTGCATTGAGGGCTACGGTTGCCGCCATGGCCGCCAGCCACTACCCGTGGGCGCGGCTCTCCGCCCGCGCGGAGCGTGAGTCCTAGTCGGTGGGCTCGACCGCCTGCGCATCCCTCCCGCGCTGGAAGGCCAATTACTTGGACGTGGCAGAGTTGCAGACCCTGGGCCGCCCCGCCACACTGGCCCACGACGACCTGCTTGAGCATCTCGTCCCTGTGGCGGGCCAGGATTCACCACCAAGGGGAGCCGAAGACCAATCAAAGCCGCATGGGAGGCGATGGAGTGGACCTTCCATAGCTGGTGGAAGTTCATGCCCGCCGCGAACGCCGTCGCCGAGCTCTACGTGCTCTGGGGCGCCGCCGTTGATGGGTCGTCCTCACGGGCCGGAGCTGCGGCAGCCAAGGGTGGACTGATCGGTGGCGCCGTGCGGACTGGACCGCGGTCACAAGCGAGATCACCAGACCCCGCAGGTGGCCGTCATGCTGAGTAAGCCCGACGGCTTGGACCTTGATTTCACCGGCGGCCTCTGGCACTGGCGTGGCCCGTCGCCGTTCTACTTCGTTTCGGTACCTGACGCGGAGAGCCGTGAGCTGAACGCGTTGTCCAATGCCGTCACCTACGGTTGGGGGATGATCCCGGTCCGGGCGCGAATCGGCGCCACAGAGTGGGAGACCTCGCTGGGGCCCGAGGCCGGGCGGTACGTCGTTCCTGTGAAGGACGCGGTGCGCCGTGCGGAAGGGCTCGATGTGGGTGACACGGTCACAGTGCGGCTGACTGTGGCCGGCCCGAGATGACGGTGTCGGCCGCACGGGCTGCACGATGCCGGCGCCAGAGTCCACCCGGCCCAACGATCGTACCCTGTGCACCATCAACGGACTCCTTGGTCGCCGAGCGGGGCCATCGATGGCAGTTCCGTAAGCCGAACACGTCCCGGGGTCCGGGCCGTATCACTGCTGGCATACTCCGTGATACGCTGTCGGGGTGAAGAGCGTGCGCCTTGATCCTGAGCTTGAGGGTCGACTCCAGCGAGCGGCAGCGATCCGAGGGGAGTCGCTCTCGGAGTTCATCCGCCGGGCTGCCGCGGAACGTGCCGACGCGACTCTGGTCGTCGGCAACGGGGCCGACCTGGCCGACGTGGTGGGCGTTGTCCATGGTGGTGGCGGTCGGGCGCGGCGCACAGGTGAGGCGTTCCGGAAAGTCGTTGCCGAACACTCGCCTCGGTCGTGACCCTTACGGACGCGGGGCCGCTCGTTGCCCTGATCGACGCCGACGAGCCGGATCACGACCGATGCAGGATGGTCGTAGAGCGGCTCTCCTTGCCGTTGCTCACCACCTGGCCTGCGTTCACCGAGGCCATGTACTTGCTGTCCCACGCGGGTGGCCAGCGGGGACAGGCTGCACTTTGGAAGCTGGTGCTGAGTCGGCGCTTGGAGATTGTCGAGCTGTCTTGGGCCGCCCTTGAGCGCAGCTCTGTCCTGATGACGAAGTACGCGGACCTGCCCATGGACTTTGCGGACGCGACGCTCGTCGCGTTGGCCGAGGAGCGGGGAGATCGACGCGTGTTCACCCTGGACACCGACTTCCAGGTATATCGGCTCCACGGCCGTCACCGATTTGAGATCGTGCCCACGTGAGCGTAGGCCCTGAGGTGGCTGCAGCGCGCCGCTGATCGCCGTCTCATGGTTGTTCGCGTTGCTGGAGCGACGCAGCTTGTCCGTTGCAGGCCGGCCCGGACTACCGATGGCTCTGCACTGGTGAAGCGTCCAGCGGGTATCCCGGCCATTGCTTCCCCATGACTGCCTCTCCGGGCAAGCGGAGCCTCGCGTTGTGGCGTTCACGGCTCCCCCATTCCTCGGTCCACCGGATCGGCTACCTTGCACCGCCGCTCAGGCCGCTGGCAGGAGGCTTGCAGTTTGCCACAGCTTCGAGATGGGAGATGAACAGCAGCAACCGGCTCCTCCGGTAGGAACCGCCGCTTGTCCCACGTTCAGTCCGGTCTCGAGTGCCCAGTCTCCCGGTGGCCGAGCGAAGCGCGCACCGCGTCGACCGTGGGCCCTAGCATCTGAAGGGCCTCTTGCGTCCGCGAGGAAGGGGGCATCATCCAAAGCGCCAGCAACAGGTCTTGCGTGTCAGTCCACTCGGCCCGGCGGGCACCCGCGAGGTCGGTGGCGACCTTGAGCACGATGTCGAGGTCACTGTTCCAAGTGACCTGGGATACAACCTGCCGGGGTGCATCCAGACTTGCCTTCTTCACCGCACCATGGGCGCCGTCCAGGGTCACACCGAGAAGCCCGAGTGCGCGGGCGGCCAGTCCTTCGCCTTGGCGCAACAGTCCCAGAAGCAAATGCTCGCCACCGATGTAGCCGACTCCAGCCTTGAGCCCCTCCTCCTCGGCCAGGACCAAGCAACTCCGGGCCTCAGCGGTGAGACGAGAAAGGAGCGGTGTTGGTGTAGAAGGCGGGCGCTGCAACGGTGTGTACCCGGTCCATGCAGCGCGGCTCCGAACCTGCTGGCTCGGTCCAATGGCATCCAGATATGGTGGCAGCGTGGCCAGTTCGTCGCGGACGCGCTCAAGAGTCGCGCCGAGGTCCTTGAGCACTTGAAACCCCAGACCCTCGCCTTCGATCAGGAGGCCGAGCAGAAGGTGCTCGGTGCCGACGTAGGTGACGCCCATCCGCTTGGACTCGTCGAACGCGATCGCGATCACCTTCTTGACCCTGGAGGTGGGGATGGCCTGCCGGATGGTGGTCCGCTCGGTGTGGCCCTTCAGGGACTCGATTGTTGCCCTGACCTGGTCGATCTCCACCCCGAGATTGGCGAGCACCCTAGCCGCGAGGCCGCCGTCCACTCGAATGAGTCCCAGCAGGACGTGTTCGGTGCCAATGTACGAGTGGTGGGACGTCACAGCCTCTCCATGCGCCACGGTGAGGACTTTCTTGGCCTTCTCAGTGAACCTCTCAAATGTGTACATGGACCCTGACTCCTCGACCTCGCTCGGACCAGAGCTTGACGGCCGTCGTCTGCGTGGCGGCACCTGTGGTGGCAGCTCGGTACACCCGTCAGCCCATCCGCCGACACTATCCCATGGGGGTGGTGGCGTGGAGGATGGCGGAAACCGGGACCTCTCGTGTCGCAGCATCGAAGAGGTTGCACCGGACCTCCAGGTTGGCGGCCGAGCGACCGGCACGGAGTGCCCCTGGGCCAATTTGGGTGTTACTGGCCAGCTGGTGAAGCGTCTCTCGGTGCCAGGTCACCGTTGATTGGGTCCTGGCCGGCGGGCCGCCCGCATCGGCGCGAGCTCCCTTGAAGAGTCGTCTGAGTGCCCACCAGGCGAGCGAGGCACGCCCTGCCAGGTCTGCCGGAGGCCGATTGTGGTGCTCCGTTCCAGGGGGGTGCTGGGGTGGCTTGGCGGTGCCTCGGACCACACCGACGCCACGGCGGCTGGGGCTGCTGATGGGAGCACACGCAGCACCACGCGGCACTGGCCCACCAACTGGGACCGCGCTGAGGATCGCAATGCCCCGGCTCCAATCTCGCCACTGACGTAGGATCGTGAGAATGGAAGCTCCGTATCCGCGTTTGATCTCGGTCGAACCCATCGCTCCCCACAGCTTGAAGCCGCACTTCGCAGACGGCGTTGAGGGACCCGTGGATCTCTCCGCCGACCTGTGGGGCGAGCTCTTCGAGCCACTCAAGGACCCGAAGTTCTTCGCCTTGGTGCGCCTCGACCCAGACGGAGCTCCCGCGTGGCCGCACGGTCTTGACCTTGCCCCCGACGCGCTCTACGAGGACCTCATCTCCGTAGCGAAACGCTGAGTCGGGCTAGTCCTGGGCGGACGCAAGTCCTGGAGGCATCGGCCGTGGTGCGGTAACCCGCTGCTCACCCGCCCACGGTGGTCCACTGGCGGCCATTGGTCGTGTGCCACAGTCCGGTGCCCGGCGCCAGCAACCATTCGTCCAGCGAACCCACGAACGAGAACACCGGGAAGGTAGCTCCTTGTGGGTTGACGTTTGCGACGTTGAACCAGGACTGTCCGCCGTCGCCACTGCCAACGAGCCCGTTGGTGGTTGCGATCCAGAGGTCGGACGATGAGGGCGCAGCGAGAGCGGTAGCCTCCGTGTGAGGAAGCCCGGTCAGATCGGGCGATGCGAGGTTGGTCAGCAGCGCCTTCGGCGACCAGGTACGACCAGCGTTCTGGGAGATGTAGAGCCCCTTGGTGTTGGAGCCGGCGGCAGCTGACCCTATGCACAGGCTCACGAGATCGTTCGAGCTGGTGGCCGCGATCAAGGGCCCCCCGATCCAGAGCCTCGCTTGACAGGGATCTGTGCGGGCGCTCCAGGTGGCGCCCGAGTCGGCGGTCACCACCAGCGACGACTGTAGCCCCGAGGGGGAGGCCTGAGTCACCGCGACTACGGCCGTCTCCGGCGCTGGGCCCAGGGCAGATGCGGAGAACCCATCCACTGCAGGTATGGGTGGGGCTGCCCCGGGCCGCCAGGAGCCGCCGGTTGCTGGGGCGCTCCAGAGAGTCCAGTGTCCCCGACTCGTCACCGGTTGTGTGAGAGCGAGCACTACGGAGCTAGATCGGGCCACCTTGGCTACGCTCCCTCCCAGGTTGACCAACTTCCAGAGCCGCCCCCCATCGCTGGTGCTGGCCAAGTGTCCGTCCGCAGCGACCCAGCCGGTGGTCGCACTCGAGAAGGCGAGGCTAGTGACGAAGTTGGTCAGGAGGCTCCTCGGGAGAGGACCGCCCTCCACCGTCCAGAGCCCACCTCCCGTCCTTGTTATCGCGAGGCGCGTGGGGTACGGCTCGCTCCCGAGCTGGACGCCGCCGACTGCGGACTTGTGCAACGTGCACATAACCGAAGACAGGGTCACCCCGACCCCGATCGACGGGCTGAGAAAGTCAATTGAGGCGAGATCTGCTGGAGGCACCCGCGACCCCGCCTCCAGGGACGCTGGGTGCTTGCTGCAGGCGTCCGGGATCACGGCAGTCGGGCTGGAGGTCGGCGAGTGAGCTGGCCCCGGGGGTCGGGTCCGGGCTCCACTGCACGCCGCGACCAGCGGCACCGAGACGAGGGTGAGAGCCATCATCAGTGCCCACTTCGACCCCGGGCCGACCCGCCGGATTCGCATTGGAGGGTTGATCACAGCCGTGCCAACGGACCGGCGCTTCCAGGTGTTACGCGAGCTGTTGCGGCAGCTGTTGGCGAGGCCGCGATCACGGTGAGACAGGAGTCTGCATCGCTGGAGGGACCCGTACTCGGCGCCCGTGCTGGTGCTTCGGACGGAGCGGGTGCTGGCGGAGTGAGCACCCGCGAAGGCGCCATGCCCTTCGCCCGAGCCAGCGGACGATGACTCCTGCCTCCTCTGCCACTCTGAACTCAGGGTCACCGGTGAGCACTGGACAATCGAGCACCGATGCGGCGGGAGCGGCGAAGGCATCGGCATAGCTCATCCCGTCTCGCATCTTGATGGCCGCCGCCCGGCGCACGAGGGTGTCATTGATGTCGATCCAGCAAACCGGCACCCCGCCGGGCCGGCTCTCGGCGCTGAGGTTCGCCCAAACCTCGTCGGCCGCTCCGGCGCCGGAGGTGCGTTCGAGGATGTAGGCGACTTCTGCGAGGTTGACCAGAGTGATCCCCGGCTCGCCGGTCCGCAGGATCTCCTCGACCTCCCCCCAGGTTCCTCTCAGAGGAAGGTGAGGACCGCGTGGGTGTCGAGGACGACGCGATCAGCCATCCTCGTGCTTGCGATCCCGGGCGCGCTCCTCCAGAAGCGTTGCGCTCAGCGCGCCCCCCTGGAAGCGCCCACGCAACTGCTCGACCGAGAGCAGCGGCCTGAGGACGAGGTCGCCGTCGCGCTCCAGCCACACCAACTTCGTGCCCGGCGGGAACCCGTAGCGGGCACTCAACGCTTCGGGGATGGTGACCTGGCCCTTCGGACTCACCGTGGTGATCATCGGTATTACCTCAACGATCAGCGTACTACTGAGGGGGGGCGTGGTGATCGCCACACTCCGCGGTTGGAGGGGAAAGCTGCAGCGCCGCAAATCCACTTCCCGCGTCGGTAGAGATAGGAAATTGCGTTCGCGAAATCACTCCTTCATCCGGCGGACCCACTTCTGCTATCAGATGAGCTTCGTTGTCTGACCGCTCTCGATCCAGTGGTCTGGTTCTCCCAGATTCCGTACCCACCGCCGCGGGCAAGGAGTGCGGTTCGGATTCTTCCCGCCGGTCCGGCGACGTTCCCGCACTTTAGATTGTGCTCGCCAGCAAGAGGTCACCCAGTAGGCGAGTCGGCTGGAAGTATCGTGAACCGGCCACCATCCAGTGGCCGCAGGGCCCGGAAGTGATGTTGGTCGAAGGTGAGGATACGTCGGGTGCGGAAACGCCTTGCGACCACCAGCACGCTCAAGTCGGCCAGACCCACGTCGAGGTCGTCGTAATGACGCTCCAGATCAGCCACCACCTTGTGGTCCTCGGGCTCCAAGCCCGCGACCCTGAACCGGCCGGCCGCCAGATCGTCAAGGAAGGCCAGCCGCGCAGAGCGACCGAGGCGGCGACCGAGGACGTAATCGACCTCGGCCGTCACGGGAGCCGGGATGACCAGCTCGCCCGGCTCCTCCCTGAGCAGTGCCGCGACGGAGCTGCTCAGATGGTCCCTACGGTCGGCGACTGCGACAAGCGGCGCTGCGTCCAGGACAAGGGTCAAGTCCCGAAGCCTTCAAGTAGCTCGTCCTCGGTCAGGTCCGCGGCTGAACCGCCAGGTCCGTTGGCGCTACCGATGAGCGCAAAGTCCCGGCCTGGGTTTCGCCCCGGGTCATACCGTCTGATGGCGCGCCGGATGACCTCCGCCTGGGACGTCCCCTCCCGCTCGGCCAAGTTGACTAGGCGAGCGATCTCCTCGTCGCTCAGGTAGACGCTTGTCTTGTGCACCGACGTAGGGTAGCACATAGGGCATGGCCCGCAATGGCCGACAGTCGGCCCCTACGGAACCTGTGAGCGGCCGTGAGTTCCGGATGCGTGGGCCGGCTCCGGCGGCCCAGCCCTCAAGCGCCAGTAGCAGCGGCCTCGGGCGTGAGCGGTCCTTGTGCACTACAACCGAAGGGCCAAGTGATGGGGCGCGCTCGAAGGTGTTTTACCGCCGACGTGGCGACCGCGCAGTGCAAGTCGCTGGCTCAAGCGGCAGTATCGACGGGCTGCCAGATCTTGCGTGGGCGGTCCTGTGCCCGGTCAGGGACTCTATAGGGATGGCCCCGCAACGGCTATGCGATGCCGCAGGGGAGAGGGAGGCCGAGCGCCAAATGGGTTGCACGGTTGACTTCGGTCATCCGCGATGGGCTGAGCCTAGTTAGGC
>JAKBTP010000230.1 GCA_021844355.1 bacterium | reverse complement strand
GGCTGGGCTCTCTTCTGCTGCTGGTTCGGGAGCCCGGCGGGACGGGGCTGCGCTCTCTGCTCATGGTGATGGCGGCGCTGGTCCTGCTGGGCTTCGGGGCCGACTCGGCCTCGGGGACTGCCCTCTCAGTGGTGGCCGCGGCATCGCTGGAGCTGGCCGCCCTCCTCGGGCCGCGGGTGCTGGTGTCCGACCAGCCGGCGGGCCCCTGGGCACTTCCCGCGGGCGTGTCCAGGGCTCTCCTCGTCCCAATGGGACTCCCGGTATCCGCAGCGGTCATGGCCAGCGTGGCCGGGCTGGCCCTGGGGCTAACCACCGGCCTCATGGATGGACTGTTGCCCGCCCTGGGGTTTCTGGTGGCACTGACCGGCCTGGCCGTAGGGGGATCCCGACTGCTGCGGGCGCCGTGCCGACCACTCCCGTGGCCCCTGGTCATCCCGGGTGTTCTTCTCGGCGCGGCGGCCCTCCTCCCCGGCGGCCTGCTCCAGGCGATCGCCGCGCCGGTGGCTTCCAGCGGGGCGCTCGGCCTGCTGGTGCTCACCGCGCCCGACCCGCTCTCCGTGCAGCTACCCGGGCTGCTCTGGCCGGGGGGTTACCTCGCCGTGGTGGCCGTGGTCTTCGCCGGCGGGTACTGGGGTGTGCGGGAGCTGCTGGGAGGGTCGGCTCCCGACCGGGGCCTGGTTGCCTCATCCCGGCGTACCCACCCCTGGCGCCCTCCCCGCTGGGAGGAGGGCCTGGTGGTCGCCGGCACGGCTCGGCGAGCGCTCTCGGCGGGGTTGCGGATCTCCGCCCGTGAGATGGCCGAGCGCCCTGTCTGGATGTGGTTGGCCGTCTCCTTGGCGGTGTCCTGGCTGCTGGTGCAGCGCTGATGGGCCCGTCGCTGCTGGCCGCGGGGGGGTTCCTGGCGGCTGCGGTCGCGCTGCTGGCCAGCGGCACCAGGGGGGCCCTAGTCAGCGCCCTCTGCTTGGGGGCGGGATTCGGCGGGGTCGCCTACCTTGCCGGCGGGGCGGCAAGTCTGGCGGTCCCCCTTCTACTGGGCATCATGTGCGCGATGATGATCTGGGCGGGAGGGCTGGGCACCCGGGTGGGGTCCCTGGTCTGGCTCCTGGGCAGGGCTCCGGTGGTGGGGCGGCCCCGGGTGTTCAGCGAGCGCAGCTTCCGGTTGCTTCTGGGTCTGGGCGGCCTGCTGGCTGCTCGCCTGCTCTCCGGCCATCTGGGGGCGGGCACCATCAGCACTCAGGGCCCAGCCTTCGCCTGCCTGTTCGCCTGGGAGGTGGGGGCAATTCGGATCGGGACCGGGCGTGGGCCGTCGGACCTGGCCCTCGGAGTCCTGGCGATCGGCATGGGAGCGTGCACCTTCATCCTGCTGGACTCGGGTGGCGCGGCATGGCAGGCGGCTGCCCTGGCTGCTGGTGGTCCGGCGGTGCTCCTGGGATTCTTCGCCCACGCCCAGCCGTGGGAGGTCCAAGGGTGAGCCTCACGCTCGCCGCATCCTTCCTGCTCCCACTTCCCCTGGCCCTCGTGGTATGGAGACTAGGGGCCGGTCCGCGAACTCGGCTGGCCGTGGTCCTGGCGGGGGCAACCGCGGTGGTCGCCTTCTCCGCCGTGGCCGCCGCAGTCGCCCCGGTCCTCCCGAGGCCGCTGGCGGACCTGCAGATCGGTGCGCTGGCCCCGACCCGCCTGGCTGCCGGCGTCGTCGTGGCCGCGCTCGCGGCCCAGGTCCTGGAGGTGGCGATCGGTGAGGGGGCCACCCCCGGGCTGGCGGCCACGTCGGTGCTGCTGGCGGTGCCGGCGGTGGTGGTGCTCACGGGTACCGGCCTGGTCCCGGTGGCCCTGGGGTGCGGTGCCGTCCTGGGGGTCGTCTGGGTGCGCTGGTCCCGCGCTGCCGGCCCGCAACTGCCGGTGAGGAGCCTGGCGCGCCAGGCGCTCCTGACGATGGGCGCCCTGCTTGTGGGAGCGGTGATCACCCCGTCGGTGGAGCAGGGTGCGGCCCCGGGAACCCTGGTGGCGATCCTCTACGCCGGAGCTGTCACCAGCCTGATGGGCGTTGTCCCGTTCTCCCTCATCCCGGGGGCGTCCAGGCGGGTGGGCGCCGCCGAGGCGTCTCTGTGGCGGGTGTGGCTCCTTCCCATCGGCGCCATCTTGGGTCTCCGGCTGGTGGCTGCCTCGCCTCACCCGATCGGGCTGCCGCTCCAGGAGCTCCTCATCGGCCTGGGAGTCGCCGCAGCGGTCTTCTGGTCCCTGCACGGGCTGGTGGCGGACCCGGGGTCCCGCTACTGGAGCGTGGCCGCCGCCGATGCCGGCCTGGTGGCGGCGGCGGTCGGGCTCGGCAGCGTCACCGCCCTGGGCGCGGTCCTGCTCCTCCTCCTGGCGCACTGGCTGGGCGGCGCAGTCTTGAGTGAGGATGCGGGCCGCCGGTCGCAGCTGGTGGCCTGGGTAGGGGTCTCCGGCACCCCACCTTTCGGAGGGTTCACCGGACGCCTTCTGCTGGTGCTGGCGGCCGCGCCTGTGAGCTCGACCCTCGCCACCTGGTTGCTGGCGGTGATGGGGCTACAGCTGGCCGGGTCGGCTCTCGGGATGAGGGCAGCCACGCAGGCCCCTCGCCGCCCCGCGGGGGGGCGGACCAGAGAGGCGGTGGCGCTCCTGGTGGCGGTGGCCACGCTGGTGATCGGGGTGGTGCCCCAGCAGGCTCTGTCGGCGGTCTTCGGGGTTCACCTGTGAGTCACCTCCTCCTGTTGCTGGCGCTGATGGCCGGACTCGCCATCTACCCCGCGGGGGTCAGCCTGCTGGGGGCGTCGGCCACCGCCCTCCTGGCCTTTCACCTCGGGCGGGGACGTCCACTGGCATTCGCCACCTTCCCCCCCCTGGCGGTGCTCGCCGGGGCGGAGCTGGTCGCGCTGTCCCTGCCCTGGCCTGGCAGTCCCCTGTTGCAGCTCGGGAGCCTGGGGCTGGCTGCGGCCCCGCTGGCTTCGCTGCCGATGACCATCTTGGGGGCGCTCTGGGGACGTCCCGGTGAGAGCGGACATGTCCGTTCCGGCCTTGAGGTCCTGTATCCCTTCCTCGTCTCCCTGATGCTCATGGGCCTGGCCTTGATCCTGCGCAGCCCCGGTTGGTCGGACGTGCTGTCGGCCAGGGGCGCGGGTGCGGAGATCGGTCGGGTCACGGTGGCGGTCGCGATCCTGGGCTCCCTTCCCCTCTGGGCGGGGAGCCCGGGATCGCCCGCGGGGGCACTCCGCTGGACCTCGCTCGGTGGGGCCTGCGCCTTTCTCCTCATCCCGGCCATGGCCGGGTGGCCGGTGGTGGTGGGGCTGGCCGTTTGGGGCTTGAGCGCGCTGGTGCTGGGCGGCGCCGCTGGAGCCGCCGGACGGGCGGCCGGCACCGGCTGGGGGCGGGGGCTGGCCTCGCGCGCTGGTAGAATATGGATCCCGTGAACCCGACCTCGTCGACCTGTGCCATGGGGGAGGCCGGCTCGAGGGGCCGGGACCCGAGGAAGCGTCCTTGACCGAATTGGTGCTTGCTTCAAGCTCCCCTCGGCGAAGGGAGCTTTTGCAGCGGTTGGGGCTTCGCATCCGCACCGTGGCTCCGGGTATTGACGAGTCGCTACCTCCGGGGGTCTGCGCCGACCTCGCGGTCCAGCTGCTCGCCCGGGCCAAAGCCCACGCGGTGGCGGCCTCGGTCGGCCCGGGTCCGGTCTGCATCCTGGCCGCCGACACCATCGTCGTCGGGTCCTCTGGCCCGCTGGGGAAGCCAGGGACCGTCCAGCGCGCCCGCGAGATGCTCTTGGAATTGCGCGGGCAGCGGCATGTGGTCCTCTCCGGGGTGTGCGCCCTCGCCCCCGCCACTGGTGAGGAGCGGATCGGTGTGTCGCGATCGGCGGTCCGGATGCGGGACTTCAGCCTGGATGAGCTGGAGCAGTACCTGGCCGGGGGTGAACCGCTTGACAAGGCTGGAGGATATGCCGTGCAGGGGTTGGGAGGCGGCCTGGTGGAGGCGATTGGGGGCAGGACTGACACCGTGATTGGCCTCGACTGCCAGCTGGCCATGCGGCTTCTCGGTGAAGTCGGCTATCCCGACCCGCTGCCCACTGCCCCGGACCGCTCGGTGCCGGTGGGGAAGTACGCCAACACCAGGCGCCCCCTGGCCAGTAGCAACCACGCCGGGGGCGGGCGCTGAAGGCACGGCTGGGGGGGCTGGCGGTCGCCGCTCCGGCGCTGGTGCTGGCGGGCGGCGCACTGGGGGGCTGCGGCTCGGCACCGGCCATCGCTGGGCTCAAGGTTCAAACCCAGGTGGTCTCCCTGGGGGGCAACGCCGCCTCCAGCCAGGTGGCGCAGGGGACCTCCACCGACGTGCAGATCACCATCACCAACGTGGGGAGCAGCTCACTCCAGGGGGTCACCCTGAGGGTGGCGGTTCCGAGCGGGTTCACCTACACCAACACCGTCTCGGTCACCGAGAACGGGGATTCGGTGCGCTCGGCCGACATCTCTCCGGTGTCCCGGCAGGCCACCCTCACCTGGGGCTCTTGGACCATTGGGGCTGGAGCCCCGGGTCTGCCCAGCCAGGTGATCGTGACAGCGCAGTTCGAGGCCACCGGGGGAAGTGGGTCGGCGACCCTCGTTCCCCAGGTCTTCGCCACCGGGTACTCTGGGACCCTCACCGCCACGCCGCTGGCCCTCAAGGTGACGCCGGCCCCTGACCTTGCCCTCAGCCTCCGCGCCAGCCCCTCCACCGTACCAGCGGGCTCGACCCTGACCTACGTGGCCACCTTGACCAACACCGGGAGCGGGGCCGCCATGGGCACTACCCTCAGCATCACTTTGCCGTCGGACTTTGACTACCAGTCCACCGTCTCCACCTCGGGCAACGCCAGCACCGGTGGCGTCACCTACCCGGTGGTCGGATCGGTTATTCCCAACTGGGTCGGTTTCGACATCCCCGGGGCTGGCGCCGGTGGACCGGGGGTCCTCACCATCACCTTCGCGGTCCGGGTCCTGCCCGACGTTGGCGCCGGGGTGTACCAGGCCTCGGCCACGGTCGTCACCGGGACCGGATCGAGCAACCAGAACGAGATCCAGACCAACTACTCGGCGCTGACACCGGTGGCGGTCACCGGTCCCTGATCCGCTCCCGGGCGGTCTGGTAAACTCCCCAACTGAGCGCGCCTTGGGGCGGCTGCTTCCGCCTGGGCTGTGGAGCCCCGGCTCCAGCCTCGATTCGGGAGTTCGCATGTACGCCGTAGTCCAGGTGGGGGGACGCCAGTATCGGGCTCGGCCCGGTGAGAGGATGGTGGTGGACCGCATGGCCGTGGCCGAGGGACAGCCCGTGGAGCTGGGTGATGTGCGCATGCTGGTGGCCGAGCCCGGGGACAGCCTGGAGACCGCCGTCGGAAGGCCCAGGGTCGAGGGGGCCAGGGTCACCGCCACGGCGGTCAGCCACCTTCGCGGTCCCAAGGTCGTGGTGTTCAAATACAAGCCCAAGAAGCGCTACCGCCGCACCATGGGCTTCCGGGCCGAGCTGACCGAGCTGCGGATCGAGGAGGTCCTCGGCCCCGGTCAGCGGCCGGGCGGTGAGCACCGCGCGCCCTCCAGCCGCAGGTCGTCTCGGTCGGCGGCTGCGGTATCCACGAAGGAGGCCGCTCCGCAGGTGGTGCAGGCTGAGGCCGCAAAGGCCGAGGCGGCTGAGGAGACACCGGAGGTCAAGGCGGCCGCCGGCGGGACTACCAAGGCAGCCAGGGCGCCTAGGCGGCGCCGGGCCCCCGCCGGCGAGGTGAGCGCTCCGACCGTCGAAGATGGCGCCGGGGGAGGTGGGGATGGCTCATAAGAAGGGTGGTGGAAGCAGCCGGAACGGGCGAGACAGCCAGGCCCAGAGGCTGGGCGTGAAGGTCTATGGCGGGGAGCAGGTCCTGGCCGGCGCCGTCCTGGTGCGCCAGCGCGGAACCCGGATCCTAGCCGGTGCCGGTGTGGGTGTGGGTCGAGACCACACCCTCTTCGCGCTCACTCCAGGCCAGGTCGTCTACCAGCCGTACCGCACCGACCGCACCCGGGTCGCCATACATCCCGTCCCTGCCGACGCCGGCTGAGTTAGCGCCGGCCGCCGCCAGCCGGTCCTGATGTTCCTCGACGAGGTCGAGCTCCACCTCAGCGGCGGCAAGGGCGGAGCCGGGTCCAACAGCCTCCGCCGGGAGAAGTTCGTGCCCCGCGGTGGGCCGGACGGCGGGGACGGAGGGCGCGGTGGGGACGTGGTGCTGGTGGCCGACCCGAGTGAGGCCTCCCTGCAGCGATTCCAGACCGAGCGGAGGTTCAAGGCCGCGCCGGGGGGGCACGGAGGGCCATCCAGGCGCCACGGCGCTGACGGCCAGGCGATCCGCCTTCCCGTTCCTGTGGGCACCATGGTGTTCGACGCCGGCACGGGCCGCCTCCTGGCCGATCTGGACCGCCCGGGAGCGACCCTGGTGGTTGCCGCCGGCGGAAGGGGGGGGTGGGGCAACACCCACTTCGCCACCCCCGTAGCTCAGACTCCCCGCCACCGGGAGCTTGGGGACCCCGGGGTGGTGGCGGTGGTCAGGCTCGAGCTCCGGCTGATAGCCGACCTGGGCCTGGTCGGCCTGCCCAATGCCGGCAAGTCCAGCCTGCTGGCCCGCCTCACCGGAGCCCGTCCCAAGGTGGCCGACTATCCTTTCACCACGCTGACTCCCAATCTCGGGGTCGCCGAGGTTGAGGGCGGTCGGACGATCACCGTGGCTGACGTCCCCGGTCTGATCGGGGGCGCCCACCTCGGGGCGGGATTGGGCATCGGCTTCCTGCGTCACCTGCAGAGGACGCGGTCCCTGGTGCAGGTGGTCGATGCCAGCTCCGGTCCCGAGGCTGCCGTGCGGGCGTACTCCGAGGTCCACCGCGAGCTGAGTGCCTGGGACGAGGAGTTGGCCTCACGCCCGCGGGTGGTGGCCGCGAACAAGGTGGACCTCATGGTCGGTCGGGACCGTGCCAGGGTGCTGAAGGCGCTGCGGGAGGCAGCCGGACCGGGATCTGCGGTGCTCCCGATCTCGGCGCTGACCGGAGAGGGGCTGGATGAGCTCCTTGAGGAGTCCGCCGGGCTGGCGAGGGGCCGGGAGTCACCCGACCCAGGCGGGTTCCGTCTCTACCCCGGTCCCCGCCCCACGCGCCAGGAGGTCCTGGTGGAGGGGGGCGCGGGCCACTACCGGGTGACCGGCGAGGGCGTGCTGCGCCTGGTGGCGGCGGCGGACCTCGACGACCCAGAAGAGGTGACGCGGCTGCAGAGGCAGCTCCGGCGACTCGGGGTGGAGTCGCAGCTCGCGGCCTCAGGAGCGTCCGAGGGGGACGTGGTGGAGATCGGGGACGTTGAGTTCACCTTCGTGCCTGAGGCACCGACAAGGTGACGGGTCAGCCCCTGGTGGTCTTCGGGGGAACTTTCGACCCTCCTCATCTGGGCCATCAGCAGGTGATCGTGGGATTGCGTGGCACCCTCGGGCTGCCGCTGCTGGTGGTTCCCAACGGGCACCCGGTCCACCGCCGTCCCCCGAGCGCCAGCCCGGAGGACCGACTGCGCATGACCCAGCTCATGGTGCAGGAGGTCGGCGACCCCCTGGTCTCCGTGTCCGATCTCGAGGTGGGGCGCCCGGGCCCCTCCTACACTTCGGACACGCTGGCGCGCCTGGTCGATGGTGAACCGGGGCGGCCGCTCCTGCTGGCCCTGGGGTCCGACGCCGCGCGGAGCCTGTGGCGCTGGCATCGCCCCGACCTGGTCGCGGAACGCGCACGTCTTGTGGTGTTCGACCGACCCGGGTCCCGGATCGGGGCGGGAGCTGCGGTCGAGGAGCTGAAGGGACACGGGTGGCCGGGCCCCGAGCCTCTGCTGGTATCCCTCACGGCGCCGGAGGTGGAGTCCAGCAGAGTCCGGGCCAGGCTGCGCCGGGGCGAGGTTGCCGAGGGGCTCCTGGCGGCCTCGGTCCTGCGCCACATCCGTGAGCGCGGGCTGTACCGGGAGTCGGCGCAGTCGGCGGCTGTCCCCGATGGGATAATCGCCCCCAGATGACGCCTCTGCAATTGAGCCGGCTGATCGCCGACGCCGCGCTCTCGCGCAAGGCCCGCAACGTGGTGCGGATCGACCTCAGGGGCAAGACCACCATGGCCGACTACCTGGTGATCTGCGAGGGCGACACCGATCGCCAAGTCCGCGCCGTCGCCGACGCCATGGACGAGGCCGCGGCGATCGCCGGGCTGCACCCGTTGAGCCGAGCGGGGATGGAGGAGGGCTCCTGGGTCTGCCTCGACTTCGACGCGGTGATCGCTCACATCTTTCTCCCCGGGGAGCGCGCCTACTACGACCTTGAGGGCCTCTGGGGGCCGGCCCGGCGGGTGCGGCCGCGGCCCCCGGAGCGGGTGGCCGCGGCTCCCGGGTGACCGGCTCGCAGCTGCGCCTGGGGTGCTTCCTCCCCCAGGGCTGGCGGCATGATCTACCCACAGGGGGGCCTGAGCACTACTTCGAGACCATGGTGGGCGTGGCCCTCAGGGCGGAGAGGGCAGGCTTCGGCGCGGTGTGGGTGTATGACCACCTGCGGTCATCGGACCCGGGTCCGCCGGGCCCGATCCTGGATCCCTTGATCGCCCTGGCGGTGGTCGCCTGGGCCACCACCCAGGTGCGGGTGGGCACGATGTGCCTGGCACTACCCCGGCACCACCTCGGGCCGCTCGCGCACCAGCTCGCCA
>JAKBTP010000040.1 GCA_021844355.1 bacterium | reverse complement strand
GCGTCCTTGCCGCGCAGCAGCAGGGCGTCGCCGCCCAGCCAGGAAATCTCCACGAGCTCCTCCCCGAATCCAGCCAGATGGTGGTGGTCCGCCAGCCCGGGACCCCGAGAAGCGTACCAAGTGGGCCCGGCGGCGCCGCGCGGGCTTCAGCCCACAGGAACCGTCAGGGTGACCGCGCGTCGCTGCCCCCCCTCCTGGACTGACAGCGACACCTGCGCCCCGGGGCCGAGCGACGTGAGAAGGTCGGCTAGGTCAGGGTACTTGGGGGGCCCCGTGCCCTGGACGGCCGTGCCGTCCACCTGAACCACCACATCCCCCACCTTGAGACCGGCCTGAGCGGCGGCGGACCCCGGGTCCACCGCCAGGATCTCGGCTCCGGCGGGGAGCTGCAGCGCCGCCGCGGTGGCCGGGGTGAGGTACTGGGTCACCAACCCGACCGGCGCAGGGCCGGCCCCGTTGGTGCCGATCGCCGACGCCAGGTAGGCGGCCTCGAACGCATCCAGCGCGAAGTACCCGGACCCCGAATTGGCAGGGACCATCCGAGTCCCGGCGAGGATCCCCACCACCTGGCCGCTGGAGTTCACCAGCGGGGCGCCTGAGCTTCCCGGCGGCTCGGGGACGTCGGTGCGCATCATCCCGTCCCAGATGACGCTGCCCCCGGGGGCGGTGGGGTCGGAGACGGAGGCGGTGATCCCCAGCTCGGAGATGGTCCCGACGTCCACGCTGGCCGAGCCCCCCAGCGAGGCGGAGATGGCGATGGCGGTCGACCCCAGGGCGGGGTTCACAGAGAAGCCCAGCGCCGGAGGAAGTGTGCCAGAACTCACCTGCAGGAGGACGATGCCGGTGTGGGGATCGGAGCTGGCGATGGTGGCCGGGAGCACGTCTCCGTCGGCCAGGACCACCTCCACCCCCGAGGCCCCGGCCACCGCCGCCGCGCTGGTGACCACCAGCCCGGTGGAGGAAGCCACGAACCCGTCCGAGACGCTGGCGGGAGTGGGGGCTGCTGGGCCATGCTCGCGGACGACCTGGACCACCGAGGGGGCCACCGCCGCCACCACCAAACTGAGTGAGGTGCCCTGGCTGGACCCACCGCCGCCGGGGTTCACCACCGGCGCGCTGGGGGTGGACGACAGCTGCCGGTATGCCAGGAAGGCCACCCCTCCACCGACGGCGACCCCGACCGCCGCCGCCACCGCCGCCACCGCCAGCAAGGAGCGGGCGCCGGGGCGAGCCGCCCTGGCCGGCGGGGAGGGATCAGCCTCGTCCATGGTCCGGGTCCCAGGTGAGCACGAGCTGCCGGGTTGGGGCGAAGCCGGCGTCGAGGTAGGCGCTGACCGCCGGCCGGTTGTCGTGGTCCGTCCAGACAGTGGCGAAGGTCACCTGTCGCTGGCGAAAGAGCCGGGTGGCCTCCCGCAGCAGCCTGGTGGCCAGCCCCTGGCCCCGAGCGTCCGGGTGGACGAAGAGCTCGGCCACCTCGCCCTCCAGGCCGGTCCCGGGGTCGAAGAGAACGCACCAGCAGAATCCCAGGACCGCGCCGGAGCTGCGGGCAGCGAAGACGTGGTTCTCACCCACGAAGGTCGACCGGGTGCGGGGCAGGGTGGCGTCCAGACGGTGACGGAGGCCCGGAGTGGGGGCGGGGGCGGCGTCGTGGGCCAGGAGCTCGATCAGAAGCGGCCGGATCGAGTCCAGCTCGGAATCCGCCAAGGCCGCGATCTCCACGCTGCCATCGTACGGCGGAACGGGGCTCACCCCACCGAGGGAGTCCAGTCCTCGAAGTACTCCGGGGATGGCTCCACCCTGGCGACACCGGTCGACACCGCGGCCCGGGCCACAGCCCGCGCCACCGCCCGGTGAACGGCGGGGTCCAGCGAGTCAGGCACCACCTCGTCGTGCTCGGCTAGGGAGGAGATCGCCAGCGCCGCGGCCAGGTACATCTCGGTGTTGAAGCGCCGGGCCCGGGTGTCCAGGGCACCCCGGAACAGCCCCGGGAAGCCCAGCAGGTTGTTGACGACCGAGCCATCCACGGCCAGCGCCGCCCCGGCCTCCATGGCCGCCTCCGGCTCGATCTCCGGCAGGGGGTTGGAGATGGCGAAGATGATCTGCCCGGGCCGGATCTGCTCGGGCCGGATCAGCCCCGGCTGGGCGGTGGCCGCGATGACCAGGTCACTGCGGCGCAGCAGCTCGTCCAGCTCCACGGCGATCCCGCCCCCGGCCTCCAGCCGCTCGATCGAGTCCGCCGTCCTTCCGGTGCCGTACACCGGCCGCCCCTGATGGTGCATCAACAGCTGGGCGATGGCCGAGCCGGCAGCTCCGAGACCCACCACCCCGGCGGTGAGTTCGGCCACCCTCCTGCCGGTGAGCTCGGCAGCTCGCAGCACGGCCGCCAGCACCACGGTGGCCGTCCCGTGCTGGTCGTCGTGCATGACCGGAATGGCAACCCGCTCCTGGAGCCGGGGGGTGATCTCGAAGCAGTGGGGGGCGGCGAAGTCCTCCAGCTGGATGGCGCCGAAGGAGGGAGCGAGCCGGGTCAGCGCCGCCACGATCTCCCCAGGCGGCCCGGGCTCGACCAGAAGCGGGTAGGCGTCGATGCCCACCATCTGGGCCATAAGGGCGCACTTGCCCTCGATCACCGGCATGCCCGCCACCGGCCCGATGTTCCCCAGCCCCAGCACCGCGGTTCCATCGGTCACCACCGCCACGGCGTTGGCTATTCCGGTGTAGCGGTCCGCGACCGCGGGGTCAGCCTGGATCAGCCGACAGACCTCCGCCACCCCCGGGGTGTACACGTGGCGCAGGTCGGCCACGCTGCGCACCGGGTACCGAGGACTCACCTTGAGCTTGCCCCCCAGGTGGACGCGCAGGACCTCGTCACGGACATCCAGCAGCTCTGTGTGAGGCAGGGCCCGGACCGCGGCCAGCACGTGCTCCAACATCACCAGGTCGGTGGTGCTGACATCTATGTCGCGCACCTTGTGAAGGGAGCCCCGCTCCACGGTGCGGATGTCGCCGATGTTCCCGCCCACCGATCCGATGGCTGTGGCCACCTCCCCCAGCACCCCCGGCCGGTTCTGGTTGCGCAGGCGGAGGGTGCGCTGGATCCGGTACGGCGAGACGCCCGCCGGGGCCTGGCCGGCCTCGGTGGGAAAGGCGGTCCGGGGCCCGGCTTCCGAGATGTCTCGCATCGATGACCTCCTGAACCACGACGCCCGCACCGGACTGCCGCTGGCAAGGTACCGCCTTCCCTGGGAACCCTGCAGCGGGGGCCGGAGCCCGGCCCCCGCCGGAGTCAGCGTTCGATCGGTGCCTTGACCAGGCTTCCCCACTCCGTCCACGAGCCGTCGTAGTTACGAACCCGTGGGTAGCCGAGGAGCTCGCGCAGCACGAACCAGGTGTGGGCGGAGCGCTCCCCGATCCGGCAGTAGGCGACCACCTCATGCCCCGGGTCGACTCCTTCGGCAAGGTACAGGTCGCGCAGCTGGTCGGGGGGGAGGAAGGTCTCCTGCTCGGGGTCCACCGCCCGGCTCCAGGGTATGTTGCGGGCCCCAGGAATGTGCCCGGCACGCTGGGCACCCTCCTGGGGCAGGTGGTCGGGGGAGATGCGCTCCCCTCGGTACTCCTCCGGGGAGCGGACATCGACCAGGCTCGTGCCGGGTCGCCCCAGGAACTCCCCAGCGATCTGGTCCCGATAGGCCCGGATCGACTGGTCCTCGCTGGGCGTCGGGTACCCCTGGCCTGGGGCCACCTCCGGCACCTCGGTCACGAGGGGCCGACCCTCGAGCTCCCACTTGCGCCGGCCCCCGTTCAACAGCTGGACATGGGGGTGGCCGTAGTACTTGAAGTACCAGTAGCCGTAGGCGGCGAACCAGTTCTTGTTGCCGCCATAGAGGACGACCCGGGTGTCCGGGCCGATCCCCAGCCGGTCCATCAGGGCGGCGAAGGCCTCCGGGCTGAGAAAGTCGCGGTTGACTGGAGCCTGCAGGTCCAGGCGCCAGTGGACCCCCAGAGCACCAGGGATGTGGCCGAGGCGGTAGGCCTCGGTGTCCTCATCCACGTCGAGGATCCGCAGATCAGGGTCATGCAGATGGGCCGCCAGCCAGTCAGTGCTGACCAGGGCCCCGGGGTTGGCGTATTCGCTCAAGGTGGCACTCCTCAAGGGCGCTCATAGCTACGACAGGAACTTCCAGCCGTCCGGGTACGGGGTGTCCCCAACCCGTGAGAGGTCCGCTGCCGACGGCTCAGACGCCCTGCCCAGCGGACCCGCGCCTACATCGCGGGCTCCGCGGCCCAAGGTGGCGAAGGAGGAGCGGGGCCGGGCTCATGCCAACGATTCTAGGCGCCAGGCCGACGGCTCTCAACCGTCCCGCCACTCCGGGCGCTTGCGGAACAGCCCCCCCTCCCCGAGGTGGTACCAGCGCTCCTCCCGGTAGGGGGGAAGGGCGGCCGCCGCCTCCGGGCTGAGATCGGTGTGGACCGCCCGGGTGGTGATCTTGGCCACGTGGGACGCCTCCAGCTCCAGCAGCTGATGGCCCGAGTTCGGCTTGACCGCCAGTCCGTGGAAGATGTCGCTGGCCTCGTCGCCCAACAGCGAGGCCGTGGTCCCGAACGCGGTTCCCTCCCGGTCCAGGACCGGGGCGTGATAGGGAGTCATCAACCAGGCAACCTGCTGCTCACCGTCCGCCATGGTGTCTTCAGGCATCTCCACCTCCACTTCCGGCTGCCCGGGCCACTGGGTTGGGCTCAGCCCGCGCCGGCGGGCAGCTCGCCCAGCTGGACGCTGACCGTGGTCTTGGTTCCGTTGGGTTCGGTGACCCCCAGCTTGACCGTCTGGCCGGGGCTGAGATTGGCCAGGGCGTCGGTGAGGTCCTGCACCGAAGGAGTGGCCCGGCCGTTTATCGAGGTGATCACGTCCTGGGCCTTGAGGCCGGCCTGGCTGGCCGCCGCCCGGGTCACCTTGACGATCAGGACGCCCGCAGGCTGCCCCTGGCTGTTGGTCACCTGCTCCACGTCGATGCCGATGTAGGCCCGCCCGGAGTTCACCACCTTCCCGTACTTGACGATCTGGCCGGCGATGTTGGTGACCACGTTGCTGGGGATGGCGAAGCCGATCCCGGGAGCCTGCGAGCTCCCCAACTGGGGGTCGAGCGCAGCCAGCGTGGGGATGCCCACCACCTGGCCCTCCAGGTCGACCAGGGCGCCTCCGCTGTTGCCCGGGTTGATCGGCGCCGAGGTCTGGATCACGTCGGGGAGGGTGACCCCGTTGGGCTCGCTGACCGTGCGGCCCACCGCCGAGACGATGCCGTCGGTCGCCGAGCTCTGATACCCGAGGGGGTTGCCGATGGCCATGACGATGTCACCCACCTGAAGCTGGGAGGAGTTGGCGAAGACCGCCGGCTTGAGGTTCGGCGCGGAGATGCGGATCACCGCCAGATCGTCGCCGGCGAAGCTGTTGACCAGCGTTCCGGTGTAGGTGCGACCGTTGGAGAGGGTGACCGTGAAGCTGTGCTGCCCGTTGGCCACGTGGTTGTTGGTGACGATGTCACCCTGGGAGTTGAAGATGATCCCCGAGCCGAGGTCCTGGGAGGTGGAGATCTGCACAACCGAGGGGGACACCTCCTTGTAGAGGTTGACGTAGTCGGCCTGGAGAGCCAGCAGCGCCTGGGAGAGGGCGGCCGGCGAGATGCTCTCCTTGGGAATCTGCTCAGTCTTGGGGGCGGCGCCCTTGGGCACCCCGGGGGCGCAGCCAGCCAGGACCAGCGCCAGGACCGGGACGGCGCCCAGGGCCGACTTCCAAAGACGGGGCATTCTCACCTCTGCCGAGCCTCCACCACCAGGACCACCGAGAGCCTAGCCTAAGGCTCGACCCTTAGCCGCAGCTGTGTGGAAGCTGAGACTCGTCCCTCAGCTGGGACGGCCCCCGTTGACATACAGCACCTGGCCCGAGACGTAAGCCGCCTCCTCGGAGCAGAGGAAGGCGATCACGCGGGCGATGTCCTCCGGCTGGCCCAGCCGGCCGAGGGGGATGCGCTCTCGCTGCTGGCGGTGGAACTCCTCCAGGGAGAGCCCCAGCCGGCCGGCCACCGCCCTGGTCATTTCCGTGTCCACGAATCCCGGGGCCACCGCGTTGACGTTGACGTTGAACGGCCCCAGCTCCAGGGCGAGGGTGCGCACCAGGCCCTGGATCCCGGCCTTGGCGGTGGCGTAGTTGGCCTGGCCCCGGTTGCCCAGGGCCGACGTGGAGGAGAGGAAGACCATCTTGCCCCGGCGGCGCTCCACCATCTGGCGGGCGGCGGCCCGGGCACAGAGGAAGGCGCCCCGGCAGTGGACCTGCATCACCCGGTCCCACTCCTCGAGGCTCATGCGCAGCAGGGTCCTGTCCCTGGTTATCCCGGCGTTGCTCACCAGGATGTCCGCGCCACCCAGCTGCTCGCCGATCCGGGAGAAGGCCTCCTCCACGGCCTGCTCGACCTCGACGTCTGCCTGAAGGGCGAGCGCGGTCCCGCCCTGTCGCTCGATCTCCTCCGCCACCCCGGAGGCGGCGGCGTGGTCCAGGTCCAGGACGGCAACCCGGGCTCCCTCACCGGCCAGCTGTCGGCAGGTGGCGGCGCCGATCCCCTGGCCACCCCCGGTGACCACCGCGGTCAGCTGCTCAAACCGCACCTGCGCACCTCCTGTGGAGCCTGGCGGCGATCCTATCGGATGGGCCCTCGGTGGCGCGCCGTGCGGGCAGCCCGCACTTTCGGTCGGGAACTTCACAGCGGGTGCCACCGGTTCGTTGCCGGAATGTGCGCGGAGGCCGGATCGCGCCGGTGGCCCCTCTGCTAATCTCGGGGAAGTGGGAAGGCTTTCGTCCGCCTGGGAGCAACTGCCCGCGGTCCCGGCGCTGGACCGCGTGCAGGAGCACGGGCGCCGGGTCGCGTCCTTCGGGGCAGCCGGCGTCCTCGGCGCTCTGACCACTCTGGGCGGCACCGCCATCCTCTATCACCATGTGCTCTTCCTGCCCCTCTGGCTGGCCTCCGCGGTGGCCATTCAGACGGCCATCGTGGTCACGTTCACGGTGAACTCCCTGGTCACGTGGAGGGACCGACGGGCGGCGAGCCGGTGGCGCCGGGCGGTGACCTTCGAGGCAGTTTCCCTGGTGGGGATGGGAATCCAGGAGGCAGCCCTGCTCACCGGGGTGCATCTCTTCCACCTCTTCTACCTGCTGGCCCTTCTGGTGGGCATCGGGCTGGCGGCCGTCTGGAACTATCTGGTCAACCACAACGTGACCTTCGCCGCTGCCGAGTAACCGGCCGGACCCTTTCCGGTTCAGGAGCTCAGCTCGGCCCTCAGCCAGCTGAGGGCCGGCCCATCTGGGAGGCCGGCGCCCTCCAGCATCTCGGCCAGGAGGGCCCGGTCCCGCCCGAGGCCGGTGGCCTCAGCGCTCCGGAGCCGCAGCAGGCTGCTCTCCAGGGCCGGACTCGGAGCGAGCGCGAACAGCCGTCCGACCGCGGCCACCAGGGCCGCCGCAGAGACGTCCGGCCGATAGGTGTCGCTGTCGAAGAAGACCGGCGCATCCTCCAGCCCAAGTACCTCGCGGTCCCGGCGGCGGCGCCGGCGCTGGACCTCGCGCCGGCTGAGGGCCACCCCCGGCAGCCCCAGCCACGCCTCGGCAACCGCCCGCAGCGCCGCGGCGGGGTGGCGGCCCGCGGCCGCCCACTTGAGGTTGGCGGAGCTGCGCCGCGCCAGGACCCGCAGGGCACCCTCGACCTCCAGGTTCTTGACCGCGGTCCAGATCAGGTTGCGTTGGATCAGCCGATGCTTGAAGCCCTGCCCGAGGTTCCTGGTGCTGCCGGAGTGGAGGTGGCGGACCTCGGCCCGGGGAACGGTGCGGAACTCCTCGCCCATGATCGCAGCCCGCATCGACCAGTCCACGTCCTCGTAGTACATGAAGTACCGCTCGTCCAGGGGGCCCACGGCACCAGGGGAGAAGGCCCGGCGGCGGACCAGCGCGGCCGCGAAGCAGACCCCCGGCACCCGCTCCGGGCGGTCGTACTGACCTAGGTCCGCCTGCCCCAACCCCCGCTGAACCCCCACCCCATCGCAGCCGATGGCCATGCCCACCGAGTCGATGACCACGCCGGGGTCGCTAAGCCTGATCTTGGGCGCAAACCCCAGGGTCTCCGGGTGGGCGGACGCGGCCGCGCAGAGCTCCCCCAGCGCCGCCGGCGCCAAGGCGGCGTCTGGGTTCAGCAGCAGCACCAGCTCGGCCGAGCTGGCCGCCACCCCGGCGTTGGTCGCGGCGGCGTAGCCGAGGTTGCTTGTCTGGGGCAGGAAGATCGGCACCAGGCCGGAGGGTAGCGCCCTCTCGACCAGCTCCTCGACCGTTTCGTGGTGGCGGCTGTTGTCCACAACCAACACCTCCTGGGGGGCAGCGGTGGACCGAGCCAGGGAGTCGAGGCACTCGCCGAGCATCTCCGGAGCGGGGTCGTAGGTGACCACTACCACGCTCACCGGTGCCGGGTTCTCCCTCCGAGCCGACCCCACCGTCAGGCCGAGACCGCCGAGGGGTCGAGGGCGGGCAGCACCCACTGGTGCCCGACGAGGGCCACCCCCTGCTCACGGCGCCCGGGACCGTGGACCCGGAAGCTCTGGGGACGGTCCAGGATCACGTAGGCGCGGCCGCTGGCGATGTCCTCGATCTCCACCTTGGTCCCGTAGACCCCGTCCAGGAAGGGCAGCGCGGGGATGGCCAGAGCCA
>JAKBTP010000170.1 GCA_021844355.1 bacterium | reverse complement strand
AAGTCACTTCGCCCGTGCGAGCCCACCGGGGTGCTGATGCCGGCTGGGCCCACCCGGGTCAGCTTCAGGCTGGTGGATCCCGAGTTCACCACCAAGATGATTCGATCCACCTTCCTCAGCCGACCCAGACCCAGTCCCGGACGGTGGGATGGTCCTCGCCGTGCTCCCTCGTGTAGGCGCGGCAGGCCAGCCGCGTGTCCTCCATCTCCTGGCGCAGGTGGCCGGCCCTCGCCCTGAGGTGCGGCACCCGGTCGATCACGTCCATCACCAGGTGGAAGCGGTCGAGGTCGTTGAGCATCACCATGTCGAAGGGGGTGGTGGTGGTGCCCTCCTCCTTGTACCCGCGAACGTGGATGTTGGGATGGTTGCGACGGCGGTAGGTCAGGCGGTGGATCAGCCCCGGGTAGCCGTGATAGGCGAAGACCACCGGCTTGTCCTCGGTGAAGATGGCGCCGAACTCGGCGTCGGTCAGGCCGTGGGGATGCTCCGAGGCGGGCTGGAGCCGCATCAGGTCCACCACGTTGACGACCCTCACACGCAGCTCGGGCAGGTGGCGCCGCAGAAGGTCGGCGGCGGCCAGGGTCTCCAGGGTGGGCACGTCCCCGCAGCAGCCCAGGACCACGTCGGGCTCGGACCCGCTGTCGGTGCTGGCCCAGTCGAAGATCCCGATCCCCCGGGTGCAGTGCAGGACCGCCTCCTCCATGGTCAGCCAGCTGGGGGCGGGCTGCTTCCCGACCACGGTGACGTTGACGTAGTGGCGGCTGCGCAGGCAGTGGTCCATGACCGAAAGCAGGCAGTTGGCGTCCGGGGGGAGGTAGACCCGGATGATCTCCGCCTTCTTGTTGACCACGTGGTCGATGAAGCCGGGATCCTGGTGGGAGAAGCCATTGTGGTCCTGGCGCCAGACATGCGAGCTGAGGAGGTAGTTCAGAGACGGAAGCGGCCGGCGCCAGGGGAGGTCGCGGGTTACCTTCAGCCATTTGGCGTGCTGGTTGAACATCGAGTCCACGATGTGGGTGAAGGCCTCGTAGCAGTTGAAGAGGCCGTGGCGCCCGGTGAGGACGTAGCCCTCTAGCCAGCCCTGGCAGAGGTGCTCTGAGAGCACCTCCATGACCCTCCCTTCGGGGGCCAGGTGATCGTCGCCGGCCAGCAGCTCGCCCTGGAAGGCCCGGTCGGTGACCTCGAACACCGCCCCCAGCCGGTTGGAGTTGGTCTCGTCGGGACCGAAGAGGCGGAAGGAATCGGGGTTGTCGGTTATCACGTCGCGCAGGAAGGCTCCCAGGACGCGCGTCGGCTCGGCGAGGTCGCTGCCCCGGTGCTCCACGGCAACTGCGTACTTCCGGAAGTCGCGGAGGCGCAGCTCCCGGGGAGCGCCCCCGGCGTTGGTCACCGGGTTGGCGCTCATCCGCCGATCGCCCTCTGGGGCGAGCTCCCCCAAGTCCGCGGCCACCCGGCCCTCTTCGTCGAAGAGCTCCTCGGGGCGGTAGGACCGCATCCACCGCTCCAGCTGGAGGCGGTGCTGGAGGTTGGCCCTGGCCTCCGGGATGGGCACCTGATGGGCTCTGAAGGTCCCCTCCACCGGGAGGCCGTCCACCTCCTTGGGGCCGGTCCAGCCCTTGGGGGAGACCAGGACCAGGGCCGGCCAGAGCGGCCTGGACTCGTCGCCCCCTTCCCGGGCCCGCAACTGGATGCCCCTGATCTCCCCGATGGCCTCGTCCATGGCGGCCGCCATCAGCTGGTGCATGGCCTCCGGCTCCTCACCCTCGACGAAGATGGGACGGTGCCCGCTGCCGCGCAGGAACTCCGCCAGCTCGGAGCGGGGGACCCGGGCCAGCACCGTCGGAGAGGCGATCTTGTACCCGTTGAGGTGGAGGATGGGGAGCACCGCTCCGTCCCGGCGCGGGTTGAGGAACTTGTTGGAGTGCCAGCTGGTGGCCAGGGGCCCGGTCTCGGCCTCCCCGTCCCCGATGACGCAGAGGACTAGGAGGCCTGGGTTGTCGAAGGCGGCCCCGTAGGCGTGCGCCAGGGAGTAGCCGAGCTCGCCACCTTCGTGGATCGAGCCCGGGGTCTCGGGGGCGACGTGGCTGGGGATCCCGCCGGGGAAGGAGAACTGGCGGAAGAGGCGGCGCAGGCCCTCGAGGTCCCGGCTCACCTCGGGATAGACCTCCGTGTAGGTGCCCTCGAGGTAGGCGTTGGCCACCAGCGCCGGACCCCCGTGGCCGGGCCCGGTGACGTAGATGGCCGAGATCCCCTCCCGGAGGATCACCCGGTTGGCGTGCGCGTAGATGAAGTTCAGCCCTGGAGAGGTGCCCCAGTGCCCCAGCAGACGGGGCTTCACGTGCTCGGGAGCCAGGGGCTCACGCAGGAGCGGGTTGTCCATCAGGTAGATCTGCCCCACCGAGAGGTAGTTGGCGGCCCGCCACCAGCGGTCCAGGCGGGCCAGCTCATCCGGGGACAGTGGCTCTCGATTGGAGAGGCGGGTGTGCGTCTTCATGGATGTCCCCCACAGATGCGCGAGCGGCCCCTCCGCCCCACCAGGGTACGCCTCGGCTGGGGACCGGCCCGTCCGGCATCCGGTTCGGTACCCTTGTCACGTGCCCGGTTTCCCCTTCGCCGAGGTGGACAGACTTCCCTTCACCTCGGACACCGAGGCCGACCGGCTGCTGGTCCAGGAGCCGCTGGCGCTCCTCATGGGATTCCTCCTCGACCAGCAGGTGCCACTGCAGCGGGCCTTCTCCGCTCCCAAGGAGTTGCTGGAGAGGGTCGGTTCGCTCGACCCAGAGGTGCTGCTCCAGCTTCCTCCGGGAGCCCTTGAGGAGGCGTTCCGCCGTCCTCCCGCGCTGCACCGCTTCCCGCAGATGATGGCGGCGCGGCTGGCGGCCGCCCTCCAACTCCTGGTCCGGGAGTACGGAGGCGATCCCGCGCGGATCTGGGAGGAGGCGCCTGACGCCGGCGCGCTCCGGCGCAGGTTGCTGGCCCTCCCCGGGGTCGGCCCGATGAAGGCAGAGACCCTGCAGGCGCTGCTGGCGCTGCAGCTGGGGGTGAGGCCCAGCGGCTGGGAGGCCTTCCTTCCCGACCACCCCACTCTGGCCACCGTCCGCACCGATGAGGAGCTTCGTCGCTACCAGGCTCAGAAGCGGGAGCGCAAGCTGGCCATGCGCTCGTGAGCGCCAAGGGGCTCCGGGAGCTGGCCGCCGCCACCGACCGGGTGTGCCGTCTGCTCTGGGTGCTGCGCGCCGCCGAGCCCGAGATCCTGGAGCTGATCGAGCGGCGCGGGTCGCAGGGATACGTGCACTACCTCACCAGCCGCCTGGGGCTCCTGCCGGAGCCGCGGTGGCCTGCCGTGGTGCGAATCGTGCCCCCATCCCTGGTCGACCACCTCCTGCCCCGGTGTCGGGAGCTGGACCCGAGGCGCTATGTCGAGGAGGCGCTGGCCGCGGCTTCCGCAGCCCTGAAGCGGCGACACCCGGACCCTCTGCCTGAGGGGATGAGCCGCTTGGTGCGCGGTGAGGTGCAGGGAGAGCTCGGAGCCGCCTTCGCCGCGGTTCCCCGGACCGGCGAGCGGCCGCTGGACTTCCTGCTGGACTCCATGGCGCTGCGAGAGGAGCGCAGCCACCTGCACTTCCAGGCTGGGGAGGAGGCCGGTTGGTCCGACCTGCAGCTCATGCTGGTCAACGCGGCCTGGCGGGGCGGTTCGCCTCTGAAGGTGGCAGCTCAGTTCCGCTGGGCCGAGGAGGCCGCACAAGCGGAACTGGTGGCGCTGGCGGACCGGGGCCTGATGGACAGGGATGGCGCCCTGACCCCGAAGGGCCGGGAGGAGCGGGAGGCGCTGGAGCGCGAGACCGACTCCCGGGTGGCGGCCGCGCTGGCTTCCCGGGGCGTCGCCGATGCCTCGGCCGAGATCTCCGAAATCGCTCCCGTGCTGCTTGAGGACCGTCAGTGAATGCGACAGTAGCGTTACCTGTCGGCCCCGCCGCCGGTTCTATCCTTGTGGACGTCGCGGTCCCCATCCGCGGGCTGGAGATGGAAGATGCGCCGCAGTAGGCTGGCCTGGGGTGGGTTGGGGGCGCTGGTGGTGGTGGCCGTGGCGGCCGACCTCTCCCTGGGATACGTCCAGAGCCGTGCGCTCTCCGGCCAGCTGAGCTCCACCAAGCAGCTGGTGAGCCGGGACGCCAGCCTGGGGCTCTCCTCCCGGGACGCCGTCCAGCTCCAGGAGCGGCTGAGGGCCATCGACGTCTCCTCGTGGTGGGACCCCGCGTTCCTCGCCCAGGGGCAGTCGCAGGCCTTGGGTGAGGTGCGGGCGGAGGCCGGCCACCTGTTCCGCCTCGCCCTGGAGCGTGACCGGGCCGCCGCCCACTCCACCCTGGAGGCCTATCTGCACTATGTCGCCAGCAATTCCGCCTGGCTCTCCGACCCCCCGAACGGGCAGCAGCTCACCTCCCAGATCGATTCGGCGAGCACCCCCGGGGCGCTGCTGGCCCTGGAGGCCCAGCTGGACCTGAAGATGCAGCAGGCCCGGTCAGCGGTGAATTCGGCTCAGGCAAAGGCCGCGGCCAGCGTCACCCTGGCGCAGGCTCCCGGCGGGCTGTTGCAGCAGGCGTCGGAGCTGGTGGCGATCGCCTCTGCCGACAACCTCTCCAGCCTCGGGGTGCCCGGGGAGGCCGCGGCCTTGAAGGCCGCGCTGGCCTCGGGCGGGTCCGGGGGCAGCCAGAGCGCCGCCCTCACCACCGGCCTCACGGAGCTCAGGGCGGAGATCGGGCTCAACGACCAGGTGGCGTCCCTCAACCACTCCGTGATGGAGGTGGTGGACCAGGCCGCGGCCGAGCAGACCCCGGGCTCCAGCGGGTACCTCTCCCAGTACCAGGCCGAACAGCCGGTGTTCACCGCGGCACAGACGGCCACCCAGCTGGTCGCGGTCCAGACGACCCTCAACTCCCTGCAGGCGGCAGCCCAGCACAGCCTGTCCGCCGACTCCTGCGGCCACTCCAGCCTGCCCGGCAAGTCGATCTACATCTCCCTCTCCCTGCAGGAGATGGTCTTCTACGACAACGGCTGTGCCGTGAACGCCACCCCCGTGACCACCGGCCGGCCCCTCCTCAGGACCCCGACCGGGACCTTCCACATCTTCGACAAGCAGTCGCCCTACGTCTTCATCTCTCCCTGGCCACCGGGATCCCCCTTCTGGTACCCCACCAGCCCGGTGAACTGGGTCATGGAGTTCGACCAGGGCGGCTACTACATCCACGACGCCCCCTGGGAGCCGACCGACCAGTACGGGCCGGGAAGTGAGAACGAGATCCCCGCAGCCAGCCACGGCTGCGTCCAGACCCCCGGTTCGGTGATGGCCTGGGCCTATTCCTGGACTCCCATGGGCACCCCGGTCGTGATCACCAACTGATGGCGGTGGACCCGGATCCGCGGCCGGACGAGCCCTTCTCCCCCAGCCCGGCCCTCCTGGAGCAGCTGGCCTTCCGCAGCCAGCTCCGCTATTTCTTCCGCCGGGCGCTCACCGCTCTCGACGCCAGCGTGGCCGACCACGGCCTCTCCCCGATGGGGTACCACGCTGTGCTGGTGCTGGGCGGTGCCGGGCTCCAGGGAATGTGGGAGCACGAGCTGGTGGACAACCTCAGCTCCAGCTCCGCTCACACCTCGGTGCTCACCCGCCAGCTGGTGGCCCAGGGGCTGGTGGCTCGAGATCGGGAGGGACCCGACCGGAGGCGGGTGACCCTCCGACTCACATCGCAGGGTTGGATGGTCCTGGCCGCCATCGCCGAGGAGCACCAGCAGCGGCTCCACGAGCTGGTGGAGGGGTGGGACCCCCGGGCCTTCGAGGGGCTCCTGGAGCGGATCATGTCCGTGTACCTGGGGCTGGAGGGGCGGGTGAGCGTGGAGACCATCCCCGGTTAGTACTCAGAAGAGACACCCGGTCGGGACGAGCGGTCCTTCCCGACCTGGACGCTGTCCAAGATGGCCATCGCCGTTGCCGGTCGTCCGCCACCCGTATGGCTGCCCTCACGCCTTCGGAGCCTGGACTGGCCCTAGTACCCGGCACCTGCCACGCCGGCGCCATCCACTCTGCAGCTCCCCACACCAGCGGGTTGCCTCGCCGCTGCGATCCGCAGGTCGGACGTGGTCACGCGTGGATCCAGCCTTGCACCGGCGGCCCGATCGGGTGGCGGACCCGGCCACTCACGCCTGAGGGCCGGGACGCTTCGAGCCTCCGATAATTGGAGGAGGTCACGACCCGATAGGGCAGCGCCCTCAAAGGGTGCCCCTGGTCGCGCACCGCGACAGGAGGGGATTCATGCCCAGGCCTGAGATCCCGCCCTCTTTGAGGGCACAGATGCACGGACCGGCCTATCTTGGTCCCGCCACCTTCTCCAAGGTGGTGGGGATCACGGAGGAGGAGGAGCTGGACAGCTGGCGGCCGGATGCCGCCGTGGTCGGTGCCCCCTACGACGACTCCACCACCTACCGGCCGGGGGCCCGCTTCGGCCCCCGGGCGATCCGGGTGGCGAACTACCAGACCCCGGAGTGGCACCTGAACCTGGAGGTCTCCCCCTTCACGGAGCTCACGGTGGTGGACTACGGGGATGCCGTCTGCCCACCCGGGGATGTGCACGCTTCCCACGAGGCCATCCGCCGGCGGGTGTCCGAGGTGGCCAGCCGCGGGATCGTGCCCCTGGTGCTGGGGGGTGACCACTCCATCACCCTGCCCTCGGCGACCGCGGTGGCGGACGCGGTGGGCCGGGGCAGGCTGGGGATCGTCCACTTCGACGCCCACGCCGACACCGCGGCCGAGAGCTTCGGGAACCCCCTCTCCCACGGCACCCCGATGCGCCGGCTGGTGGAGTCCGGGGCGGTCCCGGGACGCAACTTCGTGCAGGTGGGGCTCCGGGGCTACTGGCCGCCCAGGGACGTCTTCGATTGGATGCGCGCGCAGGGGATGCGCTGGCACCTAATGGAGGAGGTGTGGGAGGAGGGGATAGTCGAGGTGATGCGCCGGGCGGTGGCGGAGGCCCTGGACGGGCCGGAGCTCATCTACATCTCCGTCGACATCGACGTGCTGGACCCGGGATTCGCGCCAGGGACGGGGACCCCGGAGCCCGGCGGGATGAGCCCGGCCGACCTCCTGCGCGCCATCCGCCAGGTTGCGCTATCCACCGCCGTGGTAGCCATGGACGTGGTGGAGGTGGCGCCGGCCAACGACCCCGCCGAGCTGACCGCCCAGAACGCCAACCGGTGCATCGCCGAGCTCTTATCTGTTCTGGCCCACAAGCGGGTCCACGGCTCGGGGGGTATGCCGGAGGGCTGAGCCACCGGGAGGCGGTTGGTCTGGGAGCGGTGACTGGCCGGCTGGGGCCACCCCACTGGCCCGGCCGTTGCTGGCTGCTCGCGGCCAGCCTCGGTGTCAGGTGGCGGTTTCGCCCCTCTCCTCCGGGGGGCGCACCCGGAACACCAGCCAGCCGCCCAGGACGAGCGCCAGGGCGAAGAAGCCGAAGATCAAGGGGAAGCCGAGGTTGTGGCGCAGGCCATTGCCGTAGTCCAGAAGGGGCCCGGCGATGGCGGTGGCCAGGATCCCCGAACCGGCGGTCGCCAGGTTGGAGATGCCCATGTAGCGTCCCGCCGAGTCCTCGGGCACCAGGTCCGCCACGAAGGCCCAGTCGACCGAGAGCAGCATGCCGAAGGCCGACCCCACCAGGGCCCCCAGGAGGTAGACCTCAGGCAGGGAGTTGGCCAGGATCAGCCCCGCCGTACCCACGGCACCCAGCCAGCAGGCGGCCCGGACCACGGCGCGCCGGCCGACACGCTGGGAGTACCGGGCGGCCGGCAGGGTGACCACGATCGCCAGCACCACCACCACGGCCAGCAGGACCGAGGTGGCCCCCGAGGCGCGGTCGGCGACCGCGCTTCCCGATCCGGGGAAGTAGTAGGCCTTGATGTACAGCAGGGCGAAGTCGGTGAGACCGGCGATGCCCATGAGGGCCAGCAGACGGGAGCCGAGGAGCCATGTGAAGTCGGGGTCCCGCCGGGGGCGGAAGCTGAAGATGCCGAGAAGGGCCCGCCGGCGGCTGGCGAGTGGCTGCCGGGCCGGGGAGTCGGGCACCAGCCACAGCGTCACCGCGAGGGTCAGCATCAGGACCACGCCGGCGCTGGCCAGGGCGAGCTGGACATGCCCCAGGGCGATCAGCTGGCCAGTGAGAAGGAAGCCGAGGGCCGTTCCCACAAAGACGGCCATGCCGTAGTAGCCGGCGGCCCGGCCACGCTCACCCGCCGGCACCTGGTCTGGGAGCAGTCCCTGGTAGGCGCCCTCCGCCGTGTTGGAGCACACCTGTAGGGCGCAGTAGGGGATGAGGAGGGCGGCATAGCTTCCTGCCAGGGCCAGGCCGAGGAGGCAGAGGAGGTCGCCCAGGGTGCCCGCCAGGATGTAGGGCTTGCGCCGGCCCCAGCGGACCCGGCAGCCGTCGGACAGCGCGCCCGCCGCCGGCTGCACCAGGATCGCCAGCACCGCCCCGGATACCGAGACCGCGCCCAGGGCCAGTCCCCGGTGGGCGGCGGGGACCAGCTGGATGATGAGGCGGGGGAGGATGAGGGCCCCCATGCCCTGCCAGAGGTAGTTGATCGCCAGCCAGTAGGCGGAGAGGGCGAGCAGCCGGGAAGCGGAGAAGCGCACCGAGATCCGGGATGCCGGCTGGGCGACGCTCATGGGGGAAGGCTGGCGCGTGCGCCCCGGTCTGTCAACCGCCCCCGGCGGCCCCC
>JAKBTP010000006.1 GCA_021844355.1 bacterium | reverse complement strand
GCCTGGCCCATCGCCTCGTGTGGGTGAATCCCCGGAGCGCCAGCTCTCGGTTCCGGCCGGAGACCGCCGGGATGGCGGCGGCTCTTCCCCACGTGGACCAGCTGGTGAGTGGCCACTCGCTGGCGGCCCTCTGGCAGCTGCTGGAGGCGATCGGGGAGCCGCCTGGTCCCCGAGATCTCGGCAGGATACCGGCAGCCGTCCCGGGGCCGGCGCGGGTTGTGCGCTGACCGGCAGACGCCGAGTTGACCCGAGGTGGCGGGCCAACCCAAACGTCTGGTCCCACGACCACCGCGGGGGCCGAGAGAGCCCTCGAGCGGGTGCCCGGGGGGAGCCGTCGGCGGCCACCCTGCCCGCTGGCCCGGCAGTCCCCGGCCCCACTCCGTCAGCCGCGCTCTGGAGCTAGCGTCACGCCCCGAGGGCCGCCTTCCACTTCCCAGGACCGCTCTCGCCCGCCGCTCGGGCGCGACTTCCGGAAGGGCCGAGGTGGAGATCTGCGCGGGGTGCTGGGGACCGGGGCGCCGAGCCACGGGCAATCCAGGGGCACCGCCAAAAGGTCTGGACCAAGCAGCGCCGCCCTCCAGCGCCGGGGCGAAGTGGCGTGGCCCCTCAGGGCTGGGCCCGCAGCCGCGCCTCGTCGGCAGGGAGCATCCGCCAGAGATAGCCGCCGGCCACCCCCAGCATGACGACGTTGTCGAAGACGAACATGAGGATCCCCCCAACGCGCTGGTCAGCGAGCGCGCTTATCCCCAGAAGTGGTGCCCGGTGGAGGTAGTAGAGGTAGGCAGGGTGGGGCAGGAGTGCCACCGTCAGGCCCACGACCACCGCCGGCAGGGCGCCCACCGTGAGGTAGGCGAACTCCCCGAGCCCGGAGAGGTTCCAGCGCTCGCCCGGGCGATGCACCAAGGTCCCCCACCAGAAGAGCAGCCCCACGGCGATGAAGCTGAGGTGCTGCATGACGTGGACTGGGGGGTGGGTCAGCGCGAAGTCGAAGAGTGGTGGCCAGTGCCATCCGACCAGGACTGCGAAGTAGGCGGGGCCGGCGAAGCATGGATCAACCAGCAGGCGCACGAGCCGGCGCGCCCGTCCCTGGAGCAGGGCGTCGATGGTCTGGGGCGGCAGCCCCAGGACCATCAGTGGTGGCGCCACCATGGAGAGCATCAGGTGCTGGGCCATGTGCAGCGTGAACAGGTAGTTGTCGCCGACCACGTCGATGGCCGACTCCAGAGCGACGAACACAACCAGCACCCCGGCCACCCACAGGTAGAGCCGCCGGCCCCGGTGGGCGCCCGGAAGCCAGCGGTAGGCGACCAGCCCCAGGGCACAACCCACCCACACCGAGGGGTCGAACTGCCAGACGGTCAGCCAGTGCAAAGAGGTCTTCCTCCTGACGCCGGACCCACCGGCAGAGGAGTATGCCTCACGGCCGGGCACCGGGCCGCTGCCAGCCCCAGCTCCATCATGGCGAGGTGCCGCCCTCGGCGCGGGTCCGGGGCCGGAAGGGCCCGTTGCTGGCCGCGGACGGTGGGGGCGCGCGCAGGTCGCTGTCGGGACCCGAGCTCATGGGGACGCGGTTGACGTGGAGGAGGAGCGGGTGGCCAGCCGGTGCGGTCGGTGGCCGGTGGCGGAGGCCTGGAGCCCGGCCCGAGCCAGCTGACTGTCGCGTGGCGGCGGTTGAGCGGGACCAGCCGGCCCCGCAGAAAACCCTGCCTACGGCCGATCCGGCCCCGGGTCCCCCGAGCACATGGCGCGCCGGCCCCGGGCGGCCACCGCTCAGCGAGGGGCCCCACCCCGGACGAAGGACGCGGCCGCCTCCAGCACCGCCCGGTTCTCCTCCGCCAGCCCCACGGTGACCCGCACCCCCTCGCCCGCGAAGCAGCGAACGCTGACCCCGGAATCGGAGCAGGCGGCGGCGAACTCCTGAGAGCGAGCTCCCAGGGGGAGCCAGACGAAGTTGGCGCGGGAAGGGGGGACCGTCAGCCCCAGCCGACGCAGTCCGGCGGTGAGCTCCTCGCGCTCTGAGATGACGGTCTGCACCCGACGGTTGAGCTCCGCCTCCAGGTCCAGGGCCGCCAACGCCCCGGCCTCGGCCGGCGCCGTCAGGGTGAAGGGAAGAGCGACCCGCTCCAGCGCCTCCACCACCTGCGGGTGGGCGGCGCACCATCCCACCCGCATCCCGGCCAGCGCGAAGGCCTTGGAGAAGGTGCGCGTGACCACCAGGTTGGGCAGCTCGGAGCGCAGCCGGAGCGCCCTCGAGGCGGACTCCGGGTCCCCGAACTCGCAGTAAGCCTGGTCCAGCACCAGAAGGCAGGAGTCCGGCAGCCGGCGGGCGAACGCCTCCACCTCCTTGAAGTCGAGGGCGGTCCCCGTCGGGTTGTTGGGGTCGGCCAGCAGCACCATCCTGGTATCGGGGGCGACGGCGTCGGCCAGGGCCTGGAGGTCGATGGACTCCTCCCGGAGGGGGACGGGGACGGTCCGGGCCCCGCAGCTTCCCGCCAGGATCGGGTACGCCTCGTAGGACCGCCAGCCGTACACCACCGAGGCGCCCGGGCCGGTGTAGGCCAGCAGCAGGTCGCGCAGCAGCTCCAGCGAACCACCGGCCACCGCCACCTCCTGTGGCTCCAGCCCGTGCCGCCCCGCCAGCCGCTCGGCCAGGGCCCGTCCGGAGGTGGGGTAGCGGCTGGCGTCGGCGCAGGCCCGCGACATCGCCTGGACGATCGGCTCCGGCAGTGGGAACGGCGACTCGTTGGAGCTCAGCTTGTAGCCCGGCCGGCCGTCCGGCAGGTTGGCAGTGGTGCCGGGAACGTAGCGCGGCAGCCGCGAAACCGCCGCCAGCGGCTCCGGCGGGAGAGGCGCCCCCATCAGGCCGGGGCCTCCAGGACCTTGCCCGGGTTGAGGATCCCGAGCGGGTCGAGGGCCGCCTTCAGCTGGCGCATCACCCCGATCCCGGAGGGGTGCTCCTGGCGGAGGTAGGAGAGCTTGCCGACCCCCACCCCGTGCTCCCCGGTGCAGGTCCCGCCCATCCGCAGGGCGCGCGCCACCAGCCGGTCGTGCACCAGAGCCGCCTCCCTCGCCTGGTCGTGCCGCCCCTCCTGCAGTACGAACGAGAGGTGGAAGTTGCCGTCCCCCACGTGCCCCACGATCGGCGCCAGGACCCGGCTGCCCTCCAGGTCGGCCTTGGTCTCGAGCAGGCAGTCCGCCAGCCGGGAAACCGGGACGCAGACGTCCGTGGACCAGGTCCGCGCGTTCGGGCGCAGCGCCTTGGCGGCGTAGAGGGCGTGGTGGCGCGCCGCCCACAGCCGGCTCCGCTCCTCCGGGGTGGTCCTCCGCTCCAGCCGGCCCCCCCTCGCCTCCACCACCTCCGCCACCTCGCGCAGCTGCTCGGTCACCGCCGCCGGCGCCCCCTGGAACTCCAGGAGCAGGGTGGGGGTGACCTCGCTCTCCAACCCCTGGAAGCGGTTGATGGCGTCCACCATCACCTCGTCCAGCAGCTCGATCCGGGCCACCGGCACCCCCAGCTGGATGGTCTGGATCACCGCGGTGACCGCGGCCCGCAGGTCGGGCATCGGGCAGACCGCCGCCGCGGTCACCTCGGGCAGCGGCTGGACCCGCACCGTCACCTCGACGATGACTCCCAGCGTCCCCTCGGACCCGGTGAAGAGGTGGGTGAGGTCATAGCCGGCGGCGGACTTGCGGGCCCGGCCGCCGGTGGCCAGGACCTCGCCGCTCGCCAGCACCACCTTGAGCCCCAGGACGTTGGCGGCCATGGTCCCGTAGCGAACCGCCATGGTGCCGCTGGCCCGGGTGGCCGCCATCCCTCCCAGGGTGGGGTCGGACCCTGGGTCCACGGGGAAGAAGAGCCCCATCGGCCCCAGTCCGGAGTTGAGCTGGCTGAGCGTCACCCCCGCCTCCACGGTGGCGTCCAGGTCATCCTGGTCCACCCTCAGCACCCGGTTCATCCCGGATAGGTCCAGGCTCACGCCGCCGCGTATGGGGATGGCCCCGCCCTCCAGGCCGCTCCCGGCTCCGAAGGGCACGACCGGGCAGAGGTGCCGCCGGCAAACCTCCATGACCGCCTGGACGTCCTCGACGCTCTGGCAGCGGGCCACCGCCCAGGGTGGGTGGGGCTCGTGATGGGACTCGTCCCGGCTGTGGCGCTCCAGGTCGGAGGGCTGAAGGCTCAGCCGGTCCCCGAGGCGCTCCCCCAGCTCCGAGAGGAGCCCTGAGGGGGCCTCAGCCGACTGTGCCACGGGCAGTTGCCGTCGCCCCGTTGGAAGGCGACTCCGGCGCCAGCAGCGGCGCCACCCTCTCCACGGTCCACTCCAGAAGGTCCTTGGCCATCCGCTCGGCGGCGGGCCCATCGCGGTGGGCACAGGCCTCGAAGAACGCCGTCTGGTGCTGGAAGTCGTCGTGGGCGTTCATCCCCTGGGCAAGGGCCAAGCGGAAGTACCGTTCGGCCTGGCGGCGGTGGGAGCGGATCTCCTGGAGGAGCCGGGGGTGCCCCGCCGCCTCGTAGCAGATCTCGTGCATCGACCACTCCGCGTCCAGGTACTGAGGAAGGACCCGCAGGTCGTCGTGGTCCAGGCTTCCCAGCTTGTGGATCAGGCTCCGCATCCGCTCGATCTCGCCGTCGGATAGCCGGGGCGCCCCCCGGCCCGCGGCCACGCTCTCCAGCCCCACCCGCACCGCGTAGATGTCGTGGAGGTCGTCAAGGGAGAGGGGGGCTACCGTTGAGCCCTTGCCGCGCTGATGGACCACCAGCCCCTCGGCCCGCAGCCGCTCCACCGCCACCCGCACCGGGGTGGTGCTGACCCCCAGCTGGGCGGCGAGGTCGTTGAGACGCAGAGGGGTTCCGGGGGGTAGCTGGCGGAGGATCAACCGGCGCAGGCGGGTGTACACCGCGTCGGTGACCGAGGAGACCGCCAGCTGGGCCGTATGTCGTCCGGTGCCTGCGGAGCTGTCCTGGGTCATGGCGCCTCCCCGTGCGGCCCGGCGGCGTTCACTGTCTCGACGCCGAGACTCTACACCGCGCCGACCCCCGCGTCAAGAACAAAAAGTCAAAGATACTGATCAGACGGAGGCGCTCAGCCGCCGGCGCACGGCGCTCTCCGCCACCTCCGCCTCGTCCCACGGGACGGCGCCGGCGGCGGTCAGGATGCTGTGCTCGTGCCCCTTGCCGGCCAGCAGCACGGTGTCCGCCGGGAGGGCCCGCTCGACGGCCAGCGCGATCGCCCGGGCCCGGTCCACCTCGCGGTGCAGGTTCTCCTCGAAGCTCGCCCCGGCCTCCACCGCCCCCCGGCAGATCTCGGCGATGATCGCCTCCGGATCCTCGCCCCGGGGATCCTCGGTGGTGACCACCACCTGGTCGGCGAGCTGGGCGGCGATCCGGCCCATCTCCGCCCGCTTGCTGAGGTCCCGCTCCCCGGCGCTGCCAAAGACCACCCACAGCTTCCCAGGGGTGGCGGAGCGCAGCTCCGAGAGTGCCAGAGCCAGCGCTGCCGGGGTGTGGGCGTAATCCACCACGACCTCGAAAGGCTGCCCCAGCCTGACCCGCTGCATCCGCCCCGGCACGTGCTCGAGCCGGCCCAGCCCGGCGGCGAGAGCCTCCAGGGGGTGCCCCATCTGCAGGCCCGCGGCCAGCGCCGCCAGCGCGTTGCCCACGTTCCAGCGACCGGCGAGCTGGAGCCGCACCTCGGCCTCGCCGTGCGGGGTCGCGGCGATGAAGCTCCAACCCCCCCCCGCCGGGGCGAGCTCGGTCGCCCGGACCTCAGCGGCCGGGTCTCCCAGGGCGCTGTAGGTGAGGAGCGGCCCCTGCCACCTCTCGCTGAGGAGGGGAAAGGCCCGGCGGTCGTCCCGGTTCAGGACCGCGAACCCCCCCGCCTCCCCGGTCATGGCCAGGAGCCTGGCCTTGGCCTTCAGGTAGGCGTCCCAGCTGCCATGGAAGTCGAGGTGGTCGTGGGTCACGTTGGTGAACACCGCTCCCGCGAACTGGACCTGGTCCACCCGGTGGAGCGCCAGCGCGTGGGAGGTGGTCTCCAGGGCCACCGCCCGGCAGCCGTCCCGCAGCATCCTCGCCAGCAGGAGCTGGACCTCCGGGGCCTCGAGGGTGGTCTGGCGGGTGAGGTTGGGCTCCACCAGCTCCCCCAGCCTGAAGTCCACGGTGGTGATCGAGCCAACCCTGCCGAGGGCCGGGGTGAGCGCCGCCTGCAGGAGGATCGAGGTGGTGGTCTTGCCGTCGGTGCCGGTCACCCCCACCACCGGCAGCCGCCGGGACGGATGCCCGGCCACCGCCGCCGCCATCTGCGCCAGCGCCACCCTGCTGTCCGGGACCACCACCTGGCGGACGCTCTCGGCGCCCTCCACCAGGTGCTCCACCACCGCCGCCTCCGCCCCCTGCTGCAGGGCGGCTACCACGAAGTCGTGGCCGTCCACGTGGGTCCCGCGGATGGCGAAGAAGACTCCGCCCGGCCCGGCCCGGCGGGAGTCGTACACCACCTCTCGAACCTCCGGGTTGACGGCGGTGGGCGGCCCGAACGGGAGCCCCAGCTCCGACCAGCGCATGGCCCAAGGGTAGTGCCGGGGCACGGGCGGCGGCGGCGTCAAAATGGAGCCATGCGGGCGATGCAGCTGACCGACCCGGGGACGGCTGAGACCTCCCCGCTGGAGCTGGTCTCGCGGCCGGACCCCGAGCCCGGGGAACGGGAGGTCCTCATCGAGGTGGCGGCCTGCGCCGTCTGCCGCACCGACCTCCAGATCGTGGAGGGGGATCTGGCCGCTCACCGCCTCCCGGTCATCCCCGGCCATCAGGTGGTGGGGCGGGTGGTCGCCGCCGGCCCCGACGCCGGATCCCTGCCGGTGGGCGAGCTGGTCGGGGTGGGCTGGCTGGGCTCCACCTGCGGAGTCTGCGACCTCTGCCGGCGGGGCAAGGAGAACCTCTGCCGGCGGGCCGACTTCACGGGGTGGGACCGGGACGGGGGATACGCCACTCAGGTGGTGGCAAGGGAGGACTTCTGCTATCCGATCCCGCGGGGGATGGGGCCGGTGGACGCCGCCCCCCTCCTCTGCGGGGGGATCATCGGGTACCGCTCCTTCAAGCTCGCGGAGGTGGGGCCCGGGGATCGTCTCGGGCTGTACGGCTTTGGGGCCTCCGCGCTGCTGGTCGCCCAGGTCGCCCTGCACCGGGGCTGCCAGGTCTACGTGGTCACCCGCGGGGTGGCGGCGCAGCAGCGGGCCCGGGCGGCGGGAGCCACCTGGGTGGGCGCCCCCGGCCAGTTGCCCCCGGAGCCACTCCACGCCGCCATCACCTTCGCGCCGGCGGGCGAGGTTGTGGTGGAGGCGCTCAGGGCCCTGGACCGGGCAGGCTCATTGGTGATCAACGCCATCCATCTGGATCGCGTTCCCGAGTTCGAATACCAGCACCTCTACTGGGAGCGGCGGATCCAGAGCGCGGCCAACTTCACCCGCCAGGACGTCTCCGAGCTCCTCCACCTGGCGAGCGAGATCCCCATCCGTACCCAGCACGAGCAGTTCGCCCTGGAGGACGCCAATCAGGCGCTTTTGAAGTTGAAGACGGACGGCATCAACGGGGCGGCGGTCCTGGTCCCCTGATCAGGGCTGGGCGGCGAAGGCCTCCCGAAGGCGCAGCACCGCCTCTCGCGCCGCCCCGGTGATCTCCAGGGCGAGGCGCCGGTCCAGCTCCAGCGCCTCGGTGGTCTGCAGCTGACGCAGCCTGACCTCGAGCTCGCCCAGGGCGGCGGCGATCTCCGCGGGGCTTGCCAGCGCCGCGTCGCGCGCCTGACTCAGCCCTTCGCCGCTCCGCTGGGCGCGCTGGAAGGCGCCGAAGGCGAGGCGGTCGTGGTCCGCGGCCAGCAGCAGCCGGGCCGCGCTGTGCCCCGACCAGGCGATCTCCCGGGGATCCCCGTGCATCCGGCAGAGCCCGTCCAGCGCCGAGGCCAGAGACCCGGTGATGGCCGCCGCCGCCGCTCCCCCGGCCGGGTCCCGGGGGGAGAGCAGGCGCGCCACCGCCTCCAGCAAGGACCAGGAGGCGATCGGTCCCGGGCTGAGGCGGGCGAGCTCGGTGAGCGAGAGCAGGGCGCAGATCGAGGTGACCCGCCCGATGCCCCCCGGCACCGGGGTCACCCTGGCGGCCCGGGCGGCGGCCTCCGGGCCGACGTCCCCGTGCAAAGTCCCCGCCACCATGGAGGTGCCCACGTCCAGGACCGTCGTCCCGGGACGCACCACCTCCTTGGGGATGACCCCGGAGATCCCCACCGCCGAGATCAGGACCTGGTACGCGGGGACGGGATCGAGGCGGTCGACATCATGCTGCACAACCGTGACCTGGGCCCCCTCCGCCAGGAGCCGCTGGGCGATCGGGCGGCCTCCGGTGGGCCCGTGGCCGACCAGCAGCACACAGGTCTCGCGGAGGTCGTACCCCAGATGGCGAAGGGTCGAGAGGCAGGCCTCGGCCACCGGGGTCCCTCGCCGGAGCCCGGCCGCGGCAGCGGCCTGGGCCGCCGGGGTGACCGCCTCCACGTCCTTGCTGGCCGGGAGGTGGGCCTCCACCATCCCGGGGGGTAGCGCCCTCACCGGCTGCACCACGACGACGCCGTCCACCGTCGGGTCCAGCACCAGTTCGTCCAGGAGTAGGAGGGTGGCCTCGGGGTCGTCCCGGGGCGCCCGGCGATGGTCCACCTCGATCCCGGCCCCCTGGGACTCCCGCTCCAGGGAGCGGGCGAAGGACCCTCCGGCGACGTTGCCCTCCTCCACCAGGACTCCCAGCCGGAACG